>DATJAV010000001.1:0-10717 GCA_035515835.1 Allostellaceae bacterium
GCGAAGAAGCGCGTAGCCGGCGGTGGCGGCGAGCATGCCGACGACGCCGCGCCGCGAATGACGCCCGGCGATGGTCCCTGAACTGCAGAACTGGCACACGCGACTCCTCCCGTCCGAAGGCTGGGGCCGGTCGCTCCATAGAACCTGACGCGACCGACCCGCAACTCTTGGCGCGGGAGCGGCGCCGGAAGCATTCGCGTGAGTTGCCGCCCTCAGCCTCCCGCGATGCGGGAGAGGGATTGCGGGAGCGGTTGCCTTGCGGTGAAGATATGAAGAGTGAGAGACAACAAAAAGGGAGGAGAGGACGATGACGACGCACAAGGGCGAATGCTTCTGCGGGGCGGTTCACGTGGAAGCGACGGGCGAGCCGGAGGCCATGGGGTATTGCCATTGCCGGTCCTGCCGGTCGTGGTCGGGCGGGCCGGTCAATGCGTTCACGCTGTGGAAGCCCGGCGCGGTCAAGGTCACGGCGGGCGCCGAGCATCTCGCGACGTTCCAGAAGACCCCCGTCAGCCAACGGCAATACTGCCGGAAATGCGGCGGCCACCTCATGACCAATCATCCGCCTCTGGGCTTGGTGGACGTCTTCGCGGCGACGCTGCCCACGGTCAAATTCGCGCCCGGCGTCCACGTCAATTATGCCGAGACGGTGTTGCCGATGCGCGACGGCCTGCCGAAGCTCAAGGATTTTCCGGCGGAGTTCGGCGGTTCCGGCGAGACGCTCCCGGAGTGATCCGCGGCAGCGCGTGAAAAATATATGAAGAGCGAACCTCCGCAACAGCGGAGCGTTCCCTTGTCGATTCGAGCGCTACCGCACGTTGGGATGGTTAATTGTGCAGCGCGTGGTCTTTTTCGGCGTCGTTCTCCTCGGCGGCTCGCTCATGGCGTTGAGCGTGGCACTCGCGCCTGCGCCGAAGCAACTGTCGACTGCCGAGATCGAGCAATGCAGTCTCGTCGGCGAGGCGGCCGGCGTGGGCATTATCGAAGCCCACACCTACTGCGCGCGCTTCGGCTCGGGCACCATGATGAAAGTGTGGCGCGGCCGGCCGCCGCCGTGAACGACGGGACGCTCGAGGCCCAATACGACAATTGAGCGATCGGCATAGGGCGAGGGCTTCCCCTACACCCTCCCTCCACCGCAAGGGGAGAGTGGGTTTTTTTGCTTGCGAATAATTAGGTAGCTAGCTATGTTATTGGCATGGCGCGACGGGTGATTGAGCAAGCGCAGACGTTCGGGTTCCGGCTGGCGTGGATGGCGCGGCGGTTGCGGCAGGCGGTCGATGCCGAGTTGCGGGCCTATGGCTTGACCGAGGCGACGTGGCGGCCGCTCGCCTATCTCGGGCGGCTCGGCGAGGGCATTCGGCAGAAGGAGCTGGCGCAGGCGCTCGGCATCGAGGGACCGTCGCTGGTGCGGCTTCTCGACGGGCTTGAGCGGCGCGGCTTCGTCGAGCGGCGGGAAGACGAGGAAGACCGCCGCGCGCACGGCATTTACCTGACGCCCCAGGGGCGCGAGCTGCAGAAGCGCGTGCTGCGCATCAGCGATGCGATCCAGCGCCGCTTGCTGGCGGCGGTGCAGCCGGCCGATCTCGAAGCCTGCCACCGCGTCTTTCAGGCGATCGAAGCGGCGCTCGACCAACCCGTTGCAGCAAAGGCGTCGCGGTGAGGACCGCCCCGCGCCCGCCCAGCGGGCTGCTGCTCGCGGCGATCGCCTGCAGCGGCACGCTCGCCATGCACATCTTCGTGCCGGTGCTGCCGGCGGTTGCGCGCGACTTCCGAGCGACGCCCGGCGCCGCGCAAATGACGCTCACGGTCTATCTCGTCGGTCTCGCGGCGGGACAGCTCATCTATGGGCCGATCTCCGACCGCTTCGGCCGCCGGCCGGTGCTGATCGCGGCGCTCCTCGTCTTTCTCGCGGCGACGCTGTTGGCGGCGGTCGCGCCAAGCCTTGGCTGGCTCATCGCGGCGCGGGTGGTGCAGGCGCTGGGCGCTTGCGGCGGCCTGGTGTTGGGACGCGCCATGGCGCGCGACGGCGCGACGCCGGAGCAAGCGGGCCGACAGCTTGCGCTCCTCGTCATGGCGATGACGGTGGCGCCGGCGATCGCGCCGCTCCTCGGCAGCACGGCGGCGATCTGGCTGGGCTGGCGCGGCATCTTCGCCGTGCTGGGCGTCGCGGGCGCGGCACTCTTGCTGCTGACCGTCACCACGCTGCCGGAAACCAACCGCTTGCGCGCGGCCCTGCCCAATCCGCTGGCGATGCTCAGCGTCTATGGCCGATTGCTCGGCTTGCGCTCCTTCCGCGCCTATGCCGCGGGCGGGGCCTGCATGTCGACCAGCATCTATGCCTTCCTCTCGGCCTCGCCCTTTCTCTTCATCGAGTTGCTGCATCGTCCGCCGGGCGAGATCGGCGTCTATTACATGGCGCTCTTCTTCGGCATCACGCTGGGCAGCTGGCTCGCGAGCCGCCTCGCGATGCGCGTCCCGATCGAGCGCCTGCTGCGCTTGGGCGCGCTCATCGGCATGATCGCCGCCGGCGCCTTGCTCGCGGTCGATCTCGGGGGTCACCTCGGCGTCGCCACGATGATGGCGCCGATGGCGCTCTACGCCATCGGCTGCGGCCTCACGAGCCCGCTCGCCACGTCGCGCGCGATCGGCGTCGATCTCCGCGCCATCGGAGCGGCGTCGGCGCTTTACGGTTTCCTGCAGATGAGCTTCGGCGCGTTCTGCACGCTGCTGGTCGGGCTTTGGCAGGTGCACTCGGCGCTGCCAGTGGCCGGGATCCTTCTCGTGGCGGCGACGACGGCGCAGATCGCTTTCGCGCGGGCGGGCGTGCCGGCTGCCGCACCGCTGGCGAGCCGAGAGCCGCAAGCGAGGGTTACGGCGTCCTCGGCGTGACGCAGAAAGACGCGAGAAACCGAGGCGGCGCTCGCGGTGCGGGCGAAACGCAATCGAGACTTATAGCGTCGCTCCGTTTCGTCCTATCCTCGTTGTCGGGCGGCGGGCAAGAGCGCCGTCGCGGGAGGAAGCCATGACCGAAGGGTTCACGATCGCTAATTTCCGCCATGTCGCGAAGGGCTTGCAGGAAGGCCAGTTTGCCGTGGGCGAGCGCAGGAAGGCGAAGGGCCTCGCCGATCTCGATCCGATCTACAAGCAACTTCTCGATGAGCCCGTAACGGCGAGCCTGGGCCTCATCGGCCGGGATGGCCGCGTCAGCCTCACGCCCATGTGGTTCGACTACGAGGGCGACAAGGTGCTGGTCAACACTGCCTCGCACCGGCCGAAATGCGCATGGATCCGCGAGAATCCACGGCTCACGCTGCTGCTGGTCAATCCCAAGAATCCTTACCATTGGGTGCAGATCAAATGCACGGTGGAGAAGGAGCTGCGGGAGTGGGACACGGGCGGCGAGCGCGTCACCAAGCAGCTCGATCGCATCTGGACGAAATACACGGGCCAGCCTGGGCCCTACAGCCTTCGCGACCCCAAGATCGACGAGAAGCGCGTGCTCTTCGTCTGCGGCATCGATCGGATCGCCACGTTCGGCGTGCCGTGACGATGCGGCGGCGGGGGCGGCGGTCCTAGCTGCATCGCACCGGAAGCGGGCGCGCCGCCTAACAAGAGCAAGGGGAATAAACCATCTCTCGGTGCATGTAATAGCAGCGTTAACCGTAGCGACTTTACTCTTTGCTAACCTGGTCTTGTCTACCTTTTACGATAAATTTTGGCGAAGAGGTCCGTGAAGCGCGCTCTATCCATTAGCAATCTTTTGCAGGCGATCACCGGATTCACGGTAATCGTCCTCGTCATCAATTTCGCGAGCTCGGCCGAGCAGGCCTGGGAACACAGAGTCGCCTGGCAGCAGATCGAGGCGGTCACCAGCGTTTCGCGCGATCTCTTCCGCGCCATGCCGAATCTGCGCGTCGAGCGCGGCACGGTCAACGCGGCGCTCGTGGCGCCGGACGCCGTCAGCGCCGATGTGCAAGGCGACGTAGCGGCGCTGCGCGCTCAATCGGATGGGGCGCTCAAATCGGCCTTGGTCAAGCTTCAGAGGCTCTCGCTCGCCGACCGGCAGCACTGGATCGACGCGCTCGGCAGCGACAGCGCAGCGGTTACGCGCATCCGGCATGACGCCGACGCGGCGATGCTGCGGCCCAAGGCCGAGCGGCCGGCGGGGCTGAGCAAGTCATGGATCGCCACGATCGGCAAGCTGGTCGACGACATCGACGGGCTCTCCGAGGCGGTCTCCAACCAGATCACCGACAGCGATCCCTTCGTCACCGAGATGATGGCGATCAAGCAGATGGCTTGGGCGGTGCGCGACGCCGCCGGCGTCGACCGGCTGACGATCGGCGCCGCAGTGGCGTCGGGCCAGAGCCTCTCGCTCGAGCAGCAGCAGAAGATCGCCATGCTGGGCGGCCGCATCGAGGCGGCATGGAAAGCGATCAAGGAAGACACCCGCGCGCCCAACACCCCGGCTCAGCTGAAGCAAGCGGTCGAGACGGCCGAGGCGACATACTTCAAAGGGCTCGGCGAGAAGCGCAAGGCGGTGCTCGCCGATCTCATCGCCGGCAAGCCGGCGGGAATGTCCGGCGCCGAGTGGGTGAAGGTGTCCAATCCCGGCCTTCAGAGCCTCATCGACGTGGCTTACGTCGCCTTCGACATCACCCAGGACTTTACCGCCGCGCGCGCCACGGAAACGGCGTGGCACTTCTATGAGCGCGCCGGCGTCGCGGCGTTGTTCCTGGCGTTCGGCGTCTTTACCGTGCTGCTCGTCCTGCGCCGCGTCGTCCGCCCGATGGCGCAAATCACCGAGGCGATGCGGAGCGTCGCTTATGGCGAGCTCACGCTGCAGATTCCGTTCGAGCGGCGCCAAGACGAGATCGGCGACCTCAGCCGCGCCCTCGCCGTCTTCCGCGACAACGCTATCGAAAAGGGCCGGATCGAAGCGGCGCGGCAGCAGGAGCAGGAACGGAAGGAACAGCGCCAGCGCGCGATCGAGGCGCATATCGCCGCTTTCGAAGGCTCGATCCGCGCCTCGCTCGAAGCGCTGACCCGCGCCGCGGGCGAGATGAAAGGCGCGTCGACGAGCATGTCGGAGACGGCGGAGGAGACCGACCGGCAAGCGTCCGCCGTCGCTGCCGCGGCGACGCAAGCCTCGACCAACGTGCAGACCGTGGCGACGGCTTCCGAGGAGCTCCTCGTCTCGATCGGCGAGATCGGCCGTCAAGTCGCTCAAGCCGACGACATCGCCGGCCAGGCCGTCACCGAGATGAAGCGCACTGACGCCACGGTGCAGGGGCTCGCCGATGCGGCGCAGCGTGTCGGCGAGGTGGTGAAGCTCATCAACGACATTGCGACGCAGACCAATCTGCTGGCGCTCAACGCCACGATCGAAGCGGCGCGCGCCGGCGAAGCCGGCAAGGGATTCGCCGTGGTCGCCTCCGAGGTGAAGTCCCTCGCCATGCAGACCGGCAAGGCGACCGAGGAGATCGCGGGCCAGGTTTCCGCCATTCAGCAATCGACGACAGGCGCGGTGGAGGCGATCGACCGCATCGGTCGCGTCGTCGGCAGCATCAAGGACATCTCCGCCACGATCGCCTCCGCGGTCGAGGAGCAAGGCGCCGCGACCAAGGAAATCTCACGCAATACGCAGCAAGCGGCGCAAGGCACGCATGACGTGTCCGTCAATATCGCCGGCGTCGGCCAAGGCGCGACGGAGACCGGCACCACCTCCGATCGGGTGCTGGGCGCCGCCATCGAGCTCAACGCCACCTCCGACCGGCTCCGCGCCGAAATCGACCGGTTCCTCGCCCAGATCCGCGCGGCTTAGCGGCCCCGTCACCCTCCCATGCGGCGGTGCCCCGCATGGGTCCCTCTCTCTCCCCGCGACGCCCCGCGATGCCCCGCGATGCGGGAGAGGGCTTTTTGCATGGATCGGCGCGAGCGCCGGGGATAGGTTTGACCCAGCGATAGGCAAGGCGCGAGGGGAGGCGGACAGGATCCGGGGCCACCTCTGCGCTAAATCCTTCTCCGGGAGGTCGGCGCATCATGAAATTCGAGGACTATCGGAGATACGACGCCGTCGGCTTGGCCCAACTCATCGCCAAGCGCGAGGTGAGTGCTGCGCAGGTGCTGGAGGCGGCGATCGCGCGGGCGGAGCGGGTCAATCCGGCGATCAACGCCATCGTGCACAAACAATACGAGAAGGCACGCAAGGCGGTGGCGGCGGGGTTGCCGCAGGGTCCGCTCACCGGCGTCCCTTATCTCATCAAGGATCTAGGCTTCTTCGAGACCGGCGAGCCCGCGACCTTCGGCAGCGCTCTCTTCAAGGACTTCGTCGCCGATCACGAGAGCGCTTACGTGACGCGCTGCAAGCAAGCGGGGCTCGTCTTCATGGGACGGAGCGCCAGTCCCGAATTCGGCATCAACCCCAATACCGAGCCACGGCTTTATGGCTCCTGCCGCAACCCCTGGAACCTCGACTACTCGGCGGGCGGCTCGTCGGGCGGCGCCGCGGCCGCGGTTGCCGCCGGCATCCTACCCGTGGCGCATGCGACCGATGGCGGCGGCTCGATCCGCATTCCGGCGGCACAATGCGGGCTCTTCGGCCTGAAGCCGTCGCGCGGCCGGGTGTCCATGGCGCCGGACGCGGGCGAAGGATGGGGCGGCATGTCGGTGGGACATGTCGTGAGCCGGAGCGTGCGCGATTCCGCCCTGATGCTCGATTGCACGGCGGGAATGGAGCCCGGCGACCCCTATGCGGCGCCGACGCCCGAGCGTCCCTTTCTCGACGCCGTCGCCCGTCCGCCGCAGCGGCTCAGAATTGCGCTGATGCTCCGCGACCATCGCGGCGCCGCGTTGCATCCCGATTGCCGCAACGCCGTCGAGGGCGCGGCGAAGCTCTGCGCCGCGCTCGGCCACGCCGTCGAGGAGGCGGACCCCGAGCTCGACATGCGGGCGCTCCGGCCGATGGCTACGCGGATCTCGGCGACCAACACCGCCCGAGCTTGCGCGCTCCGCTGGAAGGCATTGGGGTGCGCGCCCAACCGCGATGACCTCGAGGCAACAACCTGGGCCGTCTATCAACGGGGGCTCGAGGTGAGCGGCGTCGAGTATGTCGAAGCGATCGCTGCCACGCATGCCGCCGGGCGCAAGCTCGCCCGCTTCCTCATGCGCTACGACGCGATCCTGTCGACGACCTTGGCCGGACCGCCGCCTAAACTCGGCTATTTCGATCAGAACGGCGACGTCGAGACCTTCAGCAAGCGCGTCTCGGAATATCTCTCGGTGACGCCGCTCCACAACGCGACCGGGACGCCGGCGATGACCGTGCCGCTCTATTGGACCAGGGACGGCTTGCCGGTCGGCGTCCACTTCGCCGCCCGCTACGGCGAGGAGGCGACGCTCTTGGCGCTGGCTGCGGAGCTGGAGAAAGCGCAACCCTGGTTCGATCGCCTGCCGGCGCTCTAGGGAGCGCCGCGATCGATCACCACCACCAACGGTGCCAGCCGCAACGCCAGCATCGGGGGCCGACGGCGACCACCGGCGCTGCGTAAACCGCGGGTGGCGACGCGTAACCATAAGCGGGCGCCGCGTAGGCCGGCGCCGGATAAGCGGCCGCTGGCGGCGCATAAGCGACCCCGGGCGCCGGAGCCACGACGCATGCGGTGAGGCTGAGGAGCGAGCCCGCGATTGCCGCGGCCGATAGAAGCTTTCTCATGGCACGCACCCATGTCCCTTGAGGTTGATGCAGGTGATACAGCGCGGGCGGCCGAAGCATCCCCGCCGGCTCCGGCCGGAACCTTTAGAATGCCGCCTAGCCCAACCAACTGACCGGCGCTCCAGCCAACGCCATGAACGAGGCGATTTACGCGACAGAGGTGTAGCGGATCTCGGTCGCGGCGCATGACTGCACGCCGACGTTGAACTGTCATCGAAACCGTGAAACAACACTGCAGCGTTCCTTTTTCTCGGGAGGACGAAGATGCCGGACCCCACGATCCTGTCGGCGGCCGAGCTCGCGCAGTATTTTCCGGCGAAGACGGCGGATCCGCCGGCGCGCTGCTTCGAGCTGGGGCTGGTGCTGGGCGGGACGGTGTCGGCGGGCGCCTACACCGCGGGGGTGCTCGATTACCTGGTGGAGGCGCTCGACGCCTGGTCCCTCGCCAAGGCGGCCAATGACGGGGGCGCGCCGCAGCATGACGTGCGGCTTGCGATCGTCACCGGCGCCTCGGGCGGCACCGTCTGCGGCACGGTGCTGTCGCGGGCGCTGCAATTCAATTTCCCGCATGTGACGGCGGCGACGCCGCGCGGCGCACCCACCAGCAATCCGCTTTACGACCTCTGGGTCGGGGGATTCGCCATCGAGGGCTTGATGGGAACCCGCGATCTGCCGGCGCCGGCAGGCGAGGCGCTTGCCTCGCTGCTGGATTCGACGCTCGTCGACACGCTCGGCGCCGGCGTCGCCGCTTATAACGGACCGGCGCTGGCGGCGGGACAGCGGGCTTATGTCATGAACCCGCTGCGCCTGGTGATGTCGCTCACCAATCTGCGCGGCGTGCCCTATCTGACCGCGCTCACGGGCGTCCCGGCGACGGGAGCGCCGGGTGCGGCCGGCCAGGGCGAGTATTTCCTCGATCATGGCGACTATGCCCGCTTTGCCCTGGCGCAGCCCGGCGGCACCCCCGGCACGCCGCCGCGCCCGGACGAGTTCGCGGTGGCCGCGGCGACGGATGCCGGATCAGCGGCCGATTGGGCCAACATCGCCGAATACGCCAAAGGCAGCGCGGCCTTTCCCGGCGGCTTCCGCGCGCGCGACCTGCATCGGCCCCGCGCCCATTACCGCTTCCGCGTCACGGTCCAGCCCGACGACCAGGGCAAGGCGCAGGTGGTGGCGTTGCAGCCGGCCTGGGACCAGATGCACGACCCCGCCGATGCCGGCGCCGACGACTATGCCTTTGCCGTCGTCGATGGCGGCGCGCTCGACAACGAGCCGATCCAGCTGGCGCGAACCTGGCTTGCCGGCATGACGGGGCGCAACCCGCGCGATCCGACCAAGGCGACGCGCGCCGTGCTGCTGGTCGATCCGCTGGCGACGGCGCCCGATATGGGTCCGGCGGCAAGCAACGGAATGGTGCGGACGCTCTGGCCCTTCCTCAATGGCGAAGTGACGGGCGGGCGCTACCTCACCGCCGACATGGCGCTGATGGCGGACGCTGCCGTCTTCAGCCGCTTCATGATCACGCCTTGGCGCATGGTGCCGGGAATGGCGCAGCTCCAGGTCGGCGGCGGCGCGCTGGCGGGATCGGGGCTCGGCGCCTTTGCCGGCTTCGTGCACGAGGAGTTGCGCTGGCATGACTACATGCTGGGGCGCGCGAATTGCGCCACATACCTGCGCAGCGAGCTCTTGCTGGACGCGGCGAACCCGCTTTTTGCCGGCTGGACCGACGCGCAGAAAACAAGCAACGATTTCCGCGTGGTCGACGCGACGGGCCGGGCCTTCCTGCCGATCGTTCCGGTGATGCCGGCGCTGGCGGCGGTGCCGCAGCCGGTGCCGGACTGGCCGCAGCCGGTGATCTCGACGGCGGGTCTCACCAACATGATCGGTGCCAGGCTCGCGGCGGTGCTGCAGCAACTGCAAAAGGACGAGACCGATCTCAGCTGGCTCGAGAGCGCGGTCGTCGGCATCGTCGAGAAGATGGGCGCCGAAGGTGCGGCGGAATGGGCAGTGACGCAGATCGTGTCCTACCTCAAGGAGAGCGGCATGGCAGCAGGAGCGGGGGCGGATTAGCCAAGCAGAGCCGCCGTCGTTTCTCGCGCCACTCAAGCGAGACGTGTGCATTCTGTCACACAAGCCGGGCCGCGGCCCCCAATATTGTCGGCCGCGTTAAGAATGAAATTGAGATGCAGTGCCCGGCTTCTAGTGACAGGGGCCGGCGGCAAAGAAGGGCTATTTGAGAGTGTTTTGTAATATCTTGTGATGCCGAACGATACCATGTCATACTTAAGTAGTTAATAAGTTCTTGCGCTCGGAGGAGGGTGACCATGGCAAAGCAGAAATCCGAAGTGGAGACGCCAGACACCACCATCATGGTTGCGCCTGCCGGGAATGGCCAGACGCCAGGCGGCGACGTGGTGGGTGTGGACAAGATTCGCGACTTGCTGTTCGGCAATCAGATGCAGGACTACGACCGCCGCTTCTCCAAGCTCGAGGAGCGGTTCCTGCAGCGCTTCAAGGACGTCGAGTCCGAGACCGCGCGCAATCTGAGCGCCTATGAGTCGAATGCCAAGAAGCAGGTGGAGTCGCTGGCAAGCCAGCTGCGCGAGGAAAAGGACCTACGCGCTGACGCCGACAAGGAGATCGAACGGTCGCTGCGCGAGCAGACCCAGACGCTGGAGAAGCGCCTCCGCGCGATGTCGGACCAGCTCAGTCAGCTCGAGCGCGACTTCGCCGACCGCCTCAGCCACGAGACTCAGTCGCTCCACGAAGAGATCAAGCGCCGCAACGAGGACATCCACCACACGATCGAGAAGATGTTCATGGAGCTCTCGAACGTCAAAACCGATCGGAACCTGCTGGCCGGGCTCTTCGTCGAGGTGGCGAAGTGCCTAAACCAGGAGCCCAAGGTCTCCGGCAAGAGCGGCGGCGACGCGTCGCGCGGCTGGACGGCGGGTTGACCCGCCTTGCGATGTGAGCACGTCTGCCGCCGAGAACCTCGAG
>DATJAV010000002.1:0-6711 GCA_035515835.1 Allostellaceae bacterium
GTCGCCTGCCATCCGGTGCCGTTGCGCGGTCCGGAAGGCGCCACTCCGGCAGCGGCGGACGAAGCGGTGATGCGCGCGGTGGCGGACGCCGTCGCCGGCGGTGCCCGCGTGCTGCTCCACGTCATGGATCATTCCAAACTGGGCGCGCGCTCTCCCGGCCCCGATACGCTCGCCGCCATCGAGCGCCGCTTCGGCGCCGGCGTGCAGGTGGTGATCGACGCCTGCCAGATGCGTTTGAGCCGCGGTCGCATCGCCGCCCATCTCGCGCGCGGGCATTTGGTCTTGATCACTGGCTCCAAGTTCTTCACCGGCCCGCCCTTCAGCGGCGCCGTCCTGGTGCCGGCGGCGCTCTCGACACGGATGGCGGCGGTGCCGGCGGCACCGCCGGGCCTGGCCGACTACAGCAGCCGGAGCGACTGGCCCCGCGCCTGGACCGGGATCCGCGCGAGCCTCGCCGAGCGCGCCAATCTGGGACAGCTGCTGCGCTGGCTCGCTGCGGCGCGGGAGATGCGCGACTACTTCGCCGTGCCTTTCGCCTATCGCCGCGACGCGCTCGCCGCTTTCGCCGAGCGCGTTCCCGCGCTCCTCACCGCGGCGGGGATGGAGCCTTTCGTCGATCTCGTGCCGCCCGATGCCGCCGACGACGAAATGATGGTGCGCACCATCTTCCCGTTTCGCCTGAAGCGCGGCGGCGCCTGGCTGACGCCCGCGGAATGCACCGTCCTCTATCGCGCCCTCAATCAAGACGCGTCGCCGCTGCTGCGCGGGCTTCACCCCGACGAAGAGGCGCTCGCGCGCCAGCTCTGCCACATCGGCCAGCCGGTGGCGCTCGCCGACGGCAGCGCCGCGCTCCGCATCAGCGCCGGCGCCCGCGTCGTCTCCGAGACCTGGTCGCGCCGCAACGAGGCCGCCTCCTTCGCGGCGCTCGAGCGCGAGTTCGAGCAAGTGCGCACCATCCTCGCCAAGACCGCGCTTCTCCTTCCGCAGCTGGACCGCCTCGCGGCACGCAAGGAAGCGGCGGCGTAACGGGAGGCTCGATCAACGAAGCGCCAGGACGCAGGACCGACTTGCAGCGAGGGACGTGGCGAACTATAAACTGAACCGCTCGCCCAGATAGACCCGGCGGACGTCGGCGTCGGCGACGATGTCGGAAGGGATGCCTTCCTTGATGACGCGGCCCTCATGCAGCACATAGCCGCGGTCGACGATCTCGAGCGCCTCGCGCACGTTGTGGTCGGTGATAAGGACGCCGATGCCGCGGTCCTTCAGATGCGCCACCAGCTTCCGGATCTCGCCGACGGCGATCGGGTCGATACCGGCGAGCGGCTCGTCGAGCAGCATGAAATGCGGCTGTATGGCGAGCGCGCGCGCGATCTCGACGCGGCGCCGCTCGCCGCCCGAGAGCGCCATCGCCGGCGCTCGGCGCAGATGGGTGATCGAGAAATCGGCGAGGAGCTGCGCAATCGTCGCCTCGCGCACGTCGCGCTCGGGCTCGTAGACCTCGAGCACGGCGCGGATGTTCTGTTCGACGGTCAGGCCGCGGAAGATCGACGCCTCCTGCGGCAGATAGCCGATGCCGAGCCGCGCGCGGCGATACATCGGCAGATCGGTGATGTCCTGGCCGTCGAGCGCGATGGTGCCGATGTCGGGGGCGATGAGCCCGGTGATGATGTAGAAGCAGGTGGTCTTGCCGGCGCCGTTGGGGCCCAAGAGACCGACCGCCTCGCCGCGCTGCACCGAGACATGCACGTCGCGCAGCACCGGGCGCTTCTTGAAGCTCTTGCCGAGACTGGAGGCGACGAGGCCCGTTGTGGCCGCGGGACGCTCGCGCTCCAGCCGCAACACGTTGTCGGCGATGAGCCGCGGTCGGGCGGGGAGGCCTTCCGTCTCGCGGGTCACTCGGTCGTCGCCTTCGCGAGGGGTTGCGCGCTGGGCGTCGCCGCGGATTGGTCGGGCGTCTTCGTCGCGGGTTGATCGCTGGGCTTCGCCCGGGGTTTGTCGTTGGGCTTCGCCCCGGGTTCGCTCGGCGTCGAGGATGGCGCGCGCTTCAGTTCGCCGTGGACGCGCTCCCGCGTGCCGCCCTCGGCCGGCTTCTCGGAGAACAGGTCGCCGAGCTTGTCGATGCTCTTGTTGGGCGGGCCGGCGAGCAGGCGGCTGATATTCTTGTTGAGGTCGACGACGCCGTATCGTCCGGTCATCTCGTTCTCGCCACGCGTGATGCTGACCCGGCCGGTAAGCGTCGCGATGCCGGTGTCGAGATTGTAGACCCCGGCGTCGCCGCGCGCGATCTGGTCGGCCGAGGAGACGAGCACGTTGCCGCGCGCATCGATGCGGGCGATGTGCGAGGAGCCGTTTGCGTCCTTCTCGACCTCGCCCATCAGCACGTCGCCGGCCAGCCGCTTGCCCTCGCGTATCTCGAGGGCGTCGCCCCGCGCCACCGCGAGCTGCTTGTCGTCATACCATTCGAGCGAGTCGCGCGCCGTCACCGTGTCGCGCTGCGTCTCGAGCTTCAGATGCGCTCCCGTGACGACGAGCGTCGCGCGGTCGACGTCGTAGATCGCGTGATCGCCATAGACGGTCTGCGTGTCGGTGACGATGCGCACATTGCCCTGGGCTTCCAGGCGAAAGATCTCGGTCGAGCCGCCGTCCGACGGGTCGCTGGCGGGCTTCGCCGCGGCGTTTTGCCCGGGCGCCGTCGCTGCGGCGTCGGGACAGACCCGGGGCGGCTCGGGCTTGGGCGGCGGCGCATTGGCCGCCTGGTTCGGTGGCGGCGGCCGCACCGCTGCCGTTGCTGCCCAGGCCGCGCGTACGGCAAGCGCGGCGATCGCCTCGGGACTGCAGAGGGGGCGATAGAAGGCCAGCAGCGTGTCGCCATACACCGTCGCCTGGCCGCGTGTCGCACGCGCGTTGCCGCGCGCGATATAGACTCGGTTGGTCTGCTGCCACTCGATGCCGTTGTCGGCCCGGATGTCGATCGGCTTGTCGCTCGACTGGCCGCTGAGGCCGAGCCCGAAATTCTGCGCCCGCGCGCCCAGCGGCAGCATGAGCGCGAGCCCCAGCGCCAGCCAGCGCAGCGACCCGGTTCGCGTCAAGGATCGGCCTCCGTCTTCACCGCCTGTTGGAGCACGAGATGCGTGTGGCCGGTGAAGACGATGATGTCGCCGTGGTTGAGGATGCGGAAGCCTTGCGCCTCGACATGGCCGAAGGGACCGTGGCCGACGACCGGATCGTGGCCCTCGGCATTGCTTTCCTTCATGTCGATATGCGCCGTGTCCGTCTCGAACTCGTCGCCCTTGTCCTGGTAGACATGGACGTCGCCGAAGAGCTGGAGCATCTGCGTCTCCGGCTGATAGAGGCCGGTATCGGCGGTGAGCTCGATCCACGTGCCGGACGCGGTGGTGAGGTCGCCCTTGGGCCCCTCGAGCGACATCAGCTGGTCGACGTCGGGGCTCTGCCGCGCCACGTCGGCGGTGATGATGAAGGGGCGGTTCTGGCGATCGAGCCCGGTGTAGCGGGCATTGACCATGCGCAGGTCGCGCGCGTCGCGCGGATCGAGGCGCGGCAACCCCAGGGACTTCAGGTTCGCGAAATCTTCCTCCAGCCGAGGCCAGAGCGCCACCAGCCCCAGCATGATCAGCGCCACCCCCGGCAACAGGCGCTTGGCGAGGCCGACGAAGCGGCTATAGCCGCGATTGACCTCGCGCGGCTGGAGCGGCGTGACGAGATCGGTGTCGGCGATGTCGGGGGGCGCGCTCATGCGACACCGGCGCGCAAGAGGTCGTGGATGTGCAAGATGCCCAGCACCTGCCGCTCGTCCTCGTCGACGACGAAGAGGCTGGTGATCGGCCGCGATGGTGCGTTCATCCGGCCGAGCGCCTCGGCGGCAAGGGCTTGCGGCCGGATGGTTTGCGGATCCGGCGTCATTACCTGGTCGACGGTGCTTGAGAACAGCCGTTCGCCCATGTGCCGGCGGAGGTCGCCGTCGGTGATGATGCCGACCAGCCGGCGCTCGGCGTCCAGGATGCCGACGCAGCCCAGCGCCTTCTCGGTCATGAGCGGAATGGCCTCGCTCATCGCCGTCCCCAGCGCCGCCCGTGGCACGGCCTCGCCGGTGCGCATGACATCGGCGACGCGGAGCAGCTTGCGCCCGAGCCGGCCGCCGGGATGCAACACCTGGAAATCGCGTGAGGAGAAACCTTTGCGCTCGAGCAGCGCGATCGCGAGCGCGTCGCCCAGCGCCATCATCATCGTCGTCGAGGTCGTAGGCGCGAGCCCCATCGGGCAGGCCTCGGCGGCGGAGGGCAGCAGCAGCCGCACATCGGCCGCCTCGGCGAGCGCGCTGTTGTCGCCCGCGGTCATGGCGATGAGCGGCAGGCGGAAGCGGCGGCAGTGAGCGACGATATCATCGAGCTCGGCGGTATCGCCCGAGTTGGACAGGGCCAGCACCGCGTCGTTGCCGGCAATCGCGCCCAAATCGCCGTGGCTCGCTTCGCCGGGATGAACGAACTGCGCCGGCGTTCCGGTCGAGGAGAAAGTCGCGGCGATCTTGCGCGCGACATGGCCGCTCTTGCCCATGCCGGTGACGATGACGCGACCCTTGACGGCGGCGAAAAGATCGACGGTGGTCGCGAATCCGCCATCGAGGGCAGCGGCGAGCGCCTCAAGCCCAGCGATCTCCGTCCGCAGCACACGCTGCGCCGCATCGAGGTCCGGACTCTTTCTCAGGACGCGGGCCAAAGGCAGTCCCCTCCTTCCGGCTAGGTGTGCGAGGCCGTTAGGTCCGCGTTGATGCTACGCCCGCACTATGCCCATGCATCCCCAAAAGTCAACGAAAGCCGCCGTAAAAGCCGACAATGGTTCGTGCTTCGTTCGCGCCAATTGTTCCGCGACGCTTCTTGCGTCTCATCTTTACGTCTTACGTGAGTTCCTCCTGATGATCCTGCTAGATTGCGCCAGGGGGATTCGTGGCCTTCCGGATCAATATTACGTCGGCACTACAGGATCGCATGCTGTGGCGCCGCTTTCATGCTCTCACGATGGCCAATCGACATCGCTTCTGCGCGAATTTGTCGCTCATCCGCAGGCGCGCTCGCGAGATAGATCTGGCGCGCGGGTGCTACGTCGAATGCGGCACTTGGCGCGGGGGTATTTCCTTTGCCGTGATGCAGCTCGATATCGGGATTCGCGAATTCCGCTTCTTCGATTCCTTCGAGGGCCTGCCGCACGCCACGATCGAGGACGGCGCGCGGGCGCTCGCCGATCAGGCGACCGGTCGACTTTGGCACGACAACAACAAGGCTGACGCGGCCGAGTTTTCGGCCAATCTCAAGCGATATGGCAGGCCCGGCCAGTCCCTGTTCGTGAGCAAGGGCTGGTTCGAGGATACATTGCCCTGCTTCCCGGCCGATCGCGCGATCTCCATCCTGCGGATGGACGGTGACTGGTACCAATCGACTCGCTGCATCTTGCGCAATCTCTTCGCCTATGTCATTCCGGGTGGCCTCATCATTGTCGACGATTACTTCGATTGGGAAGGCTGTGCGCGCGCCCTGCACGAGTACTTGGGCGAGATCAAAGCGCCCGAGCGTATCCGCGAAGCCGAGGCCGGCGATTTCGCCTATATCGTCAAAGAACCGCCGGGTTAGCTGGCTGTGCCCATACTCCGCCTAATGCGCAAAGATGTCCTCCGCTGCCCAACCGCCAAGATCGAGCAGCGCTCGAGTCGGCAGGAAATCGAAGCAGGCCTGGGCCAGCGCCGTTCGCCCTTCGCGCGCCAGCATGTGGTCGAGCTTCGCCTTCAAGGCATGGAGATGAAGCACATCGGCGGCAGCATAGCGGAGTTGCTCGTCGGTGAGCTCGGGGGCGCCCCAATCCGAGGATTGCTGCTGCTTCGAGAGCTCGATCCCCAGTACTTCCCGCACCAAGTCCTTGAGGCCGTGCCGATCGGTGAAGGTGCGCACCAGGCGGGACGCGATCTTGGTGCAATAAACCGGCCGCGTCGCCACGCCGAGGTAGCGCTGCAGTACGGCGATGTCGAAGCGGCCGAAATGGAAGATCTTGAGCACGCGATCGTCCGCCAGCAGCGCCTTGAGGTTGGGCGCCTCATAGGCACCGGCGGCGAACTGAACGAGATGGCTGACGCCGTCGCCGGCCGAGAGCTGGGCCAGGCACAGGCGGTCGCGATGGGGATCGAGCCCCATCGTCTCGGTATCGATGGCGACGCTCGCGCCAAAACCGAGGCCGGCCGGGAGATCGCCGTGATGGAGATGGATGCTCACTGCCGCCGTCACCCGATGCGCCGGAGCGAAAGAAGGGCTGGTGCCCGGGAGAAGACTCGAACTTCCACGACCTTTCGGCCACTAGAACCTGAATCTAGCGCGTCTACCAGTTCCGCCACCCGGGCCACGCGCGTCTGATAGGCAAGGGGCTCGCCGATGTCAATCGTGGCGCCATTCTTGCACTGTTGTGCGGCGAAGACCTCCGCTCCGACGGAGGGAATAGTGCGCCGCGGTAACCAAGGGTTAGGGAGAGCGCGCAATAGTCCTTCCTACAACCTTGCGCACCCCAGCAAACCGGCGTCGCCCGAAAAAAAGGACAAATTGTCTTGAAGGTCATTAGCTGGAATCTTTTGCGCGTCGTCGGCGCGCCTGTCGAGGATGTCGCGGCCCTAATCAAGTCCGAGCGGCCGGATTTGCTCCTCATGCAGGAAGC
>DATJAV010000003.1:0-6645 GCA_035515835.1 Allostellaceae bacterium
CCGGTGGTCGAGAATCCGCCACTGGCCCGTGCGCTTTATACCGTCGAGATCGATCACGAGATCCCGCGCGAGCACTATCGCGCGGTCGCCGAGGTCATCAGCTACGTCTTCCGCCTCAAGGGCAAGCTTCGCCCGCGCTAAAGTGCTAGAGTGGACGCGATGGATGGTATGCCGGAACAGCGCGTAGCGATGGAAGCGGGCCTCGGCCGCGACGGCCGTGTTGCCGTCGGCGGCCCGCCCATTCCCAGCTGGATGCGCCGCCTCAGCATGTTCGCCGTCACCGCGGCGGTGCTGGCCATCCTCATGACGACCATCGCGCTCGTCGAGCTCGCCCAGAGCGATGCGGCGATGCGCCTTGCTTATGTGCTGACCGCGGTGGCGGGCGGCCTCGGCGTCGCCGCCGTGGTGGCGCGGCAGGTGCACGGCATGCTGAGCGGGCGGGTGGACCTTCTGGGCCAGGCGCTCGAGGCCTCGGCCAACGCCCATCTCATCCTCCGCCCCGACGGCCGCATCGCCTACGCCAACGCCGCTTTCTGGCGCTTTTTCCCGGAGCTGGAATCGCCGCCGCTCGATGCGCTCGATCGCCGCTTTACCGCGGACGCGGCGGCGACGGCGGAGTTCGCGCGGCTCCGCCGCGAGGTGGCGCAGTATGGCCGCGCCCAGGGGCGGGTGGCGCTCGTCTATGGCGCCGGCCCCACCGCCTGGTTCCATCTCGCCGCCCATGTCCTGGCCGGCCGCCCCGGCTACAGCCTCTGGAGCTTCGAGGACGTCACCGCCCGCCACGAGATGGAGCAGGTGATCCGCGACGAGCAGATGAAGCTCGCCGACTTCCTCGACCATGCGCCGATCGGCTTCTATTCCGTCGACGGCGAGGGGCGCTTCCTCTTTGTCAACCAGGCGCTCGCCGAGTGGCTCGGCGCTTCGCCGAGCGAGATGGTGGAGGGGGGCGCGCGGCTGCGCGACTTCATCGCCGACGAAGTGCCGCCCGGGAGCCCGGCCCATGCGCCCTTCGAGGGCGGCGGCGCCGGCGCGCCCCGCGGCGAGGTGGTGCTGCGCGGGCGCCAGGGCCGCACCATCATCGCCGCCATCAGCCAGAGCGTGGTCAAGGTCGGCGACAGCCTCCGCACCCGCTCGGTGGTGCGCGACCTGACGCCGGAGCGCGAGCGCGAGGAGGCGCTGCGCCTCTCGCGGCTCCGCTTCCAGCGCTTCTTCGCCAATGCGCCGGTCGGCATCGCCCTCTTGGGCGAGGAGGGTCGCCTCGAGGAGGCCAATCGCGCGCTGGGCGAGCTCTTCGGCACGCCGCCCGCCGATCTCATCGGCAAGGAGCTGGTTCGCTTCTTGAGTCAGGAGAGCCAGGGCGAGATGGCGATCAAGATCGCCGCCGTCGCCAAGGGCCAGCAGCTGGCGCGCCCGGTCGAGGTGCGTGTCTCCGGTCCCCGCGACAAGTCGGCCTCGGTCTATGTCAGCCGCTTGGGCGAGGCCGAGGAGGGCGAAGCCCGGGTCATCCTGCATTTCATCGACAATACCGAGCAGAAGAGCCTTGAGGCGCAATTCGCCCAGTCGCAGAAGATGCAGGCGGTGGGCCAGCTGGCGGGCGGCGTCGCGCACGACTTCAACAACCTGCTGACGGCGATGATCGGCTTCTGCGACCTGCTGCTGCTGCGCTTCCGCCCGGGGGATCCCTCGTTCGCCGATATCATGCAGATCAAGCAGAACGCCAACCGCGCCGCGAACCTGGTGCGCCAGCTCTTGGCCTTCTCGCGCCAGCAGACCCTGCAGCCGCGCGTCCTCAGCATCACCGACGTGCTGGCCGAGCTCTCGCATCTGCTGCACCGCCTCATCGGCGAGAATATCGAGCTCAAGGTCGTCCATGGCCGCGACTTGGGCCTCGTCAAGGTCGATCAGGGCCAGTTGGAGCAGGTCATCATCAACTTGGCCGTCAACGCGCGGGACGCCATGCCCGGCGGCGGCACGCTCACCATCCGCACCGGCAACATGTCGAGCGAGTATTCGATGCGGCGCGGCCACGAGGTGATGCCGCCTGGCGAATACGTCCTGGTGGAGGTGACCGACACCGGCATCGGCATCCCGCGCGAGAATTTGATCCGCATCTTCGAGCCCTTCTTTTCGACCAAGGAGGTCGGCTCCGGCACCGGGCTCGGCCTTTCCACCGTCTACGGCATCGTCAAACAGACCGGGGGCTTCGTCTTCGTCGACAGCGAGGAGGGACGGGGGGCGCAGTTCTCGATCTTCCTGCCGCGCCATCAGGGCGGCGAGCAGGCGGCCGGCGCCCGCGCCGACCTCACCACCGAATCGACCCGCGACTTGACCGGCGCCGGCACGGTGCTGCTGGTCGAGGATGAGGATCCGGTGCGGCTCTTCAGCGCCCGGGCGCTCCGCAACAAGGGTTATCGCGTGATCGAGGCCAAGAGTGGCGAGGCGGCGCTCGACGTCATCACCAGCGGCAGCGAGAAGGTCGAGCTCCTCATCACCGACGTCGTCATGCCGCGCATGGACGGGCCCACTTTGGTGCGGCAGGTGCGCGAGCTCCATCCCGACATGAAGGTGATCTTCATCTCGGGCTATACCGAGGACGCCTTCCGCAAGCGCTTGGACCGCGACGGCGACATCCACTTCCTGCCCAAGCCCTTCTCGCTGAAGCAGCTCGCGGGCAAGGTGAAAGAGGTCATGCTCTCCGATCATCCGTGAGCCCGCGCCCGCGATCCCCGCCATTCGCTAACCGAAGCTTTACCCGCTCGGTGATAGGGGTGGTGGGCACGTCGTCTTCCGCCGCAAAGGAGCTCCCATGAAAGCGTTGGTCGCTGCCCTCGCCTTGGCTTTTCTCGCCGCAATCGTCCCGCCGGCGATGGCGCAAACGGGCGGTGTTACGCCGGGCCCCGGCGCTGCCGCCGCCGGCGCCGGAACGGCGGGCGCGTTGGGCGCCGCTGGCGGTGCCGGCAAAGGCGCGGCGCATGGCCCGAAGCAGAAGAAGCATCCGGCCTTCAAACATATCGCTTTCAAGCACCCGGCCTTCAAGCATCCGCAAAAGGGCGGCAAGAGCGGGTCCAAGAAGTCATAGCGCTGCGACGCTCGGCGAGCGGCACTAGAGACGGGATGCACAGGACGCGGCGCGATGCTATGAGTGACGCGGGTGGAGCGTGCGGCTCCACGCTTTGTCCCGAATCCGAGGAGCCCGTCATGAAATCCATGATTGGCAAGAAGAGCAAGAAGGGCAGCGGCGGCGCCTCGACCACACCGCCGAAGTGAGCGCGGGACGTAGGTCACGGTCGGACCTCGCCGCTGCCGCTCGCTTCGCTGAGGGCGCCGTCCCTCCAGGGCGGCGAGTCGCCGCGAGAGAGCCCAACCGGTGTCATCGATTCTTCACGACCCGGCACCGGGCGCGCCGGCTTTCACCCTGAGCAAACCAGCGCGCCATGGGCACAAATCGCATGTCCGCCCGGGCCGTAAGCGACGGCGCGAGCGGTTCGCGTCACGTCGGCAGCACGTGATCGCGCCAGCCCATGCTATAGATATCGCGGTCGCTCGATCGGATGGAGGAGTTCTATGAAAGCGCTTGCTGCTGCCCTTGCCCTGGCATTTCTTGCGGCTACCGTCGCCCCCGCGATGGCGGAGCCGACGAGCGCTATGACGCAAGTGGCGCAGAAAAAACCAAAGAAGGAAAGCAAGGCGCATAGGGGCGGCAAGAAGGGCCACAAAGGCGGCAAGAAGGGCCACAAAGGCGGCAAGAAGGGCTAAGCACGGCCTCTCGCCGGCCCTCCCTGAGAGGGAGAGCCACTCTACTCCTAGACGGATACTTCAACTTCTCCGGGCAGCTTTCATCTGCTGCTGTGGGTGGTGGCGGCGGCCTATGTGGCCTGGGCCTTGCCGGGTCCATCGACGCTGCCCTTGGAGCCGCTCTCGGGGTCTTCGGCATCTGAACAATGCCCCCATCTGAAGGGCCGATGACGTTTCGCGCCACGGCGACCCGGCCCCTCGCGGCCGAACTCGCAAGTGTGGCTTTTCTGCAAGGTTAAAGCGGAACGAAAAAAGAACTTGCCACAGAGAACAAATCACGTACATTCTCTCGCCTCGAGGGTTCATTGTGGGTTGGATTTAGAAGCTCAGACACCCTATGAAATAAGGAGCACGGGGTATGACGCAGCCGGCTTTGCGCCTGTTGGACAAGGACACCATGGACAAGCAGAAGGCCTTGGACGCCGCTTTGGGCCAGATCGAGCGGGCGTTCGGCAAGGGCTCGATCATGAAATTGGGCTCGCGCGAGGCGGCAACCGAGAGCGAGGTCATCTCGACGGGCTCCTTGGGTCTCGACATCGCGCTCGGCATCGGCGGGCTGCCGCGCGGGCGCATCATCGAGATCTATGGGCCGGAGAGCTCGGGCAAGACGACGCTGGCGCTTCATGTCATCGCCGAGGCGCAGCGGAGCGGCGGCACCTGCGCCTTCGTCGACGCCGAGCATGCGTTGGACCCCGCTTATGCGCGGAAGCTCGGCGTCAATATCGACGATCTCCTGATCTCGCAGCCCGATGCCGGCGAGCAGGCGCTCGAGATCGCCGACACGCTGGTGCGTTCGGGCGCCATCGACGTGCTGGTGGTAGATTCGGTGGCGGCGCTGGTGCCGCGCGCCGAGCTCGAGGGCGAGATGGGCGACAACCACATGGGGCTTCATGCCCGCCTCATGAGCCAGGCGCTCCGGAAGCTCACGGGCTCCATCTCGAAGTCGCGCTGCATGGTGATCTTCATCAATCAGATCCGCATGAAGATCGGCATCATGTTCGGCAACCCCGAGACCACGACCGGGGGCCATGCGCTCAAATTCTACGCCTCCGTCCGCCTCGACATCCGCCGCATCGGCGCCATCAAGGAGCGGGAGCAGGTGACCGGCAACCAGACCCGCGTCAAGGTGGTCAAGAACAAGATGGCGCCGCCCTTCAAGGTGGTCGAGTTCGACATCATGTATGGCGAGGGCATCTCTAAGCGCGGCGAGCTCTTGGATCTCGGCATCCAGGCGGGCGTCGTCGAGAAATCGGGCTCCTGGTTCTCCCATGACGGGACGCGCATCGGCCAGGGCCGCGAGAGCGCCAAGCAGTTCCTGAAGGACAATCCCGAGGTCGCGACGCAGATCGAGCGCGCCATCCGCAGCAACGCCGGCCTCGTCGCCGACGCCATGATGGTGGCGAGCGCCGAAGGCGCCGCCGAGGAATAGGAGTTTCGGTCCGCTTCCTCAAAATCCCCCCGACGAAACGGACCAGGCGCCGGCGCGAGACCTCCCCGCCGGCGCCATTTTTTTCGCGCGAAGGAGGGAGGCGACGGCTCCGTTACGCCTGACGTAACGTTACGGTTGACGTAACGCACTCTTGGGGGTAGCGTGATGCTGCACCGCCAGTGATTCGGAGCTTCAAGGACAGGGATACGCGTGCCTTCTATGAGGGGAAGCGCGTCAAGAGGTTCCAGCCGTTCCGGGCTCAGGCGGAGCGCAAACTCCGCATGCTCGATGCGGCATCGGAACTCGCCGATCTCGCTGCGATACCCGGCAACCGACTAGAGCTGCTGGTCGGCGACCGCCAGGGCCGACACAGCATTCGCATCAACGACCAGAGGCGCATCTGCTTCAAATGGGAAAAAGGGCGCGCCTCGGACGTGGAGATTGTCGACTACCATTGAATGCTCTTGGAGGCAAAAAAATGCCAACGATTGCCAACGGCATGCGGCCGGTTCATCCCGGCGAAATTCTGCGGCTCGACGTGCTGGACGAACTCGGCCTCTCTGCCAGAGCGTTGGCGAAGGCGCTCGGTGTTCCGGCGAATCGCGTTACCGGCATTCTGAACGGCGAGCGCGCCGTCACCGCCGACACTGCACTGCGGCTTGCGCGGTATCTCGGCACGACTCCCGAGTTCTGGCTCAATCTTCAAGCCGCCTTCGACTTGGGGATGGCAAAGCGGCAGGCCGGTAAGGCGATCAAAAAGCAAGTGCGGCCGCGCGCCGCGGCGTGAGGCGAGTCAGGGGCTCGGCTGCATGCCTGTCGATGGGACTTGCGGCGACTCACCTGGCACCGATCTCTGAGCTCGTCGAATGCCCGTAAGTTGGCCAAGTCGGCGCGTATCCGTCACGGGCTTCATTGCCCCAGCTTCGCCATTTGGCGCGCGTCCCTCGCGCGAAGAGCTCGACATAGGGCGCGTAGGAGCACGCTTCGATGAGCGAATATTGCTCGTCCGGCTTGCGGCTGTGCTCTCGCTTCCGCGTCGCCAGATAGTTCACCTGGCGGCGGCCGGCGTCTCGCGTCCGCGCATTCCTGCCGCGAACGCCGAACAGCATGAGCTCGGTGACGTTGCGGAAATAGAAGCCGACGCCGCGACCGTCGCTGCCGCCGTCCTTCCGCACCTTGTGCCAGACGAGGTTGGATTTGTACGCGAAGCCCCAAGCCGCCATGACGGCGAGGCCGTCGGGGAGCAAGGCGTTAGGGCACCAGAGATAGAGATGAGCCGTGTCGGCGGCGATCTGCCCGACGGGGAGCGACATGATCTCCCCGAGCGACATCGTGCCATAGCGAGCGAGTCGCCGGTGCTCCGGCGCGACTTTGCCGGTCCGATTCTGAAATTGCCACGGCGGATCAGCGAGGAGGGTCCC
>DATJAV010000004.1:0-19892 GCA_035515835.1 Allostellaceae bacterium
CGCGAGGGCGTCAAAGGGACGCCGGCGCGGGTGGCAAAAGCCTTCGAAGAGTATTTCTCCGGCTATGGCGTCGACCCCGTCGAACTCTTGCAGCGCACCTTCGAGGAGACCGACGGCTATGACGAGATGGTGGTGCTGCGCGACATTCGCTTCGAGAGCCACTGCGAGCATCACCTGGCGCCCATCATCGGCAAGGCGCATGTGGCCTATCTGCCGCAAAAGCGTGTCGTCGGCATCTCCAAGCTGGCGCGCCTCGTCGAGGTCTATGCCCGGCGCCTGCAGATCCAGGAGAAGATGACGGCGCAGATCGCCAACACGCTGGACGAGGTGCTGGAGCCCAAGGGCGTCGCCGTCGTCATCGAGGCGGCGCATCAATGCATGACGACCAGGGGCGTGCACAAGCCCGGCGTCGCCATGGTCACCTCGCGCATGCTGGGCGCCTTCCGCACCGACCCATCGACCCGCCGCGAGTTCCTGGCGATCATCGGCCAGCCGGCCGGCTCAAGCCTCGCCAACGTCTGACAAAGACGGAGGCGGAACAAAGAGAAACACGATTTTAGCGCGGAGGTCTCAGGGGAAGCGCGGAGGTCGCAGGGTCGCGAGAAATACCTCAGCGACCTCTGCCCTTCCTTGGCGATCTGTGCGCTAAAAAACAATAGTTGCTCGACGCTCGCCCTTTTACGTTGGGCGCTGAGCCGCTCCGCTTCAATTAAAGTAGCCGCCGAAATTGGCGCTGATCTCGGCGCTCATCTGGCGATCGAAGTCGGCCATCAGCTTCTTCGTCATCTCGTACCAGGTTTTGTCGCGGTCGTTGGGGCTGATGTCCTCGAGCACGGTTTCCGAGCGCGTCGCCTTCACCGTGACATAGCGCACCGGCGTGCCGCGATCGTCGACAATGCGGAGCGTCGCCTGTACCGTCGCGTCATAGCGCTGCGACGGCTGGTTGGTGAAGACGGCGGCAACGCCACTCTCTTTCTTCTTGAGGTCGACCTCGATCACCGAAGCATCCTCGATCACGAAGACCGCCCGCGCGCTGCCGCCCGCGGGGGCGATCCGGTCGCGCGCCCAATTCTCCAACACCCGCACCGGCTCCACGGGGAAGAGGTGCTCGACATGCGGCGGCTGGATGCTCGGCTGCCAGGTGCTCTGGATGTCGACGCCGCCGACGGCGAGCCGGATCGGTGGCTCGTCGTTGAAGCGGATATCGGCGTAGGTCGGCCGGGGTGGCGCCGAACCGCAGCCGGCAACGAGGCCGGCCAGGACGAGAGCCATGGCCATCAAGGGCAAAGAGCCGAGCCGCATACCTATTTTCCTCCGCGTTCGTTCTTGGCGCGCGAGACTGGCACGGCTGCTTTCACGTGTCCACCAGCGCGTGGAGCTCCGCGTCGTCGAAATCATAGCGCGCGCTGCAGAACTGGCAGGTGACGACGACACGTCCGTCGACTTTCATCGCGCTGAGCTCGTCCCCCGGCAGCATACGCAGCACCGTCTCGACCCGCTCGCGCGAGCAGCGGCAGCGCGCCACCAGCGCCTGCTGGCGATAGACGCGCACGCCCTCCTCGTGGAAGAGGCGAAAGAGCAGCGCCTCCGGCGCGAGCTCGGCATCGACCAGCTCGGCGGAGGTGCTGGAGCTCATGAGAATGACGGCGCGGCGCCAGCCGTCATCGGCCGCTTCCTGGCGCAGCCCCTCGCCTTCGGGCGGTAGGCGCTGGATCATCAGGCTCCCGGCGCGCCAGCGCTCGCGGCCCGCGGCGTCCGGCCTCCGCGCAACGGCGACCTTGAGCCCGGCCTCGACTTGCTCCGATTGGTGGAAATAGTGGTGCGCGCATTGCGCCAGGGTCGCGCCCTGGAGCTCGACGATGCCCTGATAGCGATCGGTATGCGCACCCTGATCGACGGTGAATGCGAGATAGCCCGCGCCGAGGAGCCGCGGCACCGTGGCGCCCGCTTCGCCGCCGAGGACGGCGTTCAGTCGCGCCTCGTCATACTGCGCGTAACCGCGCACCGCTCCTTCCGAGGTGACGTCGGCGACGACGAGGCCGATGGGGCCGTCGCCCTTGGTCTGCAAGGTGAAGACGCCGTCGTATTTGAGCGCGCCCGCGAGCGCCACCGCCAACGCGATCGCCTCGCCGAGCAGCACCGCCACCGGTTCGGGATAGGCATGCCGCGTCAGAATGGCGTCGAGCAGCGGTCCCAGCCGAACCAGCCGGCCGCGCAGGCCAGAGGCGTCGATCTGGAACGGCTGGACGAGATCATCATCAGACATTGGCGATACCGGAGAGGGTTGCGGCACGCGAGGCGCTCAGGCCAGGCACCAGGTGAGAATGCCCTTCTGCGCATGCAGCCGATTCTCCGCCTCATCCCAAACGACGGATTGCGGACCGTCGATGACGCCCGCCGTCACTTCCTCGCCGCGCTTGGCGGGCAGGCAGTGCATGAAGATGGCGTCGGGCTTGGCCTTGGCCATCAGCCGCTCATCGACGCGGAAGGGCGCCAGCATGTTGTGGCGGTTGACGCTCGCCTCGACCCCCATCGAGACCCAGGTATCGGTGACGACGCAATCGGCGCCGGCGACCGCGGCTTCGGGATTGTCGGTGACGCGGACGCTGCCGCCTTGGGCGCGCGCCCAATCGAGCACGCGGCGCGGCGGCGAGAGCTCGGTGGGGCAAGCGAGGCGGAGTTCGAAGCCGAAGCGCACCGCGGCATGCGTCCAGCTTACCGCGACGTTGTTGCCGTCGCCGCTCCAAGCGACGATCCGGCCGGCGGCCGAGCCCTTGTGCTCCTCGAGCGTCATGACATCGGCCATGAGCTGGCACGGATGGCTGGCGTCGGTGAGGCCGTTGATGACCGGAACGGTCGCGTGTTGCGCCAGCTCCTCGAGCTTTGCCGCCTGGGTGGTGCGAATCATGATGGCATCGACATAGCGCGAGAGCACACGCGCCGTATCGGCGGCGGTCTCGCCCCGCGACAACTGGCTGTCGCTCGCCGTCATGACGACGACGTCGCCCCCCAGCTGCTTCATCGCCACCTCGAAGGAAAGCCGTGTGCGCGTCGATGGCTTCTCGAAGATCATCGCCAGCATCTTGCCGCGCAGCGGCCGTGTGCGATCGTCGCCGCGCTTATAGGCGAAGCCGCGATCGAGCATGCGCCGGAGCTCCGCCCCGTCGAGACGGTCGAGATCGAGAAAATGACGGGGAGTCGCCATCCCTGCTGCGCCTCCCCTCAAGCGGCCCATTGGCGGGCCACGCCCTCAATGATGCCAATCGCCTCGTCGATATGCCCCTCATCGATGATGAGCGGCGGCAGCAGCCGCACGACATTCTCGCCGGCGCCGACGGTGAGCAAGCCGGCGTGCCGCAGCCTGTCCACCATTTCGGTGTTGGGGACGACGCATTTGACGCCGGTGAGGAGCCCCTTGCCGCGCACCTCGACGAAGAGCTTGGAATATTTCTTCACCATCCCGTCGAGGCGTCGGCGCAGCACGCCCGCCACTTTGTCGACCTGCTCGAAGAAACCCGGGGCCAGCATCACATCGAGCACGGCGTTCGCCACCGCCATGGCCAAGGGATTGCCGCCGAACGTCGAGCCGTGCGTGCCGGGGGTCATGCCCACCGCAGCGCGCTCGGTGACGAGGCAAGCGCCCACAGGGAAGCCGCCACCCAGCGCCTTTGCGGTGGCGAGCACGTCGGGTGGCACGCCCGCCCATTCATGGGCGAAGAGCTTGCCGGTGCGCCCCATGCCGCACTGCACCTCGTCATAAACGAGCAGCAGGCCGAACTCATCGCATATGCCGCGGAGCCCCGCCAGATATCCCTCGGGCGCGGTGGCGAGCCCGCCCTCGCCCTGCACCGGCTCCACCAGGAGCGCCGCCGTGGTGCGGCCGACCTTGGCCCGCATCTCGTTGAGATTGCCGAAGGGGACGTGCTCGAAGCCGGGTGCCGGCGGGCCGAAGCCGTGCAGATATTTCTCGTTGCCGGCAGCCGCGAGCGTTGCCAGCGTCCGGCCGTGGAAGGAGCCGGTGCAAGCGATGATGCCGAAGCGCTCGGGATGCCCGGTCTCGGCCTGGTACTTGCGCGCGACCTTGATGGCGCATTCGACCGCCTCGGCGCCTGAGTTGCAGAAGAAGGCGCTCTCCGCGAAGGAATGGGCGATGAAGCGCTCGGCCAGCTTCTGCTGGCCCGCGACTTGGAAGAGGTTGGAGCAGTGCCAGAGCTTCTGCGCCTGCTCGGCAAGCGCCTTCACCAGGTAGGGATGGCAGTGTCCGAGCGCCGTGACGGCGACGCCGCTGGCGAAGTCGAGATACTTCTTTCCGGTGGTGGCAATGAGATAGGCGCCCTCGCCCCGCTCGAATGTCAGTTCGTTCCGAGCATAGGTCGGCAAAACGGCTGGTATCACGGAATCTCTCCTCGCGCGAAAGGGTCTCAGGACAGGCGACGGGACTTGCCGACAGCCCTATCGTCGTCGCCCTCGGGGCGCCGCCTGCCACTCCCTCTCGAACCGGCCTTGCCGGTGATGATCGCGCGTCATGAGGCCGCTCCACCCCCGCCCGGGTGGAGCGGAGAAGCCCGGGAGTATGGGGAGGGGGGAAGCGGCTGTCAATGTTGGGGGCCTTAGTGCGCGTCACGCCTTGAGCTTGTAGCCGCGAGCGATGAGCGCGTAGCAGAGACCGAGGAGCCAGACGTTGATGCCGAGCATGACCGCGACACCGAGCCAGACCGAGGCATCGGCGTGGCCGATGAAGCCGTAGCGGAAGCCGTCGATCATGTAGAAGAAGGGGTTCCAGAGGGCGATCGCGTGCCAGGTCGGCGGCAGGCGCTCGATCGAGTAGAAGGTGCCCGAGAGGAAGGAGAGCGGGGTCACGACGAAATTGGTGACGGCGGCGATATGGTCGAATTTGTCGGCCCAGATGGCGCCCACCACGCCCAGGAGCGAGAGCAGCAGCGAGGCGGCGACAGCGTGGAAAAGGATGAAGGCGGGGTGGTGAAATTCGAGCGGCACGAAAATCAGCATCGTCGTGCCGACGACGACGCCAACCAAGAGGCCGCGCGTCACGCCGCCCAGCGCAAAGCCCCATGTGAGCTCGCCCGGGCTCAAGGGCGGCATCAGCACGTCGACGATGTTGCCTTGGATCTTGGCGATCATCAGGGACGACGATGTGTTGGCGAAGGAGTTCTGCGCCATCGCCATCATGATGAGCCCCGGCGCCAGGAACTCGACATAGGGAATGTCGCCGACATGACGCTGCTGCCCGCCAAAAGCGAGGAGAAAGATCGCCAGGAACAGCAGGGTGGTCACCACCGGCGCCAGGATGGTCTGCGTCGCCACTTTGAGAAAGCGGCGCACCTCGCGCGCGTAGAGCGTCCAGAACCCGAGCCAGTTCACCAAGCCGATCGATCGGACGCGCGGCGCCGGAGCCTGCACCAAGAACCACTCCCGAGAAGAGATGGGGCAGATTATGCGGGGGCGCCCCGCCGCGACAAGCGGGCGCAGCGATGTTAGGCTCGCGCCATGCGACGCCCGCCGAACCCCGTGACCGCCCAGCAGCTCGAGAACGTCGCGCTCCACTATCTCGAGCGCTTCGCCAGCTCGAGCGGCAACTTGAAGCGGGTGCTGATGCGCCGCGTGCAGCGCGCCGCCGCGGCGCATGGCGGCGATGCCAGGGAAGGCGAGCGTCTGGTGGACGCACTCGTCCAGCGCTATCTCGACGCCAGGCTGCTGGACGACCGCGCCTACGCGGCACAGCAGGCAGCGCGGCTTCGACGCAGCGGCCGCTCGCGCCACGCCATCCGCGGCAAGCTGGCGCAAAAGCGCGTCCAAGGCGCGCTCATCGACGAAACGATCGAGGCGCTCGACGCCGCGCCCGGCGAGGACGAGCTTGCAGCGGCCTGCGCCCTGGTGCGGCGCCGCCGCCTCGGCCCCTGCCGCGCCGAGACGACGCGGGCGGCGCATGCGCAGAAGGATATGGCCGTGCTGGCGCGCGCCGGCTTTCCGCTCGGGCTCGCGCGCCGCGTGCTCGCCGCTCGCGACGCCGACGCGCTCGACGCGCTGACGCGTGGCGAGGAGCGTTAGGCCTTCGCCGGCGCCGGCGTGGGCATCGGAGGCGCCTCCAGGTAGCGGACCTGAGCGGTCAGCGCCAGCTCGATGCCCTGCTCATCGAAGGCTTTCTTCATGCGACGATTGAACTCGCGGCCGACCGCCCATTGCCGCGACGGAATGGTCCGCATCCGCGCCTGGATGAACATGGCGTTGTCGGTGAACCTGTCGACGCCGACGACCTCGAGCGCCGCCAGGATCGAGCGTTCCCAGTCCGGCTCCTGGCGCATCTCGTCCGCCACCTGACGCAGCACGGCGACGATGCGGTCGGGATCCTCGCGCAGCGAGACGCCGACCTCGGCGACGAAATACGAGAAGTCGCGGGTGAGGTTCTTCACTGCGGACACTTCGCTGAACGGCACGGTGTGCACGGTGCCGGCGTTGTCGCGGAGCTTGATGGCGCGAATCGAGATCGCCTCGACGACGCCCGCGTGGTTGTTGCCGACATCGACCACCTCGCCCAGCGCCAGCGTGTTGTCGAGCAGGATGAAGAGCCCGTTGATGAGGTCCTTGATGAGCGCCTGCGAGCCGAGGCCGATGGCGATGCCGGCGACGCCCGCGCCGGCGAGCAGCGGTGCGATGTTGACGCCGAGCTCGGAGAGCACGATGAGGGTCACCACGGTGATCAGTACGATGAGAACGGTGGTGCGGAGCAGCGGTACCAGCGTGCGGACGCGGGCGCTGCGGGCGAGCGGCTGCCCATCGCCGCCGAGCTTGCTCAGATAGCGCTCGATCGCCGAGCCGAACAGCTCCCACAGTACCAATGCGCCCAGCACGACCGTGAGGATCGAGACGAGCCCGCTCGCCAGCCGCCTGCCGAAGGTCGAGTCGAACCAGGCGAAGGCGTTGACGCCCCAAGCCTCGAGCAGCGCCAGCGCGGCGACGGCGTAGACCAAGACCGCCGCGGCGGTGGTGAGCGCCGGGAGATAGCGATTGGCGCGCGTCTCGAGCGTGGGGAAGCGGCGCTTCAGGTCGGGGCCGACGGCAAAGCCGCGTTGGCTCAAGCGCCTGATGGCGCGCACGACGAGGGCCGCCGCCAGCAGAATGACCAAGCTCACCAGCGTGATGCGGAAGACCAGCGTGAATCCCGCATCGATGCGCAGCACGTAGTTGCCGAAAATGCCGCCAAGATAGACGATTGCGAGCACGTGCCAGGTGTCGGCGAGGCGCTGGCGCAGTATGCGCCAACCCTCGGCCTGCGCTCCGTTCGCCGCCTGACCGGGCTTGCCGCGCAGCATCTCGGCGACGGCAGCGCGGTTCTGCATGACGAAGACGACGCTGAGGACGCCGAGCATGAGCATGGTGAAGCGCAGCAGCAGCACGAAGACGGCGCCGGGCGCGCCCGCCCAATAGGCCAAACTGGCCGCGGCGTAGCCGTAGACGGCCCAGGCGGTGAAGCGTCGCACCCATAAATAAAGGTAGTTCCGCGTCTCTTCGCCGACCGGGTAGAGCGTCACCGCCCCGGGCGAGAGCAGCACAACATGCGCCGAGGCGAGAATAAGGCGCGCCGTGACGATCGCCGCGATCACCACCTCGGCCAGATTTGTGCTGGTGGTGCGCGCGTTGACGAGCGGCAGCGCGGTATAGGCAATGGCGGCAAAGCCGATGATCGGCAACGATATGATCAGCAGCAACAGCAACAGCAGCAGCAGTTGCGGCAGCGTTCCGTCGCTGGTGCGCGCGGCGAGGCGCCGCTGAAGCGGTCGGAGCAGCACGCGCAAGGTCCAGTCGCCGATGACCGCCGCGCCGAAGACAATGACGAGCTTCAGGCTGATGCCGAGCCATTTGGCGCGCAAGTGCCGGTCACCGGCCTGCTCCTCGAGGTAACGGAAGAGCTGCGCGAAATCGACCGCGCCCGCGGCGTCGACGATCTCGGCGCTGATGGCATCGACTTGCTGCGAGAGGGTACTGAGCCAGTCGGTCGGCGCCGGCGCGGCCGGCGGCGCTTGCTGCTGGCTCTCGCGCTCGGCGGCGAGCAGCGCCTGCAGCTGGGCGACGAGCTGCGCCCGCTGCTGATCGTTCTGCAGCGTATCGACGAGATGCTGGAGGGCGTCGACGTCGCCGGGCGACAAGGGCGGGCCGGCGGCGCTCGCCGGCGGCGGCGGCGCGGTTTGCGCCTGCGCCGCGAGACCGAACGCCGCCAGCAGACATGTGACGAGCGCGAGGAGAGCGACGACGCGCCGGAGGTTCATGGCACGGCAGATTAGCCGCGCGATGCTCAAGCGCCAAGCACGCGCCCGCTAGGCGGCGCTAGGCGGCGCGCACCTCTTCGAGGAAACGGGAAACCTCGAGACGGAGATTGCCGGCGAGTTCGGCGAGGCTGCCCGTGGCCGCGCGCATCTCGTTCGCCGAGGCGCCGTTGGCGCTGGCGGCGTTGCTCACCGCCGCGAAGGTCTGCGACACGGCGGTGGCGCCCGTGGCGGCCTGCTGCACGTTGCTGGTGATGCTGCGCGTTGCTGCGTTCTGCTCCTCGACCGCCGCCGCAATCGAGCCCGAGATCTCGCTGATCTCGCCGATGGTGCCGCCGATGCCGCGGATCGCCTCGACCGCCTGGCGCGTCGCCCCTTGGATCTGGTTGATCTGCGCGGCGATGTCCTCGGTCGCCTTGGCCGTTTGGCTGGCGAGCGACTTCACTTCGGAGGCGACGACGGCAAATCCCTTGCCCGCCTCGCCGGCGCGCGCCGCCTCGATCGTGGCGTTGAGCGCGAGAAGATTGGTCTGGCTCGCAATGTCGTTGATGAGCTGCACCACCTCACCGATCCGCTGCGCCGCCTCGGCGAGGCCTTGCACCGTGGCGTCGGTGCGCTGTGCCTCGTCGACCGCCTTGCGCGAGATCGTCGCGGATTGCGCCACCTGGCGGCCGATCGCCTCGGTCGAGGCGGAGAGTTGCTCCACCGCGGCAGCGACGGTGTGCACGTTCTCGGTCGTCTCGCGGAGCGCATCCATGGCGCCTTGCGCTTCCGCGCGGTTGCTGCCGGCGCTCGCAGTGAGGCGCTCTGAGGTCTGCTGCATCGACTGCGTCGCGTCCGAGACGCGCTCGATCCCGGATTTCAGCGTCGCCTCGAATTGCTGCGCCATTGCCAGCATGCCGCGTCGGCGCTCGGCTTGCGCCTCCTGGTGGATGCGGAGCTTCTCGGCGTGGAGCTCCTTCTCGCGCCGGCCGGCGGCCGCCATCGCCTCGAGCGAGGCCTGGTGACCGGCAAAGAGCAGCACCAAATGCTGCGTCAGCCAGATCAACACCCCGGCCTCGACGACGACGATGCCGCCATGCAGCAGCACGCGAGCGAGGCTCGCGCCGTCGGGGAAGACCGCAAATGGCATGACGAAATTGAGCACGAGGTGGTGGAGCGCGGTCACCCCCGCGGCGACGATGATCACCTGCCAGTCGCAATATGCCGCAAGACACGCGAAGGCCACGAAATAGCACATGTGCATGTCCGCCTGCACCTCGCCGTGCGCCAGCCAGACCGCGAGCGAGACCATGGTGATGAGCGAGAGCGAGGTCAGGTAGCGCGTCAGCACGCTGTCGCGATCCTGGAGCCAGGCTGCGGTGGCGATGCCGGCCGCGACCGTGCCAATCGCCAAGGCGACGGGCCAAGCAGTGTCGTTCAGCAGGCCGATTGCCAGCAGGACGAGGAGATGCAGCCACAAAGCGATGACCAGGAACCAGGCCACCTTACGGCGCAAAAGAACAAGACTGGTGCTTTCCATCGATCCTCCTAGCGCCGCACGAGGCAGCCGCCGAAGGCCACCGGGTCGATCACGGCCAGAGCCCCGGCGGCGTAAAGCCGGTCGGCCAGCCCCGGACCGTCGCCATGGACGACAAGAATGCTCTGGAGCGCGCCCTGCCGCACGACGAGGCCGCCGGACCGCGCCACCTCCGCCACCGCGCGCTCGCGCGACATCCATGGCGGAAAGATCGCCGCCACTTCAGGCGCCCCCGGGCGCGGCCTTGCCTCGAAGCGGGCGATCGCCGCGACCCCGGCCAGCGCCAGGAAAATCGTGATCGCCGCGGCCGGCCAGTGCCTGGGGCGGTTCGGGGTCACGGAAATCCTCCTTCGGCAGAGGCGACAGCCATCGAGTATCGACAAAGCGGCTGAAATAACCGTTAAATCTGACAATGGTTACGGACACTTAGCGGGTGCGCATCGGAAGCCCTTGCCCTGCCGCGGGAGGATCAGGCGACGCGCCGCAACAGCGACACTCCGGCAGCCGTCAAGAGGCCGCCCCCGGAGAGCGCCAGGACCGCGCCGGAGATGCGGTTGAGCCAGGCGAGATTGAAGGATCCCAGGCGCCGGTGCAGCGAGGCGATGCCGAAGCTGAGACCGAGCCACCAGACGAGCGAGCCGAGAAAGACGCCGATCACGAGGAGGCCGGTGTCGAGATAGCCCGATCCGTTGCTGACGCCGATCTGCGCGAAGATCGCGGCAAAGGCGAGGATGGTGATCGGGTTGGTGATGGTGAGCGCGAAGGTCGAGACATAAGCGGCGAAGAGCGCCTCGTCACCCACCGGCCCAAGCTCGGCTTCGGGCGGCCGCGTCAGCGCCCTGATGCCGACGACAAGAAGAAAGAGTCCGCCACCGACGCCGAGCCAATCCTGATAGCCCAAGAGGAAATCGCGCACGATCGTGAGGCCGAAGCCGGCGATGACGCCGAAGAGCGAGTCGGCCGTGGCGGCGCCCAGACCCGAAACAAAACCGTAACTCGGCCCCTCGACGAGCGTGCGGCGTACGCAGAGGACGCCGACAGGCCCAAGGGGGAGCGCGATCACCACCCCGACGATAGCGCCTTTGATGAGGTCGATGAGAAGCTGGGTGGCCATCGGCGCGCCAGTCTCGACGACCCGGCTTCAGGACGCAACCGCAATTCCCGCCGCCGTGCTAGGATGGCGCAGAGTGCGATGCGGATCAAAGCAATGCCGCTAAAGGAGCGGTCATGGTAGATCGTCTGCGACGCCGCGCGGCCCTGCTTGCGTCGCTCTGCGACATCGTCGGCACGGCGCCGGCGCAACGGGCGCGAGGGGGCGGCATGAGCGGCTACGATTTCACCTTCACGTCGATCGATGGCCGGCCGCTGCCGCTCGCGCAATATCGCGGCCGGCCGCTGCTCGTGGTCAACACCGCGTCCTTCTGCGGCTTCACCTATCAATACGAGGATCTGGAAGCGCTGTGGCGGCGCTATCGCGACCGCGGCCTCGTCGTCCTCGGCGTGCCCTCCAATGATTTCGGCCAGCAGGAGCCGGGCTCCGCGCAGGAAATCAAGCAATTCTGCGAAAGCCGCTATGCCGTCGACTTCCCGCTGACCGAGAAACAGGAGGTGATCGGACCCAGGGCGCATCCCTTCTTCCAGTGGATTGCCGCCGAACTTGGCGATGCCGGCGTGCCGCGCTGGAATTTCCACAAATACCTCCTCGGTCTCCATGGCGAGCTGAAAGGCGCCTGGCCGTCCTCGGTTCGTCCCGCCGATGCCGTCGTGACGGCGGAGATCGAAAAGCTGCTGATCGAGCGGACACTCGATATCACGTCGCTCGGCAGGTAGAGGAGTCCGCCGTTACGGGCGGGCGATCGCACGGCAAACCAGGCAGAGGTGCGCGTACCCTCGCCGGATTACAGAGATTTCACTTGCCCTGGGGCGGCATTCGCTTGATTTCGGACGGCGAAATGCGGCAGATGGCAACCAACGCGCCCGAAAAGGGCGGCTCCACTGAGGCAACCAGCATGGACGAGATGATCGCGGTCCGCCACCTGACCAAGCGGTTCGGACCGACCACGGCGGTGGACGACGTGAGCTTCGCGGTGTCGCGCGGCGAAGTGCTGGGGTTTTTGGGCCCCAACGGCGCCGGCAAGTCGACGACGATGAAGATGATCACGGGCTTCCTCGCGCCGACCGGCGGCACCGCCGTGATCTGCGGCTGTGACATTGGCGAGGCGCCGATCGCCGCCAAGCGCCATATCGGCTACCTGCCGGAAGGGGCGCCAGCATATCCGGACATGACGCCCCGGAGCTTCCTGCGCTTCATCGCCAGCATCCGCGGCTTCGCCGGCGCCGAGGCGCAGCGGCGGATCGATCTTGCGGTCGAGAGAACGGCGCTCGGCGGCGTGCTGCACCAGCCGATCGAGACCCTCTCGAAGGGCTTCAAGCGACGGGTCGGCCTGGCGCAGGCGCTGCTGCACGATCCCGACGTCCTCATTCTCGACGAGCCGACGGACGGTCTCGATCCCAACCAGAAGCACGAGGTACGCCGGCTGATCTCGACCATGCCGGAAAAGGCCATCGTCATCTCGACGCACATCCTCGAGGAGGTGGACGCCGTCTGCACCCGCGCCATCGTCATCGCGCAAGGGCGCGTGCTGGCTGACGGCACGCCGGGCGCGCTCGAAGCGCGGTCGCGCTATCACAACGCGGTGCGCCTGGCACTGGCGCAGAACGGCGTGGACGCCGCCACGGCGCTGCTGCGCCTGCCCGGCGTCGCCACCGTCGAGCCGGTCGATGACGCCGAGGACGGCGCGCTCATGATCTTCCCGCGCGACGGCCAGTCGATCGTCGCCGAGGTCGCCGATCTCGTGCGCACCGCCGGCTGGTCGGTGGCGGAGCTGCGCGTCGAGCGCGGCCGCCTCGACGATGTCTTCCGCGCCATCACGCTCCCGCGCGCTTGACGCTGCGCGCCAGCCAGAGGACGCTATGCACAGCACTCTCGTGATCAACCGCCGCGAGCTGGCCAGCTACTTCGCGACGCCGCTCGCCTATGTCTTTATCGTCATCTTCCTGGCGCTCGCCGGCACACTCGCCTTCTTTCTCGGCAGCTTCTTCGAGCGCGGCCAGGACGACCTGCAACCGCTCTTCAACTTCCTGCCCTGGCTCTATCTCGTGCTGATCCCGGCGCTCGCCATGCGGCTTTGGGCCGAGGAGCGCAAGAGCGGGACGATCGAGCTCTTCCTGACCTTGCCGATCTCGATCAGCGCCGCGGTCCTCGGCAAGTTCCTCGCTGCCTGGGAGTTCGCGTTCATCCCGCTCATCCTGACCTTTCCCTTCTGGATCACCATCAACTACTTGGGCCACCCCGACAACGGCGTCGTCATCGCCAGCTATGTCGGCGCGCAACTCATGGCGGGCGCTTTCCTGGCGGTCGGCGCCGCGCTCTCGGCGCTCAGCAAGAACCAGGTGATCGCCTTCGTCGTCACCGCCGCCGTCTGCTTTCTCCTCACCGTCAGCGGCTCGCCCATCGTGCTGGGATTCCTCAAGGGCTGGGCGCCTCAGTCGGTGCTGAACACGGTCGCGTCCATCAGCGTGCTCACGCATTTCAACGGCATCGTGCGCGGCGTTCTCGATCTCCGCGACGTCGTTTTCTTTCTCTCGGTGATCGCACTCGGCCTCTTCGCCAACGCGCTCATCGTCGATCTCAAGAAGGCGGATTGAGGAGACCGATCCGATGTCCCGCCGCATCACCATCGTCGTCGCGCTCGCCGCCGCCGCCGTCCTCTTCGTCGCCGTCAACATCATCGCCGGACGATGGCTCGGCGCGACGCGGCTCGATCTCACCCAGCAACACCTCTATACGCTCTCCGCCGGCACCAAGAAGACGCTGGCGCGGATCGACGAGCCGATCACGTTGCGCTTTTATTATTCGCCCCGCCTCGGCGACGAAATCCCGACCTACGGCGTCTACGAAGAGCGCGTGCGCGAGATGCTCAACGAATACGTCGCCGCCGCCAAAGGCAAGATCAAGCTCGAGATCCTCGATCCAGAGCCCTTTTCGACCACCGAGGATCGCGCCGTCGCCTTGGGGCTTCGGGGCGCGCCGCTCGACCAAAGCGGCGACCAGGTCTATTTCGGCCTCGCCGCCAGTAACTCGACCGACGACGAGGACGTCATTCCCTTCTTCCGGCCGCAGCGCGAGCACCTGCTCGAATATGACGTGACGAAGCTCATCTACAGCGTGGCCTTCCCCAAGAAGGCGGTGGTCGGGCTGGTGACGGCGCTGCCGCTCGAGGGCGACATGATGGCGGCGCTTCAGGGGCAAGAGCCGCAGAGCTTTGCGGTGATCGATCAGCTTCGCGAGCTCTACACGCTGCGCACGCTCTCGACCGAATTCGACAAGGTTCCCGACGACGTCGACGTGCTGCTGATCGCCCATCCGCAGAACCTTTCCGACAAGACGCTCTACGCCATCGATCAGTTCGTGCTGAAGGGCGGCAAGGCGCTGGTCTTCGTCGATCCCTATTCGGAGATTCAGGCGGCGCATCCCAATCGCATGGCGCCCAGCGGACCAGGCGCCAGCGACCTCGGCAAGCTCTTCACCGCCTGGGGGGTCGAGATGGAGAAGGGCAAGGTCGCGGCCGATCTCGACAGCGCGCTGGAGGTCACGACCCGCGCCGGCGGCCGGCTCGTCAATCTGCCCTATATCGCCTGGCTCGGCCTCAAGGAGGGCAATATCAATCGCGACGACCCCATCACCGCGGACATCACGACTGTCAACCTCGGGAGCGCCGGCATCCTTAGCCAGCTCAAGGGTGCCAAGACAAAATTCGAGCCCCTCCTCACCACCTCGACCGATGCCGAGGAGCTGCCCGTGGCGCAGGTGGAAGCGGTGCCTGACCTCGCCGATCTCCTCAACGGCTTCAAATCCGAGGGCAAGACGCTCACCCTGGCGGCGCGCATCACCGGCATTGTCGACACCGCGTTCCCCGACGGGCCGCCGGTTGCGGCCGCCGCAAAGGATAAGAAACCGGCGCAGACGCCCATCCAGCCAGCGCCGCAGATCAAGACCTCGGTGCAGCCGATCGACGTCGTCGTCGTCGCCGATAGCGACATCCTCGACGACCGCTTCTGGGCGCAAGTGCAGAACACCGCCGAGGGGCGTGTCATCGACGCGACCGCCGGCAACGGCGATTTCGTCGCCAACGCCATCGATGTCCTGTCCGGCAGCGTCGACCTCATGGGGCTCAGGACCCGCGGCACGTCGGCGCGTCCCTTCGAGGTCGTCAAGGAGATCCAGGCCGAGGCCGACCGGCGCTTCCAAGCCCAAGAGACCAAGCTCGAAAAGGAGCTGAATGAGACGAAAAGCAAGATCACGGCGCGCGAAGGCAAGGAGCCCGGCCAGCCCAACGTGGCGCTCACCGCCGATGAAACCAAGACGATCGACGATTTCCGCAAGCAGATGCTGCGCATCCGCCAGGAGCTCCGGCAGGTCAAGTTGAACCAGCGCCAGGACCTCGACCGGTTAAAGGCGAAGCTCGAATTCTTCGACATTGCCGCGGTGCCGCTGCTGGTCGGCGCCGCCGCGGGAGGACTAGGCATCTTGCGCATGCAGCGCCGCAAGCGCCGGGCGCAGACGGGATGAGGAAGGGCCGATGAAGAGCAAGGGACTGGTTGCACTCCTTCTCGTCACCACCGCCGCCGTCATCGTCGCCGTGCTGGGATCGCTCGGCGGCGACGGCAACGGCGGCCGCGCCGACCCCAAGGTCGACCAGCCGGTGCTGCCCGTACTGGCTCAACATCTTCCCGACGCGGCGCGCGTCAGCCTGGTGCATGGCGCGAACAAGACCACGCTCGTCCGTGCCGAAGGAAAGTGGGTGGTCGAAGAGAAGAGCAACTATCCGGCCAATATGGCCGAGGTGACGCAAGTCCTGGTCGGCCTCGCCGACCTGCACTACGTCGAGCCCAAGACGCAGAAGCCGGACCTCTATCCGCGGCTCGAGGTCGAGGACGCCGGCAAGCCGGACGGCAAATCGACCCTGGTGACGGTGAGCGACCCCAAGGGCCAGCCGCTTGGCGAGATCATCGCCGGCAAGGAGGGCATCGACCAGCTGGGCGGCGGCAGCGACGGCATCTATATACGGATGCCGGGCGACGCCCAGGCCTGGCTCGCCCGCGGCACAGTCAAGCTGCCCGAGGACACGAATGGCTGGCTCGACCGCAGCATCGTCGATGTGCCGCGCGAGACGGTGCGCGAGGTGGTGCTGACCCAGCCCGACGGCAACAAGCTCGACATCGCCCGCGACAAGCCCGACGACAAGCTGGCGCTGAAGGACGCTCCGGCCGAGACGAAGCTGAAGAGTGACACGGTGCTGGTCGAGCCGACCACGGCGCTCGCCAGCCTGACGCTCAGCGACGTCCGCCCCGCGGCGGAGATACCGTCGGACGGCGCCGTCCATGGCGAGGTCAGCACCTTCGATGGCCTCACCGTGGCGTTCACGCTCGTCGACAAGGACGGCAAGAGCTGGATTCATCTCGAAGCGAGCGGCACCGGCGACGCCGCAAAGAAGGCAGATACGCTCAATCTGAAGCTGAAGCCCTGGGCCTATGCCATCCCCGACTACAAGGCGAAGATCCTGCGCACCAAGCTCGCAGACGTCATAGCGGTCCCCAAGCCGTCGTGATCGAGCCGATCTCGCCCTGCATTGCAGTCTGCGTCCTCGATCCCGCCGACGGCTATTGCCGCGGCTGCCTGCGCACCGGCGCCGAAATCTCCGCCTGGATCACGCTCGACGCCGCGGCGAAGCGCCGCCTCCTCGCCGAGCTCACGGAGCGGCGTCGACGGAAGAGCGACGCCAAGGCTTGACAAATGCCCGCAGCAAGCCGCGGCTTTCGAAGCGCGAGCTCAACGAGCGGCAGCTGCGCAACGACTGACCGCGGCTTGCAGCCGTGCCGGCGGCTTCTTATATGGCGCGCGACGAGAAGGAGCAGAGCATGGATGGCGGGATCACCCGGCCGCGGCCGGTCGCACGCATCACCCGTGGGACGCCCGCGAGCGACGGCGCCGGGGTCAAGCTCAATCGCGTCATTGGCACCGCCGAGCTCGACGCGGTCGACCCTTTTCTGATGCTGGACGAGTTCCGCTCCGATGACGCCGCCGACTACATCGCCGGATTCCCCGACCATCCCCATCGCGGCTTCGAGACCGTGACCTATATGATCGCCGGGCGCATGCGCCACGGCGACAACAAGGGCCACACCGGGCTCCTCGAGGCCGGCAGCGTGCAGTGGATGACTGCGGGGCGCGGCATCGTGCACTCGGAGATGCCGGAGCAGGAGGACGGCCTGATGCAGGGCTTCCAGCTCTGGGTCAACCTGCCCGCCAAGGACAAGATGATCGCGCCACGCTACCAGGAGATTCCACCGAAGGAGATCCCAAGCGTGGCGCTTGCGGGCGGTGTCACCGCCAAGGTGATCGCCGGCGACATCGGCGACACGCGAGGCCCCATCAACGGCATCGCCACCGACCCGACCTTGCTCGACCTAGCCCTCCCGCAAGGCGCGAGCCTCGCGCTGCCGGTGGCGCGCGGGCACAACGTCTTCCTCTACGCCTTCGAGGGCGAAGCCGCTATCGGCGAGGCGGCGACGCGCCTGCCGCGCGGCAGCATCGCCGTGCTCGGCGAGGGCGACGGCATCCTCATCGCTGCACCCACATCCGCGGCGCGCGTCTTGGTAGCCGCCGGCCGCCCGCTCAACGAGCCGGTGGCGCGCTATGGTCCTTTTGTCATGAACACGCCGGAACAGATCCGCCAGGCGCTGCTCGACTACCAGCTCGGCCGGCTCTGAGCCGCCGCGCTAGTGGCTCTGCGGCAGGCCATCGGGATCGGGGTAGAGGCCGCTGTATCCGGTGACGCGCTCGGGCCGAGGCTCGGTGAAGCAATCGACCCTGGCCAGGGTGTGATAGCAGTATTCGGCAGCAATCGGCGGCGGCGGATCCTCGGTGTGGGCGGTCGAGGACAGGGTCGAGGGCCAACGGCTCTGCGGCGGGGCGAATTCCGAGCGGGTCTGCCAAGCGTTGCAACCCGCCAGCAGCAGCGCGATACCGGCGACAAGAAGCAAACGGCTCGTGACCATGCGGAAGGCGCCTCCGGCAGCGCGGCGCGGCTCGTCGAAAGAAGCCGCAAGACGGGCCGCTAACCAACCGCTACCCTATCGGCGCGGGGTTAATCTTCCGTTGCTCGCGCGAGCGAAAGGACAAGCCATGCGTATCGTCGGTTTTCTCGGGTTGCTGCTCGCGCTTTCCGCCTGTAGCGGCGCTGGCGACTGGAGCAAGCCCGGTGTCAGCCCGGAAAAGGCGGCGCAAGACTATTCCGAATGCCGCCACCTTGCCCAGGTCGCGCATCGCCGCGACAGCGACATCGACAGCGACATCCTGGCGTCGCGCGGCGAGGATTGGGAGCGTTTCGGCCTGCTGCCGATAAAGCGCAACGACTACGCCGACAGCGACAACGCCCGCGACGCCAACCTCGTCGACCGCTGCATGATCGGCAAGGGCTACATCGGCGGCTGAGCCCTTTCGTCGGGGGCAAGTTGCACACGTCTGCGGTCACCAATTTCCTCCTGTGAGGGGGAGGTCGGCACAGCGCGGAGCGCGACCGGGAGGGGCACTCTGGCAACAACACTCCCCCTCAAGGGGAAGGTTCTTTCCTTGAGCGGCCAAAGGCTCATTGTATTTATATACGCATATATGCTACATTGCCACAATGCTCGATCGCTTTCGCATACAGCAAGATGGCGTGCCCATCTATGTGCAGCTCCGTCAGCAAATCCTGCAGGCGATCGGCGACGGCACGCTGGCGCCGGGCGCGCGGCTGCCGACCATGCGGGAGGTAGCCATCACCCTCAAGGTCGACCTCAACACGGTACAGCGCGCCTATGCGGCGCTGGAGCGCGACGGCGTCGTCACCACCGGGCGCGGGCGCGGCACTTTCGTTACGGATAAGCCGCCCCCCGCCGACCCAGCCTTGCGCGAAGCGACGATGGAGCGTCTCGCCTATCAGGCGATCGCCTCGGCGCAATCGCAGGGCATCGACCCGGCGGAGTTCGCTCGCACCCTTCTCCGCCTCGCGGAGAAGAAGTCGGACCCATAAGCACAGGAGGAGCACCCATGAACCCCATCAGTTTCACGCTGTTCCTCGTCTTCACCGCGCTCGCGGCCATCAGCTTCGTCATTGCTCGATCGCCGGCGCTTGCCGCTGCCTTGTTCATCGTCGGGCTTCTGATCGCCTATGGGCTCAAGATGGCGCGGCAATGGGAGAAAGCGGTAGTGCTGCGCGCCGGCAAGCTCAACGCCATCGCCGGCCCAGGTCTCTTCTTCATCATTCCCGTCTTCGACACCATCGCCGCATGGGTCGACCAGCGCATCCAGACCACGGCGGTCAACGCCGAGCAGGCGCTCACGCGCGACACGGTGCCGGTCAATGTCGACGCCATCGTCTTCTGGGTGGCACATGACGCACAACGCGCGGCGCTCGAGATCGCCGACTACAAAATGGCGATCCAGCGCGTGGCGCAGACGTCGCTCCGCGAGATGATCGGCGCCTCGGCGCTCTCCGAGTTGCTGGCCGAGCGTCAGGCGGCCGATGCCCGGCTCAAGGACCAGATCGGCAACAAGACGTCGGACTGGGGCATCACGGTCAATTCGGTCGAGATCCGCGACGTCGCGATTCCGGCGGCGCTGCAGGAGGCGATGAGCCGCCAGGCGCAGGCCGAGCGCGAGCGTCAGGCGCGCGTGATCCTGGGCACCGCCGAGGAGGAGATCGCGCAGAAATTCGTGGCGGCCGCGCGCGTCTATGCCGACAACCCGGTGGCGCTTCAGTTGCGCGCGATGAATATCGTCTACGAGACCACCAAGGAACGCGGCGCCACCATCCTGATGCCCAGCGCCATGGTCGATTTCATGAATCCGCGAGGCGTTGTGCCGCCGCGCGACAAAGGGTAACGCGTCTACTTCCACCCGACGCAATAAGGCTCGGGCAGCAGATCCTCGGGCGCGCCCGCTGTGCCCGGCGGCGGGAACTTCTGCTTGAAGGTGAAGGCGTGCA
>DATJAV010000005.1:0-8907 GCA_035515835.1 Allostellaceae bacterium
CCAGGACTATCTCCGCGCTCGCCTCGCGCGGGGCGGCGACGGGATGCTCGAGGCACGGCCCTTCGAAAAGCAGGACAGCTCGATGATGTCGCTTCTGGTAGAGGCCGATTGCCTCGTCGTGCGGCCGCCCCTCGCCCCGCCGGCACGGGCGGGCGAGAGCGTGGAGATCCTGCTTTTCGGCAACGACTCGCCCATTTCCTGAGTCGCCCTTGAACGAGATGCTTGACGCTCCCAGCGAACCAAACTAGAACATTCTCACGGGTTTTGGTTTTGTTCCGTTGGCCACACAGCGCTCCGGGGGCCGCCGATGCTGACGCGAAAACAGTATGAGCTGCTGGTCTTCATCAATCGTCGCCTCACCGACAGCGGCGTTTCGCCCTCATTCGAAGAAATGAAAGAGGCGCTCGGCCTCAAGTCCAAATCCGGCATCCATCGCCTGATCAGCGGCCTCGAGGAGCGGGGATTCATCCGCCGCCTGCCCCACCGCGCGCGGGCGCTCGAGGTGGTGCGGCTACCGGAGGACACCGCCTATGCGGCGCAGCGCGCGCGCCCCGGCGGCGGCACCGAGCGCGCCCGCTTCTCCCCAACCGTCATCCGCGGCGACTTCAAGGCGGCGCTGCCGGGCGCCACCGTGGCCGATGGCGGCGAGGCGACCCAGTTGCCGCTCTTGGGCAGGATCGCCGCCGGCACGCCCATCGAAGCACTGCGCGATCCCAGCAATACCATTGGCGTCCCACCAAGCCTTCTCGGCAAGGGCGAGCATTATGCGCTTGAAGTGGCCGGCGACAGCATGGTCGATGCCGGCATCCTCGATGGCGACACGGTGCTGATCCAGCGCTGCGACACGGCCGAGAGCGGACAGATCGTCGTCGCCATCGTCGACGAGAACGAGGTGACGCTGAAGCGGCTGCGCCGCCGCGGCGATTCGATCGCCCTCGAGCCTGCCAACAAGGACTACGAGACCCGCATCTTCGGCCCCGACCGGGTGAAGGTCCAGGGCAAGCTGGTGGGGTTGATCCGGCGGTATTAGACGCGGCCGCGCGGCACACTCATGACGCGGTCCTTCGGCATGCGCTTCTCTGTCGAAGCTCAGATGACGAACAGACCGCGCAGCATCGGTGGTGCTCCTGATGTAATACTTCGACTCACGTCCTCGGTCCGCGCGCGACTTGTCAACCCCACCGGCTTCCGGTAGCGGTGGAGGCACCCGGTTCGAGGAACCCGCCCCATGCTCTTCATGGTGATCGAGCGCTTTCGCGACAACGACATGATGCCGATCTACCAGCGTCTGCGCGATCACGGCCGGGCGCTGCCGAAGGGGCTCGAATACATCGACAGCTGGGTCGAACCCAATGTCGCCCGGTGCTTCCAGCTCATGCGCTGCGACGATCTCAGGCTGTTCCAGGAGTGGGGGCTGCAGTGGCGCGGCGCGGGCGCCACGCTGGAAATCGTTCCTGTGGTGCCGAGCAAGGAAACGCGGCAAGTCGTAGCGCCCTATCTCGACCAACCGGCGCAGGACTGAGCACGATGGCGGCACCGACGCGAACGGGTCCGTTCTGGGACATGATCGAGGGCCGCTTGCCGGCGCCGCCGGCTGCGGCGCTGCTGGGCTGGACGCTGATCTCGATCGATCCCGAGAAGGGCGAGATCCGTGTCGCGTTCGAGGCGAAGCCGGAATTCCTCAACCCCGCCGGCACGTTGCAGGGCGGTATCCTCTGCGCCATGCTCGACGACACCATGGGTCCCGCGGCCATGGCCTCTCTCGGCGGCAACCGCATGGCACAAACGCTCGAGCTCAAGACCAGCTTCTATCGGCCGGCGGGGCTCGGGCGCCTCATTGGATTCGGCCGCGTCGCCCATCGCGGACGCGACCTCATCTTCCTCGAAGGCACGCTCGCCGACGCCAACGGCAAGCCGATCGCGGCGGCGACAGCGACGGCGCGCATTATCGACATCGCGCTCGGTTGAGAGGAGCACGAAGAACAAGGAAAATAGGAGCTTCGCGTTACCATCGTTAGCGCAGGGGGTCGCGGAGATGCGCAGGGGACGCGAAGGTTTATCGTCTAACCCCGCGTCCTCTGCGCATCCTCCGCGCCCTCAGCGATAAACCTTCTTTCTCTATCGCTCGTCGGCATGCGTCCACGCCCGCGCGCCGCGCCAATCCGCCACCCTCTCGATGCGCACGCCGCCGGGATCGAGCCATACCGCATGCGCGCCCCGCCGACGCAGTTCGGTGGCATCAATCATAGGCGCGGCACCGCAGAGGCTTTGCGCCGGAACCGGGCTCACCACAAGATCGGCCGTGGCGCAATCCTGGGCGAGCGCCGCGCCGCCACGCAGCAGCGCCACGCTCCGCTGATGCGCCCGATAGAAACAGACCCGCGCATCGCAGGAGAGGCGGCCGTCGGCGCTGTCGCCGAGGATGGGCCAGAGTGCGCCGGTCTCCGCCGCGGCGCGCCGCGTCCACGTCTCCTCGACGAAACTCGAATGCGGCTTCTTCGAGAGCAGATAGCTGCCATCGGCGGCGCGCACGGCGATGAGGCCGTCCTCGGCGGAGACCAGGAGATCGGGCGGCCGCACGAAAAGGAGAGCGAGATAGCCTGCGGCGATGGGGAGGAGTCCGAGCCAGCGCCAGCGCCGCGTCCAGATGGCGAGCCACAAGCCACCCAACGCCACAAGGACGAGGCTTTCCGCCGGCATGCTCGGCACGCTCAGCACTGCTCCGGGCCAAGACGTCACGCCCTCGGCGATCGCTGTCACCGCGTCGATGCCCCACCCCATCGGCACGAGGGCCAGGCTCTCGGCATGGAACGGCATCAAGAGGCACGCGACGAGCGCCCAGGCATGATCCAAAAGCCGGTGATCGGCACCGCCAGCACATTGGCGGCCACCGAATAGATTGGCAGGCGATTGAAGTGGAAGATGGTGAAGGGCATGGTCGCGACCGTGGTGACGATCGTCGTCAGCGCGATGCCCACGACATAAAGGCCGACGCGGCGGGGCACTCCCGCACCGCCATGCCAGTCGCCGACGCGCGCGCGCATCGCTTCGTAGAAGGCGATGAGGCCGGCGACGGCGGCAAAGGACATCTGGAAGCTGGCGCCGGCGCCGACATCGGGCGCGGTCGCCAGCACCACCAGCGCGGCATAGGCAATGGCGCGCGGCGAGAAGCTCAAGCGGTCCACCAGCACCGCGACCAAGACGAGGCTGATCATGATGAAGGCGCGACGCGACGTCACGGTGGCGCCCGACAGCAGCAGATAGAGGAAGATCACGACGAGCGCGCCCGCCGCCGCCCATTTCTTGGTGGGATAGCGCAAGGCGACGGGCGGGAACAGCGCCAAGAGCGCGCGCAGCAGGAAGAAGGTGGCGGTGCTCCTGCTCGAGCTTTCCGGCCTCAACAGCCGACTCGCCAAAGCGACGGCGCGGCTCGACGCCGAGCGACGCCGGCTGGAGGCAAGCAAGCGGCGGACCGAGGACCAGCTGTGGCAAGCGCAGAAGATGGAGGCGGTCGGCAATTTGACCGGCGGCCTGGCCCACGACTTCAACAATCTTTTGGGCGTGATCATCGGCAGCCTCGACGCGCTCGTCGAGCGCAAGGGCGGCGATGCCGAGGTGGCCGAGCTCGCCGGTGACGCGCTCGACGCCGGGCTGCGGGGCGCCGAGCTCACGCGGCGACTCCTCGCTTTCGCGCGCCGGCAGCCCTTGAGCCCAGGGCGCATCGAGATCAACGCGCTCGTAGAAGGCGTGGCAAAGCTCCTCCGCCGAACGCTGGGCGAGGCCGTCGAGATCAGGGTGCTCGCCGCTCCCGCCCCTTGGCCGGTGATCGCCGACCCGGCGCAGCTCGAGGCGAGCCTCATCAATCTCGCCACCAATGCGCGATGCGATGCCGAAGGGCGGCCGCCTGACCATCGCCACCGACAATCGGACGCTCGATGCCGACTACGCCGCGCTCAACCCGAGCACCTCCGCCGGCGACTACGTCATGTCATGATTGAGGTGAGCGACACCGGATGCGGCATGCCGCCGACGGTGCCGGCGCGGGTCTTCGAGCCCTTCTTCACGACCAAGGATCCGGGCAAGGGCAGCGGCCTCGCCATGGTGTTCGGCTTCATGCGGCAGTCGCGGGGCCACATCAATGTCTACAGCAAGCCCGGCGTCGGTTCGACCTTCCGCCTCTACCTGCCGCGCGTCGTAACGGATGGCGATGCCACGCCGGCGCCGACGTCACCGCCCGCCGCCACGGCGCGCGGCGAGACGGTGTTGGCAGTCGAGGACAACGGGGCGATGCGGCGGATCGTGGCGCGGCAGCTCCGCGACCTCGGCTATCGCGTGCTCGAAGCGGAGACGGGTGCGGCGGCGCTGGCGCTCTTGGAGCGCGAGCGCGCCGACCTCCTCCTCACGGACGTCATCATGCCCGGAGGCATGACCGGGCTCGAGCTGGCGCGCGCCGCAGCCGAGTGCTGGCCAAGCCTGTGCGTGGTGCTCACCTCCGGATTCCCCGAGGTGACGATGAGCGGCCATGCCGGCGTGCCGGCGGCGTCCCGGATCTTGAGCAAGCCCTACCGCAAGGAGGACCTGGCGCGCGTGCTGCGCGACGCGCTCGATCGGGGACGCGGCCGCTAAGCGCCATCAGCTCGCGTTGGCCCCGGTGAGCGCCGCGCCGACCGAGCCGAAGGTCTGGTTCAGCTGCGTACCGATGACTTGGATCGCGGCAATGCAGATGACGATGATGAGGGCGGCGATCAGTCCGTATTCAATGGCCGTCGCACCCGATTCGTCGCGCATCAGTCTCGAAAGTGCTGCAAACATCTCAGTCTCCTTGTCTTGCTGTCTCGCCACGCCTGGCAATGTTAACGGTCTCTTCCCACAACAGAGCGGGGTTCAAGCCGCACCTGAGCGGATTGGATCAGCGCTTCGTTGGCGCTTTCGTCGCCTTGCCGACAATGGTTAAGCGCATCGCCGGCAACACCCGCTCGCCGGCCGCTTTGACCGGGCGGTTGGGCCGTCTTCGACCGTCATTGTCCGCAAAACATCTGGTAAATTCTTCATGCATTGAAACCGTTCTTTTACTGCGGCCGGTCGAAAGTTGCTCACACCGGCGAGTATTACCACGATTGGCGCCGCGTTGGATGTGCCATCGTCTGTATTTCGTCTAAAATATTTCTCAAATGCCGCGAAGCGGCCAAGTCTGCGGCTTTGACACCCGTTGGTTACTTGCCCGCCTCTTTGAACTGTGCGCTGTTCTTAAGGATAAGATTCCAGACGATGTCTTGATAGGCGGCAAACCAGCGGCGGCGCTCGATCCACTTCTGGCCGTCCCATTGCACGATGCGGCCGCGGCCGCCGCCCTGGTGGTCGCGCGCCGTGATCGTGGTGGGCGCCACCAGATCCTCGGCGGTGAACTCACGCAGCTGCTCGAAGCCCTTCTTGAGCTTCTCCGGCGTCAACGGCTCGCCCTCGCTCTCGAGCGCCAGCCGCGCCGCCTCGGCAAAGAAGACCATGCTGGCGACGCCGGCATTGTAATAGCCGTGGCCGACCCGCTCGGCCTTGCCCGCGCCCTTTCCGGGGGTCACGACCTCGTCGAGGATCGCCTTGATGATGGGCAGGTCGCGGCCGCTTGCCACGCCCTCGAAACGCAAGAGGCCCGCCGCCTTGGCGGCGTCGATGCCAGCGAGATCCTCCTCCGAGATGGCGACGTTGGCGGCAACGTGGTCGAGCCTGAAGCCGTTCTGCAGCGCCTGGCGCACCGACTCCGCCTGGGTCGGACCCGCGCCCCAGATCAAGGTCCATCGCGGCTCGAAGCGGCGCGCTCCCTTCCACGCCGCCGCCTGATCGTTGCCCGGCGCCGGATAGTAGAACGCCTTGAACTTGAAGCGCAGCCGCCGCGAGAGCTCGTTCAGCACCGGCTCGACCTCGTGACCCAACGGCGCATCGATGGCGACGAGGGCGATGCGCTTGCCGTCGAGTTCCTCCACCTCCTCGTCCTCGATGAACTTGACGAGGTCGGCCGCCTGCGACCAGAAGGTTGGCGTTAGGGGGAAGATCGTGGGGAAGACCCGGCCATCGGCGGCGTCGGCACGACCATGAAAGAGCGTGATCACGTCCATGCCGTCGGCAAGCGCCTGCGGCACCACGGCGCGCGAGATCGCCGTATTGAGAAAGTCCATCAGCACCACGCCTTCGCTCTTCATGCTCTGGTAGGCCGCGAGGCCGCGCTTCAGATCGCCGCCATGATCGCGGATGACGAGCTCGACCGGATGGCCCTTGATGCCGCCCCGGCCGTTGATGAGCGTGATGTAGTCGCGCTGGCCTTCAGAGTACTCCGAGACGAAGCCCGCCAAGGGCGAGCTCAGGTCGAGCGCGGTGCCGACCTTGATCGGCGCCGCCGCCTCATCCGCGAGGGCGACGCCGGCACCGCCCAGCAGCATCACCGCCGCTACAAGCCACGCCACGCGCCGGACGGTCATCCGCCTCTCCCGATTGTGGTCGTCACCGGAGTCTAGCCGAGATGCCGGCGGCAGGTAAAACACGTCGCCGTGCGGGCGGCAATGTGCTAGGTCCGTGCGCGAGAAGATTACCGTGAGGCCGTGAGACAGTGAGATACCGTGCGTTGGTCGTCGCTCAGTATGAGGGAAGCTCGGTGCGGTCGGGTTGCGCTCGGTCTCTCACTGCCTCACCGCCTCACTGTGAACTCTTGGCACGGCCATGAGCGTCGTTGTTCGCTTCGCCCCCTCGCCCACCGGCTTCCTCCATATCGGCGGCGCGCGGACCGCGCTCTTCAATTGGCTTTTTGCCAAACACCATCGCGGCCGGTTCCTGCTGCGCATCGAGGATACCGACCGGCAGCGCTCGACGCCTGAGGCGGTGAAGGCGATCATCGACGGGCTGCGCTGGCTCGAACTCGACTGGGACGGCGACGTCGTCATGCAATTCGATCGCCGCGAGCGCCATGCCGAGGCGGCGCGGCAGCTGCTGGCCGCGGGGCACGCCTATAATTGCTACTGCTCGCCCGAGGAGCTCACGGCGATGCGCGAGCGGGCGCGCGCCGAAGGGAGGCCGATGTTCTATGACGGCACTTGGCGCGAGCGCGATCCGGCGCTAGCCCCGCCGGGTATCAAGCCGGCGATACGCCTCAAGGCGCCGCGCGACGGCGAGACCGTGATCGAGGATCGCGTCCAGGGCAGCGTCACCGTTGCCAACAGCCAGCTCGACGACCTCATCATTCTGCGCTCGGACGGGACGCCCACTTACAACCTCTCGGTCGTCGTCGACGACCATGACATGGGCATCACCCATGTCATCCGCGGCGACGACCATCTCAACAACGCCTTCCGCCAGACGCAGATCTACCGCGCCTTGGGCTGGAACGTGCCGGAATTCGCGCATCTACCGCTGATCCATGGGCCCGACGGCGCCAAGCTCTCGAAGCGGCACGGCGCCCTCGGCGTCGATGCCTATCGCGATATGGGCTATCTGCCGGAAGCCCTGTGCAACTACCTACTGCGATTGGGCTGGTCGCATGGCGACGAGGAGATCATCCCGACCGAGCGGGCGATCGAATGGTTCGATCTCGACGCCGTCGGCCGCGCTCCGGCACGCTTCGATTTCGCCAAGCTCGGCAGCGTCAACGGCCATTACATCCGCGAGGCCGATGACGCTCGCCTTGCTGCGCTCATCGCCGGGCGGCTGGAGAAGACGCTGGGGTACGCTCTCACCGAGGCGGAGCATGTTCGGCTCTTCGCCGCCATGCCGGGGCTGAAACCCCGGGCGCGGACGCTGGTCGAGCTGGCGGAGAAAGCGCGCTTTTATGTCGAGCGCCGGCCCATCCCGCTCGACGACAAGGCACGGGCGCTCCTGGGTGGCGATGCACAAAACCTGCTCGCGGCGGTTGCGCCCATCCTCCGCGAGGCCCGGTGGCAGGCGGGGTCGATCGAGGATGGGGTGCGCGGCTTCGTCGACGGCAGGGGTCTCGATCTCAGGGTGGTGGCGCAGCCGCTGCGCGCGGCGCTCGCCGGCGGCACCGTCTCGCCGCCGATCTTCGAGGTCATGGAAGTGCTTGGCCAAGAGGAGACGCTGGCCCGGCTGGCCGATGCGGTGCCAGCGCTGCGGGGTCCGCCTTCCGGCGAATAAAGGCGGTAGCTCGGGGGTTTCCGGGGCGTTTGATAAAGGGCGGCCGGCGGCTTATGCTGCACCGCAGAGCAGATATTGCAGCGCAACAGCGCCGGGGATCGCCGCCGATGGATACCAAGACGCCCTCCGCCAAGGAGCCCGCCAGCAAGGATCACAATAAGGGGCCGAAGGAAACGGTCACCATCACCGACAACGTGACCGGCAAATCCGCCGACCTGCCGATGCTGTCGGGCACGCTCGGGCCCAAGGTCGTCGACATCCGCAAGCTCTATGCCGATCTCAACCATTTCACGTTCGATCCCGGCTACACCGCCACCGGCAGCTGCGAGAGCAAGATCACCTACATCGATGGCGACAAGGGTGAGCTCTTCTATCGCGGCTATCCCATCGAGGAGCTGGCGGAGCACAGCGACTTCATGGAGGTGTGCTACCTCCTGCTCAATGGCGAGCTGCCGACGGCGGTAGAGAAGAAGAAATTCGAGCGCGACATCACCATGCACACCATGGTGCATGAGCAGCTCAGCACCTTCTATCGCGGCTTCCGGCGCGATGCCCATCCGATGGCGGTGATGTGCGGCGTGGTCGGCGCGCTCTCAGCCTTCTACCACGACAGCACCGACATCAACGATCCCTATCAGCGCGTCGTCGCCAGCCACCGCCTCATCGCCAAGATGCCGACCATGGCGGCGATGGCCTTCAAATACTCGGTCGGGCAGCCCTTCATCTATCCCAAGAACGACCTGAAATACGCCGAGAACTTCCTCCACATGATGT
>DATJAV010000006.1:0-8966 GCA_035515835.1 Allostellaceae bacterium
GGTGCTGGCGATGGAATATGGCGCCAGCGCCGAGGACATCGCCCGCACCTGCCACGCGCATCCCACGCTCAACGAAGCGGTGAAAGAAGCGGCGCTGGCCGTCGAGGGGCATCCCATTCATATTTAGGGCCGTGGCGGACCCTAGTCACCTCACCGAGCGCGCCGAAACATCCCCTCTCCCCTTGCGGGAGAGTGAGGGGCCCGTCGCGGAGCGACGGGAGGGTGAGGGGGCCGCTTTCCTCGTCTCCCTGCTGCTCGCGACCTCGGTGCTGGGGATGCTGGGCTCGTCGAGCTTTGCCGCGCTGGTGCCGGAGTTCGAACGGCAATGGGGGCTGAGCAACACCGATGCCGGCTGGATCAACGGCATCTTCTATGGCGGCTATGTTGCCGCCGTGCCGTTGCTGGTCGGCGCCACCGATCGCATCGATCCGCGCCGGATCTATCTCCTCTCCTTCGTCATCGGCGGTGCGGCCTCGCTGGGTTACGCGCTGCTTGCCGACGGCTTCTGGTCGGCGCTCCTCTTTCGCGCGCTCGCCGGGATCGGCCTCGCCGGCGGGTACATGCCGGGCCTGAAGCTCATGACCGATCGCGTGCAAGGGCCGCGGCAGAGCCGCTACGTCGCCTTCTATACCGCGGGCTTCAGTTTCGGCACGGCCATCTCGTTTGCGTTTACCGGCGAGCTTGCGGCATGGTTCGGTTGGCGTGCGGCGTTTGCCGCGGCGGCCGTCGGCTCGATCATCGCGCTCGTGCTGGTGCTGTTGCTGGTGCGCCCGGCAACGCCCGACGAGATTGTGCCAGGCGAGCGCCGCGCGCTCGATTTTCGCCCCGTCTTCAAGAACCGCCCGGCCATGGCCTTCATCCTGGGCTATTCCGGCCATACCTGGGAGCTCTTCGCGCTGCGCTCCTGGCTCGTGGCGTTCCTGGCGGCGGCGGCGGCGCTCACCGGCGACAAGGGTGCGCTCGCCGAGGCCAACTGGCTCAGCATGGCGATCGTGCTGATCAGCGCCGGCGCCAGCATCTATGGCGCCGAGCTCGCGGTACGCTCCGAACGGCGCCGCATCATCGGCCGCATCATGCTGGCCTCGGTCGCGACCGCGGCGCTCACCGGCTTCAGCGCCGGGCTGCCGATCGCGCTGGTCGCGGCGCTGGCGCTCCTCTATCACATGGTGATCATGGGCGACAGCGCGGCGCTCACCGGCGGCGCGGTGGCGATGGCGGCGCCGGGCCAGCGCGGCGCGACGCTCGCGGTCCACTCCATCCTGGGATTCGGCGCGGGCTTCATCGGCCCGCTCGCCGTGGGCTTCGTGCTCGACCTCGCCGGCGGCACCGGGAGCCGCCTCGCCTGGGGGTTCGCCTTTCTCACCATGGGCGTCGGCTCCGCCGCGGCGCTGGCGGCGATCCGCAAGCTCTGAGATAGTGTCGCCATGAGCTGGGGCAAATCGAGCGCCGAGCGGATCGCCCTCTTCGAGCGCCTGCTGGGCGACAATCCCAGGGTCGAGCGCCGCACGATGTTCGGCCTCCCGATGGGGTTTGCCAATGGCAACCACTTCGTCGGGCTCCACGAGGACCGCCTTCTGCTGCGCCTCGCGCCCGGCGATCAGGCGGCTTTCATGAAGGCGTTCGACGCCCAATTCTTCGAGCCCTTCCCCGGCCGCAAGAGCCACCAGACCCTCGTCGTGCCCGACCGCGTCGCCGCCGATCCGGTACTCCTGCGCCAGTGGTTCGATAAGGCGCTCGCCAACGCGGCCTCGCTGCCGGCGAAGAGGGCAAAAGTCGCGAAAAAAGCGACAAAAAAGGCCAAAACGGCGACGAAAACGAAGAAGAAAGGGAAAAATTCACAATGAGGCGGTGGGCTCATGCCCCGCGTCCGGGCTGCGCAGGTGACACGCAACCCAATGCCCGTTGCCGCCCGGCCTGAGCGGCGGCGTCTCGGCGGCGCAGAGCGGCAGCTGGCGGATCGGGCAGCGCGTATGGAAGCGGCAGCCCGAAGGCGGCCGGATCGGGCTCGGCACGTCGCCCGATAGCACGATGCGCCGGCGCTTGGCCGTGGGATCGGGGATCGGCACGGCCGAGAGCAGCGCCTCGGTATAGGGGTGGAGCGGCGTCGTATAGAGATCGCGCGCCGTGGCGATCTCGACGATCTTGCCGAGATACATGACGGCGACCCGCGTGCTGATGTGCTCGACCACCGAGAGATCATGCGCGATGAAAATGTAAGTGAGGCCGAACCTTCGCTGCAGGTCCTCGAGCAGGTTGACGACCTGCGCCTGGAAGGAGGCGTCAAGCGCCGACACCGGCTCGTCGCAGACGATCATCTTCGGCGAGACGGCGAGTGCCCGGGCGATGCCGATGCGCTGGCGCTGGCCGCCGGAGAACTCGTGCGGGTAGCGTCGCAGATGGTCGGCATTGAGCCCGACCGTCTCCAAGAGCTCGACGACCCGCTCCTCGAAAGCGCGCCGCGTCGGCGCGAGGCGATGGATGGTGAGCGCTTCGCCGATGATCGCGCTCACGGTCATGCGCGGATCGAGCGAGGCATAAGGGTCCTGGAAGATGATCTGCATGTCGCGGGCGAGCGCGCGCAACCCGGCCTTGTCCAGCGCCGTGACGTTCTTGCCCTCGAACCACACCTCGCCCGATGTGGGCTCGATGAGCCGCAGGATGCAGCGTCCCGTGGTCGATTTGCCGCAGCCGGATTCGCCGACGAGGCCGAGCGTCTCGCCGGCGGCGAGCTCGAAGCTCACGTCGTCGACCGCGTGCACGCGTTCCGCCGCGCCGAAAAACCTCCCGCCTTTCACCGCGAACTGCTTCACCAGATTCTTGACCCGCAGCAGCGGCTCCGTCATCGCGTCAATGTCCTTGGGGGATTGAGCCGTCATAGAGAACGCAGGCGACTTTGTGGGCGGGCGCGACCGCGCGGAGCGCCGGCGGTGCCTCGACGCAGGCCGCTTTGGCGAAAGGACAGCGCGGCGCGAAACGGCAGCCCGGCGGCGGATCGATGAGGCTCGGCACGACGCCGGCGATCGCTTCGAGGCGGGGCTTGCGCGTCGCCGCGGTGTCGATGCGCGGGATCGAGCGGATGAGTGCCTGGGTATAGGGATGGCGCGGCGCGGCGAAGAGCGCTTCGACCGGCGCTTCCTCGATCGCCTGCCCGGCATACATGACGAGGACGCGCTGCGCCGTCTCGGCGACGACGCCCATGGCGTGGGTGATCAGCATCACCGCCATGCCGAGCCGCGACTTGAGCTCGGCGAGGAGCTCCAGGATCTGCGCCTGGATCGTGACGTCGAGCGCCGTCGTCGGCTCGTCGGCGATCAGCAGCTGCGGCTCGCAGGCGAGGGCCATGGCGATCATGACGCGCTGGCGCATGCCGCCCGAGAACTGGTGCGGATAGTCCCTGACCCGGCGCTCGGGGTTCGGGATATGGACGAGGCGCAGCATCTCGACCGCCTTCTCCATCGCCGCGCTCCGCCCGAGCTTCTCATGGAGGCGGACGACCTCGGCGATCTGGTCGCCGACGGTATAGACGGGGTTGAGCGAGGTCATCGGCTCCTGGAAGACGATGGCGATCTCCTTGCTGCGGATGGCGCGCATCGCCTCGGCGCCGAGCGGAACGAGGTCGCGGCCGCGCCAAATGATTTCTCCGGCGACGATGCGCCCGGGCGGCATGGCGATGAGCTTGAGGACGGAGAGCGCCGTCACCGTCTTGCCGCAGCCGGATTCGCCGACGATGCCCACCGTCTCGCCGCGATCGATGGCGAGATCGACGCCGTCGACCGAGCGCACCCAGCCGTCATCGGTGGCGAAGTAGGTGCGCAAGCCGCGAATCTCGAGCAGGCGCTCGCCGGCGTCCAACGGGGACATTGCGTCAGATCACCTGGCGCGGGTCGAGCGCGTCGCGCAATCCGTCGCCGATGAAGTTGATGGTGAGCACGGCGAGAAAGATCGCAGCGCCGGGAAAGAGCGCCCAATGCGCGGCATCGTCGAGCCGGTCCTTGGCGTCGAAGAGAATGCGCCCCCAGGTGGGGACATCGGGCGGGAATCCCAGGCCCAAGAAAGAGAGCGTCGATTCCGCGATGATGGCGGCGGCGACGTCAATGGTGCCGGCGACGATCACCGGACCCAGCGAATTGGGCAGCATGTGGTGGATGACCTGGCGCGTCGTCGTCGCGCCCAGCGCGCGCGCCGCCTCGACGAACTCCTTGCTGCGCAGCGCGAAGAACTGCGCCCGCACCAGCCGCGCCACCGGCATCCAGCGGAAAGCGGCGATCACCGCGACGATGAGGATGAAAATGCCGAGCTCGGGACCGAGCACGGCCTTCAAGGCGTCGCGGAAGAGATAGATCAGCAGCAGCAGCAGCGGCAATTGCGGCAAGGAGAGGAAGAGGTCGGTGAGCCACATCAGCGCCGCGTCGACGCCGCCCCGCGCAATGCCGGCGATGGCGCCGACCGTGGTGCCGACGACGACCGAGACGGCCATCGCCGCGAATCCGACCGCGAGCGATATGCGCCCGCCATAGAGCATGCGTGCCAGCAGGTCCTGGCCGAGATCGTCGGTGCCGAGCGGATGCTGCCAGGACGGCCCCTGCAGCATCGCGCTGAAATCGATGTCGTTGATAGCGACCGGCCAGAAGAGCGGGCCCAACACCACCAGGAGGACCATCGCGCTCAGGATGGCGAGGCTCGCGACCGCGAGGCGATGCCGGCGGAAGCGGCGCCACGCCTCGCCGCGGCGCGACCGCGGCTTTCGCGCCGCGCCACGGGACGCCAGGCTAACGGTAGGCGATGCGGGGATCGAGCCAGCCATAAAGCAGGTCCGTGACGAGGTTGAAGAGGATGACCAGGCAGGCGAAGACGAACGTCACCGCCATGATCACCGGCGTGTCGTTGGCGAGGATCGAGGTGATGAGCAGCGAGCCGATGCCGGGGACGCGAAAGATCTGCTCGGTGATGATGGCGCCGCCGAAGACGGTCGGCATCTGCAGCGCCACCAGCGTCACGACCGGAACGAGCGCGTTGCGCAGCACGTGCTTCACCACGACCGTGCGCTCGGCCAACCCCTTGGCGCGCGCCGTGGTGACGTAGTCGAGACGGGCCACGTCGAGGATCGCCGAGCGCACGAAGCGCGTCCAGGAGGCGCCCTGGAAGAGGCCGAGAACCGCCACCGGCATGATCGACTGCTTCAACATCTCCCACCACCATTGCCAGCCGGAGGCGTCGATATTGGCGCGATAGACGAAGGGCAGCCAGCCGAGATCGACGCTGAAGACGAGGATGAAGACGATGCCGGTAAAGAAGGTGGGCAGCGAGAAGCCGATGAAGGCGAAGGTGTTGGCCATCTGGTCGAGCAGCGAATAGGGCCGCGTCGCCGCAAGCACGCCGACGGGGAGGGCGATCATCAGCGCCAGGAGCTGCGAGGAGCCGATCACCAGCAGCGTGGTGGGCAGGCGCTCTAGGATGAGCGTGTCGACATTGACGCGGCTGACGAAGGAAAAGCCCCAATCGCCGTGCAGCATCGCCCAGAGCCAGCGCAGGTAACGAAGCAAGATCGGGTCGTCGAGCCCGAATTTGACCCGGAGCGCCGCGCGCACGGCGGGTGGCACGTTGGGGTTAGTCGCGAGCTCGCCGAAGGGATCGCCGGGCGCCAGCGCCAGCACCACGAAGAGTACGACGCTGATGCCGATGACGCTCGGCACGGCGATGAGAAGACGCCTCAGAAGATAGCGGCCCATGGCGTCACTCGCGCGGTGAAGCGAGGCTCAAGCGTCGCGGTACCAGTCCTTCAGATTCCAGAAGTCGTTGTCCCAGCCGCTGCTCGGCGCATGGAGCTTGTTCGAGACGGCGCTCACCGTCGGACGATTGACGATGGGGATCACCGGGTGGTCGTCGCATACCAGGTCGTTCATGCGAATGAAGAGCGCCGCGCGCTTGACCGGATCGAGCTCGGCTTGGGCCGCGCGATACGCCTTGTCATAGGCGTCATTGCGCCAACGCGTGATGTTGCGTCCCTCCCACTTGTTGTCCTTGGTCGCGACCTCCCAGGAGCAGAACTGGTTCATGAACACCTCGGGATCGGGCTGCGGCATCGTTGTGTTGTACATCTGGATATCGGCCTCGAACTTCGCATAGGTGTCGGGGTTCGCCACGTCGGAGGAGAAGAACACCGACGCCGTTACCGATTTGAGCTCGACCTCGATGCCCGCTTTCTGGCACGCCTGCTTGACGATCTCCTGATTCTTCTGACGCGGCGCGTTGATCGAGGTCTGATAGAGAAGCTTCAGCCGCTTGCCGTCTTTCGTCCGAATGCCGTCGGAACCGCGCTGCCAGCCGGCGGCGTCGAGTGTCTGGTTTGCCTTGGCGATGTCGAACCCCGCCTTGGCGTTGGGCGAGCGAAAGCGCGGGGGATTGTTGAGGAAATTCGCGGTCGCGATGCCAGTGCGCCCGTAGATGTACTTCTGCACGGAGTCACGATCGACCAGCATGGCGAGTGCCTGCCGCACTGCCTTGTCGGAGAACAGCGGATGCGTCGTCTTCACGCTCGAGCGCTCGCCATCGACCTCGGTCCGGGGATCGGTGCTGTTGAGCTGGATGTGCTCGATGGCGCCCCCCTGGGTGATCTGGACATGGCCGAGGCCGGTCTTCTCCAGGCGCTGCAGGATCTCGTCCTCGACCTGCATGTTCCAGGCGTAGTCGAATTCGCCGGTTTGCAGCACGGCGCGCGCGGCCGAGACGGCATCGCCGCCGCCCTTCATCTCGATCGTGTCGAAATAGGGCCGATTGGGGAAATGATAGTTGGGATTGATTTCGCCCCGGACGACGTCGCCGGGGTTGAAGGCGACGAATTTGTAAGGGCCCGTACCGACCGGCGCGAGGTTGGTCGGCGCATCGCGCGACTTGTCGCCGCGATAGGCCGCGAAGAGGTGCTCGGGAAGGATCATGCCGTAGGTGCCGACGAAGGCATTGGCCCAGTAGGGGGTCGGCTTCTGGAAGTGCACGCGCACGGTGAGATTATCGACCTTCTCGACTGTAATGTCCTTGTATGTCCCAATACTGACGGCGGCGGTCGCGGGGTCGGCAGCGTATTCCCAAGTGAAGACGAGGTCGTCGGCGCTGAAGGGCTGTCCATCGTGCCAGGCAACGCCGGGCTTCAGCTTCCAGGTCACGGCCATGCCGTCGCGCGCGAGGAGCCCGTTTTCGGCATCGGGAATCTCGGCCGCGAGAATGGGGACGAGATTGCCGTCAGGATCCCAGGCCGCGAGCGGCTCGTAGAAGATGCGCGACGCCTCCTGGTCCTTGGTGCCGACGGCGAAATGCGGATTGATGAGGGTGGGGCCCTGCCACCAGAGGGTCTTGAGAGCGCCGCCGCCACCCCGTTTGGTTGGCTTGTAGTCGGATTTGGGCGTGACCTGAGCGATGCCGGCAGAGGCCAGCATCTGGCTCGCCAGCGGTGCGGTCAGTCCGAGGGCGATCATCCTTCGCACAAAGCGGCGCCGCGACAGCGCACCGGTCTTAACCAACGCGATCAGTCCGCGTAATTCCTGCTCGTCCATGATGCCTCTCCCTGCTCGCGACCCGTCCATGCGCGTCGGCTAAGCAAGATTTATGCTAGCGGAAGACACGCCCCGATCGATACTGCGTTCTGCGTGAGTTTTGGAGCACGGGGATGACGGGCGAGACCGAACGGGGATGCGAGGTGTGCCGCGCGGCGGTCTATGGGCTGCGCTGGGAAGAGGCACTCGACCAGATTGCCGTGGAGCCGCAAGGACCGGGGTTCCTCCATCGCTGCCGAACTTGCCTCACATATTGGGATTTCGATACGCACAAAGCCGTGCCGATCAGCGACGAAGAGGCGCGCCGGCTTTATCCACGGGCATTCGCGCCATAGGAGAGAAATCTTTCCTTCTCACGACTTCGCCCGCGGATGGGCCCTGTTGTAAACGGCGATGAGGCGCTCGGCATCGAGGGCGGTGTAGCGCTGCGTGGTCGAGAGGCTGGCGTGGCCGAGCAGTTCCTGGATGGAGCGGAGGTCGCCGCCGCCCGCCAGCAGATGCGTCGCAAAGCTGTGGCGGAGCGCGTGTGGCGTTGCCGTATCGGGGAGACCCAGCGCGAGCCGGAGTGCCGCCATGCGCTTCTGCACCTGGCGGGGATGGAGTGGGCCGCCCCGGGCGCCGAGGAAGAGCGCGTCGCCGGGGCCACCCGGATAGGGGCAGGCCGCGAGATAATCGGCGATCGCAGCGGCGACTTGCGGCAGGACGGGAACATGACGGGATTTGTTGCCCTTGCCGGTGACCGTGAGCGTGCCCGAAGCGGGCGGGGCCTCGCGCCGCGTCAGCGACAGCGCTTCTGAGAGTCGCAGGCCGCAGCCGTAAAGCAACGTCAGGATCGCCGCATCGCGCAGCCCAATCCACGGCGCGCGCTCGGCGTCGATCTCGGCGGTGGCGAGGTCGGCTTCCGCGACCGAGAGCGCTTTCGGCACGGATTTCGGGAGTTTTGGCGTCTTGACGGCAGCGAGTGCCGCATTCTGCGCCAACCCGTTGCGGTCGAGGAAGCGAAGGAAACCGCGCAGCACCGAAAGCGCGCGCGCAGAAGAGCTGCGCTTCAGGTCATCCCCGGCGCGGCGGGCGAGCCAGGCGCGGAAATCGGCGGGGGACAGCGCGGCGAGCCCGACCAGCGTCGGCTCCTCGCCGCGATGCTCGGCGAGGAAATCGAGGAACTGCGCGAGGTCGCGGCCGTAAGCCGCGACCGTGTGCTGGGAGCTCCGCCGTTCGGACTGAAGCCAGCGCTGCCACTCGGCGATGGCGGCGGCAAGATCGGGAGCGGCGGCGAAACGGGCGAGCGGCACCGGGTCGGGGCCGCGCAAGCGATGCCTCAGCTCGGCAGGTCGAGCCATTGGGCGATGGTGATGCCGAGCGCGCGGGCGAGGAAGCCCAGAAGCTCGGTGCCTTGTCCGCCATGGAACTTGCCGGCGC
>DATJAV010000007.1:0-16710 GCA_035515835.1 Allostellaceae bacterium
GGGGGGTTAGTTTCGGCAGTCACACGCCGCTCTCGGCGCGGAGCCCCTCTTCATGCAGGAGCACGCTGGTACTGTTCCCGACTTCCGCGCGCTCTTCGAAGGAGCGCCGGGGCTCTTTCTCGTGCTGACGCCCGATCTCACCGTCGCCGCAGTGAGCGACGCCTATACGCGTGCCACGATGATGACCCGCACGGCGCTGGTCGGCCGCTGCATCTTCGACGTCTTCCCCGACGATCCCGGCGCGCGCGACGAGAGCGGGCTGCGCGCCTCGCTCGAGCGCGTGACCGAGCTGAAGCGCGCGGACGCGATGCCGGCGCGCAAGTTCCTGACGCCGCGCTCGCTGGCGGCGGGGGGCGGTTTCGAGGAGCGCTGCTGGAGCGCCACCAACCTGCCGCTGCTCGATGCCAATGGCGATCTCCGCTTCATTGTCCACCGCGTCGAGGATGTCACCGACCTGATGGCGCTGCGCGCCAAGGAAGCGGAGCAGACGGCGCTCGCCGAGGAGCTGCGCCGTCGCATCGAGGAGCTGAGCCAGACCAACCGGCTGTTGGCGCGCCGCATGGACGAGAATGCCAACCGCCAGGCCGAGCGCGACCATACCACGGCACAGCGCGCCGCTGCCGAGAAGATGGAGGCGCTGGGAACGCTGACCGGCGGCATCGCGCATGACGTGAACAATCTCCTCGCCGTCATCATCGGCAACCTCGATTTGCTGCGCGACCAGAAGGCCAATGACGGGGCCGCGCTCGAGCTCGTCGGCGAGGCGCAGGCGGCGGCGCGGCGCGGCGCCGAATTGGCGCGGCGCCTCCTCGCCTTCGCCCGGCGCCAACCCCTGCAGCCGACGCGCCTCGAGGCGAACGACCTCATCCGCCGCGCGCTCGACGGCATGTCGGCGCGCCTCGCCGGCGCAGTCCAAATCTCGCTCGATCTCGCCGCCGAGCTCTGGCCGGTGATCGCCGATCCGGCGCAACTCGAGGATTGCGTCGTCGAACTCGTCACCAACGCCGCCGAAGCCATGGCGAAAGGGGGCCGCCTCATCATCGGCACGCGCAACGTTCAGCTCGACAAGGACTATGCCGGCGAGCATCCCGAGGTCCGGCCGGGCGACTACGCCATCATCGAGGTGAGCGATACCGGGAACGGAATGTCGCGCGACGTGCAGCGCCGCATGTTCGAGCCGTTCTTCACGACGAAGGAAAAAGGCCGCAGCGGTGGGCTCGGCCTCAGCACGGTGCTGGGCTTTGCCAAGCAATCGGGCGGGCATATCGACGTGGCAAGCGAAGAGGGCGTCGGCACCACCGTGCGGCTCTATCTGCCGCGCCTCGGCGCCGATGTCCGCCGGCTCGAGACCAAAACGCCGAGCGAGCCAAGCGCGGGCGGCGGCGAGACCGTGCTGGTGGTCGAGGACGATGCGGCAATGCGGCGCATCGCCCGCCGGCAACTGCTGGAGCTGGGATATCTCGTGCTCGAGGCCGACCGCGCCGCCAATGCGCTGCGCCTCCTCGAGACCGAGCGCGTCGATCTGCTCTTCACCGACATCGTCACGCCCGGCAGCATCGACGGCCTGGCGCTGGCGCGCACCGCCGCCGCTCGTTGGCCGGAGCTCAAGATCCTGCTGACATCGGGATTCCCGCAAACCCGGCTCGACGAGCGCGGCGAAGTCAACGGCATGCGCCTTCTGACCAAGCCCTATGGCCGCGACGAGCTCGCCCTCGTCCTGCGCGAGGTGCTCGATGCCGGCGACGGCCAGGCGAAGCTCATCCGCGCGGGGTGAGCGGCGCTCGCAACGGAACGAACGCACGCTCCCCATCCACTTATTTTTCCGGTGATGTCGATTCCGCCCTCTCTCGCTCGTCTGGTTCACTGATCAGACGGGCCCGGCGCTTCACAATCCGGTGTCTGTCCCCTAGCATCCACCAACAAATGTTGCGGACATCGGAGGAACTCATGATCGTCTACGGCACCAGTCTCTCGCCATTCGTGCGCAAGGTTCTTGCCTTCATCGGCGAGAAAGGTCTCACCGCCGAGCATCGGCCGGTCGCGCCGCACGACGCGTCACCCGAGTTCAAGGCGGCGAGCCCGGTCGGCAAAATCCCGGCCTTCAGCGATGGCGACTACAAACTCTCCGACAGCTCCGCCATCTGTCAGTATCTCGAGCGCAAATATCCGACGCCCGCCCTCTTTCCCGCGTCCGCCGAAGACGTCGGGCGGATGGCTTGGTACGAGGAATTCAACGACACGCTGCTCGTCGCGGCCGCCGGTAAGGTCTTCTTCCAGCTGCGGGTCCGGCCGAATTTCTTCAAAGAGCAGCCCGATATGGCGATCGTCGATCAGGCGCTCACCAAGGAGCTGCCGCCGCTCTTCAACTATCTCGAGAGTCAAATCTCCGGTTCCTTCCTGGTCGGCGGCAAGCTCACGCTGGCCGACATCGCCATCCATTGTCCCTTCGTCAACCTGAAGCTTGCCGGTCATCCGATCGACGGCGGGCGTTGGCCGAAAGTCGCCAAATACGTCGGCGAGCTGATGGCACGGCCAGCTTTCGCCCGCGTCAAAGACCCGGGCTGATCGGGCCCTAGAAGGCGCGGCGCTGCTGAAAGGTTCACGGTGGGGCAGTGAGACGGTGAGAAGCGATTTGACGCGGCGCGCCAAAATCGGCTTTACCTCACTGTCTCAGCGTCTCACTGTAATCTTTGTTGCTTCTGCGGAGGATGGAGCATGTTCGCCGCGCCGCCTGCGATCGAGACCAGCGTCTTCGCCCGGGTGCCGGAAGCGCTCTCGCGGGCCAAGAGCAAGTCGCCCTGGGTCGATGTGCTGCGCGACGGCGCGCCGACGGCGTCCTTTCTCGAAGGCCCGTCCTTCGACCGCGAGGGCAATCTCTGGGTGACCGATATTCCCTGGGGGCGGCTCTTCAAGGTCACGCCCGATGGCTCGCTGAGCCTCGCCTTTGAATATGACGGCGAGCCCAACGGACTCAAATTCCATCGCGACGGCCGCGCCTTCATCAGCGATCACAAGCATGGAATCATCGCCTTCGATCCCCGGCGCGGCAGCATCGAGCCGGTGCTCGAGCGCGGCCGCTTCGAGCGCTTCAAGGGGGTCAACGATCTCGTCTTCGCCGGCAACGGCGATCTCTATTTCACCGATCAAGGCATGACCGGCCTCCACGATCCGACGGGCCGTGTCTATCGCTTGCGCGCCAACGGGATACTCGATTGCCTTCTCGACAACGTGCCAAGCCCCAACGGCCTCGCGCTCAACAAGGCCGAGACCATTCTCTATCTCTGCGTCACCCGCAACAACGCCATCTGGCGCGTGCCGCTGATGGGGGACGGCGTCGGCCGCATCGGGATTTTCATTCAGATGTCCGGCGGCACCGGGCCCGACGGCATGGCGATGGACGAGAGCGACAATCTCGCCATCTGCCATGTCGGCCTCGGCACGGTCTGGCTCTTCAGCCATTTGGGCGAGCCGCTCCGTCGCATTCGCTCTTGCGCCGGTCTCGCAACCACCAATTGCGCCTATGGCGGCAAGGACGGGAAGTCGCTCTTCATCACGGAATCGGCGACCGGCCGCGTGCTCCGCGCCGAGCTGCCGGTGGCGGGACGCGCGATGTTCTCGCATCAGGCGTAAGGGCGCATTACGGACTGGCGAAGGCGCCGCCGATTCGCGATAGTGTGGCAGCGCAGCAAACCGGGGACCCTCATGGCCAAGAAGCCCGACTGGGAAATTCCGCTTCTGGCACAGCCCAAGCCCGAGGATTTCGATTTCGATCTCGATCGCGCGCTGCAAGCGATCGTCGGCTTGCAGGCGACGATACCCGAGGATGCCTTCACCGCGCCCACGCTGCAGACCGAGCGCGCCGGGAGCGGCGTCCTCATCCGCGAGGACGGCCTCGTCGTCACCATCGGCTACCTCATCACCGAAGCGGAGAGCGTTTGGCTCAGCACCGCCGATGGCCGCGCCGTTCCGGGCCACGCGCTCGCCTATGACCAGGAGACCGGCTTCGGCCTGGTGCAGGCGCTGGGCCGGCTCGATCTGCCGGCGCTGGAGCTCGGCCGCTCGAGCGATCTCAGGACCGGCGATCCCGTCATCGTCGCCGGCGGCGGGCGACGCCAGTCGGTGCGCGCTCACGTCATCGGCCGCCAGGAATTCGCCGGACATTGGGAATACCTGCTGAACGAGGCGATCTTCACCGCGCCGGCGCATCCCTTCTGGGGCGGCACCGGCCTCATCGGCGCCGATGGCCGGCTCCTCGGCATCGGTTCGCTGCACGTCCAGCAAGTGACCGAGCGCGGCACGCCGCGCGACATCAACATGATCGTGCCGATCGACATCCTGAAGCCGGTCCTCGACGATCTCGTCACGTTGGGGACGCGCAGCACGCCGGCGCGCCCCTGGCTCGGCATGTTCTCGGAAGAGAATGACGGCCGCATCACCGTCCGCCGCGTCGCCGATAACGGTCCCGCGGCCCATGCCGGCATGCGCGAGGGCGACGTGATTTGGGCGGTGCGCGACCAGAGCGTCACCAGCCTCGCCGATTTCTACCGCAAGGTCTGGGCCAGCGGCAGCGCCGGCACGGAAATCCCGATTGAAGTGGTCCGCGACAGCCGCACCGTCTGGGTGCGGGTGAAGTCCGCCGACCGCCGCAGTTTCCTGAAGCAGCCGCGGCTGCAATAAATAAAATCGGCGGGCTGTCGATTCCGCCCACGCCGGTTCGTCTTGTCTGCGGCAAGACCGAACAGGAGGTAGCCATGGCACAATTTCTCGTATTGGCGCGCGACAACGGCGACCCGCGGCGCGAAATGGGCCGCATGAGCCCCGAAGAGATGCAGCGCATCATGGGCAAATACATGACCTGGTCGACGCGCATCAGGGACGCCGGACATCTTCTGAACAGCAACAAGTTGCGCGACGGCGAAGGCCGCGTGCTCCGCCGGGCCGGCGGCAAGGTCACCGTCACCGATGGACCCTTCGTCGAATCGAAGGAAGTATTGGGCGGCTATTGGCTGATCGAGGCGGCGGACTATGCCGCTGCGCTGGCGCTGCTGCAGGACCATCCGCATATCGAGCTCTGGCCCAACGCCAGCTTGGAGCTGCGCCAAGTCCACGACTTCACCCAGCGGTGAGCGCCGAGCCGCCGGTACCGCTGGCGGGGCTTGTCGACCATCTCTTCCGTCACGCGGCGGGCGAGATGGTCGCGGCGCTGGCGCGGCTCTTGGGCCCCGCCCGCCTCGATCTCGCCGAGGAAGCGGTGCAGGACGCGCTGCTGCGCGCGCTCCAGACCTGGCCCTTCGCCGGCATCCCCGACAATCCCCGGGGCTGGCTCTTCCAGGTCGCGCGCAACCGCGCGCTCGATCGCGTCCGCCACGAGACCATGTCGCGCGACGCGTTGCAATGGCCCGGCGGCATCGTCGATCTGGCGCAGCGCGGCGACGGCAGCGATGGCGGCCGCATCGGCGACGAGGCGCTGGCGATGATGTTCATGTGCTGCGATCCCGCGCTGGGTCGCGCGGCGCATATCGCGCTCACTTTGAAGCTCGTCAGCGGCTTCAGCGTCGAGGAAATCGCCGACGCCTCGCTCGAGCGCGCGCCCACGGTGGCGCAGCGCCTGGTGCGCGCCAAGCGCGAGATCCGCGAGCGTCACCTCGCCCTCGAGATCCCGCTGCCGCGCGAGCTCGCGGCGCGGCTCGACAGCGTCCTCGAGGTCATCTATCTCCTCTTCAATGAAGGTTATGCCGCGCATGGCGGCGAGAACCTGGTGCGCGCCGATCTCTGCGACGAGGCGATCCGCTTGGCGCAGCTCTTGGCCGGCAACCCGCAGACCGATCGGCCGGCGGTCGAGGCGCTGCTGGCGTTGATGCTGCTGCAGCGCAGCCGGTTGCCGGCACGGGTCGACGCGCTCGGCGATCTGACGCTGCTCGCCGACCAGGACCGGAGCCGTTGGGACCGCGGCTTCGTCGAAGCGGGTCTGCGCCATCTCGAGCGCGCGGCCGCCGGAACCGAGATATCGCCCTATCATATCGAGGCCGCCATCGCCGCCTGTCATGCGACGGCGCGCGACGCAGCCTCGACCGATTGGCGGGCCATTCTCCGCTTCTATGACGACCTCGTGGCGCTGAAGGCCTCGCCTGTCGTGGCACTGAACCGCGCGGTGGCGGTTGCCATGGCCGAAGGGCCCGAGGCCGGCATCCGCGCGCTCGAGCGCATCGGCGACGACCCCGCGCTGGCGCAGTATCATCTCCTGCCGGCAGTGCGCGGCGGCTTGGAGCGGCGCGCCGGATGGAAGGCGGAAGCGCTCCGTCATTATCGCGCGGCGCTGGCGCTCCGCTGCTCGGCGCCCGAGCGACGCTTCCTCGAGCGCCAGATCGCGGAGATCGAGAGCGAGCTCAGCGCAACTGCGCCGCAATGAGCGCGTCCGCCGCCGCGATAGCGGCGCTGGAGCTCAGCGAGGCAGCGGCGATTTTTTTTGCGAGAGCGGAGTCGCTTGCCAGCGGCCGCGGCGGCGGAAGCGGTCGAGATATGTCGGCAGGATGAGCTCGACCGCGGTCGGCACGACGCCGAGCTCGACGAGGCCCGGCAGGTCGGAGGAGGCGATGTTGTCGCGCTGCAGGAGGCGCACCTGGTCGCGGGTCAAGGGCGGCGAGGGCAGCCATTCGAGGAAGGCAGCTTCGAGCGAGGCCACGCCGAAGGGAAGCGTCACCAGCAGACGGCGGCGATGCACCTCGGTCAGCACCAGCGCCATAAGCTCGCGGAAGCTGTAGACCTTGGGGCCGCCCAGCTCGTAAGTCTGACCGACGGTGTCGTGGCGATCGAGCGCCGCCATGACGGCGTCGGCGACGTCGCCGACATAGACCGGCTGGAACCGGGTATACCCGCCGCCGATCAGCGGCAGTGCCGGCAGAAAGCGCGCCATCGCGGCGAAGCGGTTGAAGAAGTCGTCCTCGGGTCCGAACACGACGGAGGGGCGCAGGATGGTGGCGTCGGGAAAAGCGTCGCGCACCGCCGCCTCGCCCGCGCCTTTGCTGCGCGCATAGAGCGAGGCCGCGGCGGGATCGGCGCCGATGGCGGAGATATGGACGAAGCGCCTGACGCCCGCCGCCTTGGCGAGACTGGCGAGCCGGGCCGCACCCCGATGATGGACGGCGTCGAAGCGCTGGCGGCCGCGCTCGAAGAGGATGCCGACGGAAGACACCACCGCTTCGGCGCCGACGAGCGCAGCGGCGAGCACCGGCTCGTCATCGAGGCCGGCGTCGATCGTGGCGATCTGGCCGACATCGCCCATCGGGCGCAGATAGCCCGCGGCGCTGGCATGGCGGCTGACGGCGGCGATGACCGTGCCGCGCGACGCCAGGCGCTTCACGACATAGCGACCGATGAAACCCGAAGCGCCAAGCACGGTGGCGCGCCGACAATGCATGCTGTTGCTCCCCGGCGGCTCTATACAACAAGGAGAGCGGTGGAAAAAGGCGGCGGCGCTGCCGCGTCCGCCGTCAGGTCGATTTATCGACGATGAGCGCGGCCAGCGTCACCGCAAATCCGGCAGCGTCGATCGCGTAGAGCGCGCGGATGGCGGGACCATAGCCGGAAACGCCGCCGTTGAGGACGAGGCTCACGAGCCGGCCGGCAATGAGGCCGCCGAAGACGACAGCCAGCACGATGAGCGCCGATTGCCGCGGCACCAGCCCCAGGAGCGCAGCGGCACACACGGAGCCGACGGCGAGGAAGAACCCGGCATACTGCGCGCGCACCTCGTTCTCGCCGCCCGGATTCGCGATGGCCAGGCCCAAGCGCGCTGCGAAGGCCCGCGGCTTCATGCCGCTGATCCCAGCGGTCCACAGGCAGAACAGCGCGGTGATCGCCAGGACGCTGCTGCCAAAAGCGTAACCCATGATCCGCTCCTTTCATCGAAACGCTTACATAATTGAATTATGTCAGGTAAACTGATTATGTCAAGCGAGTACGGCGATGGCGAAAGCGAGATCGCGCCGGGAAAGCAATGTCGCGGCGACGCGGGCGGCCTTGCTCAAGGTCGCGCGGAAGCATTTCGCGCGGGACGGCTATTCTCGCGCCGAGATCGGACGGATCGCCGCCGAAGCCGGCGTCACGACGGGCGCTCTCTATCACCATTTCGCCGGCAAGAAAGCCTTGTTTCAGGCGGTCGCCGAGGCCATGGAAGGAGAGATCCTCGCGGCAGCGGCGGCGATTGCGGAAAGCGATCCGTGGCGGCGGCTCCGCGCCGCATTCGCGGCGCTGATCGACATCGGGGCCGCTCCCGACGTGCAACGCATCATCTTCGTCGAGGCGCCGCAGGTGATCGGCCCCGAGGCCTGGCGCGCCATCGAGCTGCGCTACGCCTTGGGCGCGCTCCGCACCGTGCTGGGCGCGCTGCAAGGCGCCGGCATCGTCAAGCCCTACCCCGTCGACCTCATCGCCCGGACGTTGCTGGCCGTGCTGCGCGAGGCCGCGGCCGAGGTCGCGCGCGCGAAGCACGACCCGAAGGTCAGGGCCCAGGTCGCGGAGCTGGTCGATGGGGTGTTCGAGGTGCTGGCGGCACGGTGACAAAGTCGCCCGCCGCACACGCTCAATTCTCGGCGGTCGCAGACTCCGCGTCGGCGGCGCTGCGCAGGGCGGAGCGGCGGCGGGTGGTGATTTCGGCGAGGATGGAGAGGGCGATCTCGGCAGGCTCGATGCCGTGAATGTCGAGGCCGGCAGGAGCCTTGAGACGCGCGAGGCGGTCGGGCGGGATCGAGGACTTCGCGCCAAGCTCCGCGAGCAGCGTCTCCGCCTTGCGACGGCTGCCGACGAAGGCGACGTAAACGGCGTCGCTCGCGAGCGCGGCGGCGAGCGCGTCGCGGTCGCGCTTTCCCTGCGTTGCGACGACGAGCCAATCCTCCGGCGCGACGGCGAGCGGCGCGAGGTCGAAGCCGCGAACGCGCGGCTCGACCGCCGCGAACTGCGCGTGGTCCTCGGGCAGCGCGGCGAGTGCCACGCGGTATCCCAGGCGCGGGGCGAGGTCGGCCAAAGCGAGCGCCACGGGCGAGGCGCCGCAGAGGATGATGCGGGGCGCGGGACGCATCGGCTCAAGGAAGAGATCGACGGTGCCACCGCTGGGACAGAAGCTGCGATGGAGCTCGGTGCCGTCGGCATCGACGCTCCCGGTGACGGCGTCCTTGGGCTTGACGCGGATGAGACGCGGCTTGCCGTCCCTGAGCACCGCGGCGGCGCTGCGCTTCAGCGCGCCTTGCACGCAGCCGCCGCCGAGGAAGCCGCGGATGCTGCCATCGGCGAGCACGATCGCCTTGGCGCCGGCCTTGGCCGAAGTCGCGTCCTCGGTGCGCACCACGGTGGCGACGCAGAAATTCTCGCCCCGCTGCATCAGCGCGGCGATGAGGGCGAAGGTCTCGTCGATCGGTCGGGTCATGGGCCCTGTCCGCTCAAAGCCGCGCCAACTCGGCCTCGAGGGCGCCGAGGCTTTCCAGCGTGTTGGCGGCGGCGAAGCAGTCGATATAGGGCATGGCGGCGGCCATGGCGCGCGCGACGGGCGCATAGTCGCGCCAGCCCAAAAGCGGGTTGAGCCAGACGAGGCGGCGGGCGCGGCGCTTCAGGCGCTGCAGCTCCAGCGACAATTCCTCCGGCGGATCGGTGTCGTAGCCATCGCTCATCAGGATGACGACGCTGCGCGAATTGAGCATCTCGCGAGCGTAGCGGGCGTTGAACGACTGGAGCGCGCCGGCGATGCGCGTGCCGCCACCGAAGCCCTCGACCATCAGCGACAAGCGGTCCATGGCGCGGAGCGGATCGCGCTCGCGGAGCGCGTCGCTGATATGGATCAGCCGGGTGTGGAAGCAGAAAGCGTCGGCCTTGACCCAGCGGCCGATGAGGCCCCGGGCGAAAGCGAGGAGATAGCGGCTGTAGACGCGCATCGAGCCCGAGACGTCCAGCAACAGCACGAGATTGACAGGATGCTCGGGCCGGCGCTTCTTCAGGAGGTCGAAGGGCTCGCCGCCCTTGGCGAGATTGCGGCGGATGGTGCGGCGGAGGTCGAGCGCGTCGCCGGCATGCGCCGGGAGACGGCGGCGGCTCAAGCGATAGCGCATGGCGCGCGCCAAGCGCTCGGCGACGCGTTCGGCCTCCTCGATGTCCGCGGCGCTGGTAAGACGGCGCAGATCGCTGCGCGCCAGCGTCTCGCGTCGGCTCGCGACAAGCGGACCTTGGGCCGCGCTCTTGTCGTCGCGGGCGCCGCCGGTCGAGGCTTGCGGGGCGCTCTCTGCGTCGGGCGGCAACAGCTTGCTCCAGATCGCCGGGCGCCCGCTGTCGCCGCGCGGCGTTGCCCGCGCCGCCGTCCTGACGCCGCGGCGAAACCAATAAGCGTCGAAGAGCGCATCGAAACGTTCCCATTGGCCGCGATCGCCCGACAGCATGGTCTTCAGACCGAGCCGCGCGGTGGCAACGTCGAGCGGCTCGGCGGCGGCGATGAAAGCGAGCGCCGCTTGCGACTCGCCGGGACCGACGGTGAATCCATTAAGGCGCAAATGCGCCACGAAGCCGCGCAGCGCTGCCGCGGGGCCGGTCATGCGACTTTGCCGACGAGGCGCTCCGTCACCTCGCGCGGCAGCGATTTTAGATCGGCTTCCGTCTTCAAGAGACAGATGAGACTCGCTTGCAGCGCCGCGGGATCGCGGTCGAGGCTCTGGAGGTCGAGGCCCATCAAAGCCGCGGCCCAGTCGAGCGTCTCGGCGATGCCGGGCTTCTTCTCGAGCGCCTCGCGGCGCAGCAACTGGACGAAGCGCACGATCTGCTGGGCGAGACGCTCGCCGATGCCGGGAAGCCGTGCGCGGAGGATGGCGAGCTCCTTCGCCTCGTCGGGAAAATCGAGATAGCTGTAGAGACAGCGCCGCCGCAGCGCGTCGGAGAGCGCGCGCGTGCCGTTCGAGGTCAGGATGACGCGCGGAATCGATTGCGCGGCGATGGTGCCGAGCTCGGGGATCGTCACCTGGAAATCGGAGAGGATCTCCATGAGGAAGGCCTCGAACTCCTCGTCGGCGCGGTCGATCTCGTCGATGAGTAGCACCGGTGGTGTCGGCTGCGAAATCGCTTCCAGCAGCGGGCGGCGCAGCAGGTAAGCCTCGGAGAAGATGTGGTGCTCGAGGGCGTCGGCGGAGAGATGATCGCGCTCATGGGCGCGGATCGCCAGCAGCTGGCGCTGGTAGTTCCATTCATAGAGCGTGGCGTTGGCGTCGAGGCCCTCATAGCATTGGAGGCGAATGAGCCGCGTCTTCAGGACTTCTGCGAGCGCGCGGGCGACATCGGTCTTGCCGACGCCCGCCTCGCCTTCGAGCAGCAGCGGGCGCTCGAGACCGATGGCGAGCGCCAGCGCCATGGCGAGGCTCGCCTCGGCGATGTAACCGACGGCGGCAAGGTCGGCGGCGAGCGCGTGGTAGTCGAGCTTCACCCTGTCTCCTGGAGAGGAGCGGTTATGGGTGCGCCAAGCCCCTCTCCCGCACCGCGGGAGAGGGAGGGGCCCGCCGCGCAGCGGCGGGAGTGTGAGGGTCGCACGAAGGCCTAACGCGTGAGGCCGAGTTTTTGCGCCGTCTTCCAGACGCGCCAGTGGTCGTGCGGCATGGCGGTGTGCACGAGCCCCAGATGCGCAAACGCGTCGTTGACGGCGTTGGAGATGGCGGAGACGCCGCCGACATTGGGAGATTCGCCGACGCCCTTGGCGCCGATGGGATGATGCGGCGACGGCGTGGTGGTGAAGTCGGTCTCCCACACCGGGGTCTCGACCGCGGTCGGCATGAAGTAGTCGAGCAGCGTGCTGTTCTTCATGTTGCCATAGGCGTCGTAGCCCATGTCTTGCCCCAGCGCGATGCCGAGCGCCTCGGTCAAGCCGCCATGCACCTGACCCTCGATGATCATGGGGTTGATCCGCGTGCCGCAATCGTCGAGCGCGTAGAAGCGGCGGATGGCGGTGACGCCGGTGTCGACGTCGATGTCGACGACGCAGATATAGGCCCCGAAAGGATAGGTCATGTTGGGCGGATCGTAATAGCTCACCGCCTCGAGCCCGGGCTCCATGCCGGGCGGCACCTTGTTGTAGGCGGCAAAGGCGATCTCGGCCATGGTCTTGAAGCGCTCGGGCGCGCCTTTCACCTTGAAGCGGTCGACGTCCCATTCGACGTCGTCGTCATGCACCTCAAGGAGATATGCCGCGATCATCTGCGCCTTGGCGCGGATCTTGCGGCCCGCCATGGCGGTGGCGGCGCCCGCCACCGGCGTCGAGCGCGAGCCGTAAGTGCCGAGGCCATAGGGCGCGGTGTCGGTGTCGCCCTCCTCGACCGTGATGTTGGCCGCGGGAATGCCGATCTCGCTCGCCAGGATCTGCGCAAAGGTCGTGGCGTGGCCTTGGCCCTGGCTGATGGTGCCGAGCCGCGCGATGGCGCTTCCCGTCGGGTGGACGCGGATCTCGCAGCTGTCGAACATGCCGAGGCCCAAGATGTCGCAGTTCTTGATCGGGCCCGCACCGACGATCTCGGTGAAGAAGGCGACGCCGATTCCCATCAGCGACCGCGTCTCGCCGCGCTGGAAGGCGTCGCGGTTCTTGCGCTGCTCTTCGCGCAGACCCGCGTAGTCGACGGCCTTCAGCGCCTTGTCCAAGGCGGTATGGTAGTCGCCGCTGTCATATTCCCAGCCCAGCGCCGAGCGATAGGGGAACTGCTCCTTCTTGATGAGGTTGCGGCGGCGAATCTCGGCGGGATCGAGCGCCAGCTTCCGTGCCAGCACGTCCATCATGCGCTCGATGAAATAAGATGCCTCGGTGACGCGGAAGGAGCAGCGATAGGCGACGCCGCCCGGCGCCTTGTTGGTGTAGACGCCGTCGACCGTGAGATGCGCCACGGGAACGTCGTAGGAGCCGGTGCAGATGTTGAAGAATCCCGCGGGGTACTTGGTCGGATCGGCGCAGGCGTCGAAAGCGCCGTGATCCGCCAGCACATGGCAACGGAGCGCGGTGATGCGGCCGTCCTTGGTCGCGGCGATCTCGCCCGTCATGTGATAGTCGCGGGCGAAAGCGGTGGCGATCAGATTCTCCATCCGATCCTCGATCCATTTCACCGGCACGCCGGTGACGATCGAGGCGACGATGGAGCAGATATAACCGGGATAGACTCCGACCTTGTTGCCGAAGCCGCCGCCGATATCGGGTGAGATGATGCGGATCTTGTGCTCGGGAATGCCCGAGATGAGAGAGGCGACGGTGCGCACCGCATGCGGCGCCTGGAAAGTGCCCCAGACCGTCAGATGCCCGTTTATCTTGTCCATTGAGGCGACACAGCCGCAGGTCTCGATGGGACAGGGATGGACGCGCTGATAGACGATGAGTTCCTTCGCCACGACCTCGGCCGAGGCCAGCGCCTTTGCCGTGGCCGCGGCGTCGCCCGTCTCCCAAGTGAAGATGTGGTTGTGGTGCTTCCGCTTGCCATGCGCGCCTTCGGTCTTGCCGGCAAGATCTTCGCGCAGCACCGGTGCATTCGCCGCCATCGACTGATTGGGATCGGTGATCGCCGGCAGCTCCTCGTACTCGACCTCGACGAGCTCGACCGCGTCGGCAGCGATGTAGCGGTCCTCGGCGACGACGAAGGCGATCTCCTGTCCCTGGAAGAGGACCTTGTCGCCGGCCAGCACCGCCTGCACGTCGCCCGCGAGCGTCGGCATGTAGTCGAGCTTCAACGGCTTCAGCTCGGCGGCAGTGATGACGGCCTTGACGCCGGGAAGCGCCAGCGCCGCTTCTTTCTTGATCGACTTGATGCGGGCATGGCCATATTGCGAGCGCACGAAGTCGCCGAACAGCATGTTCGGCAGCTTGATGTCGTCGACGTAGTTGCCCTTGCCCTGGGTGAAGCGGGCATCCTCGACGCGCTTCCTGCTGGTGCCGAGGCCCTCGAGCTTCTGTTTCCGAGCGACGGTGTCTTCGGCGGCGCTCATTCTGCGGCCTCCTTGGTGCTGCTCATGCGTTCCGCGGCGGCGCGGATCGCCTTGACGATGTTCTGATAGCCGGTGCAGCGGCAGAGATTGCCGGAAATGCCCTGGCGAATCTCGGCCTCGGTCGGATCGGGATTTTCCTGGAGCAGCCGGTAGGCACGAGTGATCATCCCCGGCGTGCAGAAGCCGCATTGGAGCCCATGATGCTCGCGGAAGGCCTCCTGCAACGGATGGAGCGAGCCGTCGGCGGCAGCCATGCCCTCGATGGTGCGGAGCGAGCCGCCATTGGCCTGCGCCACGAAGAGGGTGCAGGACTTCACCGACTTGCCGTCGAGATCGACCGTGCAGGCGCCGCAATGGCTGGTGTCGCAGCCGATATGCGGGCCGGTGAGGCGGAGCTCCTCGCGCAGGAAATGGATAAGGAGCGTGCGCGGCTCGGCCAGCGCCTCGACGGCGCGGCCGTTGACCGTGAGCTTGACGTGCATTTTGGCCATTGCGTTCCTCCCGGTCAGGCCGCGCGCTCTTTGGCGCGACGGATCGCCCGCTCGACCATGACACCGGCGACATGGGTGCGGAAATCGGCGGGGCCGCGCTGGTCGGCGGCGGGCTGGGCGATGGCGCGCGCCTGGCGCACCGCCTCGACGATGGCGGTGCCATCGATCCGCGTGCCGATGAGCGCCTGGGCGGCGGCGACGGCGAAAAGCGGCGTCCCGCCGACATTGGTGAGGCCGATGGCCGCCGCGGTGCAGCTGCCTTGGGCCATGCTCAGAACCACGGCGGCCGCGGCGGTGGCGTAGTCGCCTACTTTTCGCTTCTGCTTCTCATAGGCGTAGCCCTGCCCTTTGGGCGCGGCCGGGATGCGGACCTGCGTCAGGATCTCCGAGGGCGCCAGCGCGGTGGTGAAGCTGCTGCGATAGAAGTCGCGGGCGGGGATGTCGCGCTCGCCCGGCGACCCCTTGACCCGATAGACGGCGCCGAGCGCCATCATTACCGCCGGCATGTCGTTGCCGGGATCGCCATTGGCGACGTTGCCGCCGAGGGTGCCGACGTAGCGCACCTGCGGATCGGCGATCTGAAGCGCCGTCTCGCGCAGGATGGGGCATTCCGCCGCCAGGAGATCAGACGCGATGATCTCGCGCTGCGTCGCCATGGCGCCCACCACCAGCGTGCCCCCCTCGCTCCTGATGGCGCGGAGCTCGGCGAGATCGCGGAGATCGACGAGATGCTCGGGCGCCGCCAGCCGGAGTTTCATCATCGGGATGAGGCTGTGCCCGCCGGCGACGACGCGCGCCTCCTCGCCGAGGCTCGCCATGAGGCTGATGGCCTCATCGAGCGTGCGCGGACGATGATAGTCGAATGACCCGGGTATCATGCCGGCCTCCCCCTGCTCATTATGCTTGGCCCAACCGAGTGATCAGGCGATTACCCCCGAGAGTAGCGCTGGCGGGCGAGGCTGGATAGCGAATAATGAGCGGGCTAGGCTTGACATGTGGACCGTGCTGGAGGTCGGAAGCGTCATGCGAGGAATGTTAACGATCCTGGCAGGGTTGATGGTCGCCGCTCTCCCGGCGAAGGCGGACTGGCTGGAACGGGCGTGGAGCGATGACTCGGTCGCGACCAACGGTGCGCCTGCTGTGACGCTCGCCGCGAATGGCGGCGTCCTCGTGGTGCTGCCTGAAGCGACGCTCCGCGAGGCCTATGCCGCGGGGCTCGACACCAAGACGGCCGTCAGCCTCTTCCTCGGCCGCTGGGGCCAGCGCTGCTCGGACGTCCTGGATCTTGAGCAGGAGAAAAAGAACATAAAGGTCGAGCTCTTCCTGCAGCGCCCGGTGGCGCTCGAGGACGTGCCAAAAGCGGTGCAAGGCGAGATTCTCTCGACGCTCCTCGCGCTCAAGAAGGAGGCGGCAAAGGGCGCACCGAAGTCGGCGAAGACGCCGCCTCCACCGCCCGTGGAGAGCGTCTTCGTCGTCTCGGAGACGCACGTCGACTTCGTCATCGACTACGTCCCGCACGGTAAGGCGAGCTGCCGGCGGCCGGGAAGCGAGGGCGACGCCGTCTCGTGAGTCCGAGCGGACGGGCGATCGATCGGCATAATAAGCATCGGCATAAGCATCGGCCGGCCCCGTTTTCCCAAGACCCCGGCGCGAAAGGGCAATGATGTCGGCTTCGCGACATCGCGGCTGCGCGCTTGGCTCGGCGATGGACGGCGCCCTGAAGCGGCGTCGAGGGACGCACAACGGCAGAAGGAATGAGACCTCAGGCGGTGCCGAGCTTCAAGGCAATCGGGCGATGATCGGAGCGGCCGCGCGCCAAGGCGCGGGCTTCGGCACAGCGCAACCCCCGCACCAGGCAGCGGTCGAGCCGAAAGGGGAGCAGGTTGCTCGCGACATGGGTGGGCTCCTTCGGACCCACGTCCTTGAAGCCCGGCATCCGGATCGGACCGATGAGATTGTAGTCGCCGATCACCACCGCCGGGCCCTCAAGGGCGCGGACGACGTGGAGAAGCTGCCAGCGGTTGAGCAGCTGGCCGTGCGAGAGATGGACATTGGCGAGCGTGATCTCGCCGAGGCGGATGATCTGCGCCACGCGCAAGACGGCGCCGGGCATGCGCGAAGCCGGCAGCGGCAGCGTCTCCGGCGGCGGCAGCGGCTCGGGGCTCCACGCCGCCAGCCCGTGGATGCGTCCGGGCAGGGGCTCCCAGTGGAAATGGCCGCCGACATGATCGGGCAGGCG
>DATJAV010000008.1:0-7321 GCA_035515835.1 Allostellaceae bacterium
CCTGCCCAAGGCCGAGCTGCGCTGGCGCAACCGCGTCACCGCCATTCGCGCTTCGGCCGATCACGTCGCACTCGAGGTCGAGACGCCGGACGGGCGCTACACGCTCGAGGCGGATTGGGTGATCGACGCCTCGGGTCTGGCGAGCCGCATCCGCGGCGCGCTTGGCGCGGCGATGGCCGCCGAGCTCGGCGAGGATCGCTGGTGCATCTCCGATGTGCGCTTCAAGAAGACGCTGCCGGCTGAGCGCTGGACCTGGGCCAAGGCGCATTTCAACGATGGCCGCGCCGTCTGGCAGCATCCGATGGCGGACGGCGTCTGGCGCCTCGACTACCAGATGGGCGCCGATGCCGACCCGGCGACGATCGCCGATCCCGCGGTCGTACGTGACCGCCTGCGCCGCCATCTCGGCGAGACCAAGGTCGACATCGTCTGGGTCGGACCCTATGGCTATCGCACGCAGCTGATGGAGTGCTTTCGCCATGGCCGCGTCTTCTTTGCCGGCGATGTCGCCCATGTGATGAACCCGTTCGGCGCGCGCGGCGGCAACAGCGGCGTGCAGGACGCCGAGAACATCGCCTGGAAGCTCGCCGCGGTGCTGCTGGGCGCCGCACCCGAGGCGCTGCTCGACACTTACGACGCCGAGCGCCGCACCGCGGCACAGCACAACATCGCCGTCACCACCCGCACCATCCGCTTCCTGGCGCCGCGCTCGCCCTTCGAGCATCGCCTGCGCGATGCCGTCTTGGATCTGGCGCGTCGGCACGCCTTCGCTCGCACGCTGGTCAACACCGGGCGGCTCTCGGTCCCTTTCGTCTATTCCGAATCACCGCTCACCACCGGCGGCGGGGACGCCGTGCCGAACGTCGCCATCACCCATCCTGGCGGCGAAGCCGGTGCGCTCAGCGACCTCCTGCGCGGCGCGGGTGCGACGTTTCTCGTGCTGTGCTTTCCCGACGCCGCGCCGCCGGCGCTTCCGTCGGGCTTGGCCCGCGTCTACGCTTGCAACGCAACCCTGGGCGCACTCCCCGTGCTGCGCGGCGAGGGCTTGGCGCGGCTGGGCGGCGCCGGCGGAGTGCTGGTGATCCGCCCGGACCAGCATGTGGCGGCGCGGCTCACGCGGCCCGATGCCAGTGCCGTTGCTGCCGCCATCGGGCGGGCCCTGGGCCAGGAGACGCGATGAGGACCGAGCCGAACTTCGCCGATGCCGACGGCTTCTATGCCGCCATCATCGCCGCCAACGAAGGCTTGAGCGAGAGCGAGAGCGAGGCGTTCATGCTGCGTCTCGCGCTCCTGCTGGCGAACCAAATCGGCGACTCCCAGCTTCTCCTCGATTGCATCGCCGCGGCCCGCGCGGGGTTGAAGCGCTGAGATGCGCGCGATCGGGCTCCTGGCGGCGCTACTATCGCTGGCGCTTCTCGGCAGGGCGGCCGCCGCCGAGCCCGAGGAGCTCTGCGGACCCTTCGTCCCGCTTAAGCTCGCCGTCGCACCAGTGATCGACACCAGCCCCGGGGCGTCGGCCACCGATCATGCCTTCGGTTGTCTGGCGTGGCAGAGCTTCATCTATCTCAACTGGCCGGCGCTGGCGCATGCCCCGGGCGAACCCGATCCCGCAGCGCGGCTCGGCGGCCCCGGCCCGACTGTGTGGGAGACCTATAAGCGCCGCGACGAGGTCTTCCGCCCGCATGCGGCGCCGCCCCCGCCTTGGGACACGCCGGAGGCCGTGCGGCGTCTCAGCACCATCCACCAGACCGACGGCGGCATCCTGGTCGACCGCGGCGGGAAGCCCGTCTATTACGAGATCCGCCTGAACCGCGACGAGTTCAACTACATCGTTGCCAACAAGCTCTATGACGCCGAGGCGCAGCTCGCCCTGGCGCGGCGCGACGGCGTCGTGTTGCCGGCGGGGCCGACGCGCGACTATGGTCCCGTCGGCGCGATCGAGATCAAGGCGGCCTGGAAGGTACTGACGCCGGCGGAACTCGCCCAGCGTCCGCGCCGCTTTCATATCGCCGAGGCGGTGCTCGACGACGGTTCGCGCGTCACGGTGGGTCTCGTCGGCATGCATGTGAACCAGCGCGTCACCGGCTTCACCGAAGGCGTCTGGGCGAGTTTCCTGCAGATCGACAGCGCGCCGCTCGCCGGCGCATCCGACCCCGCACGACGCTATTCCTTCTACGATTCCGCGTGCGCCGATTGCGCCGTCAACACCATCACCGCGCCGCCGCGGTCGACCCAGGTCGAGCAGGTCTTCCCGGTGGCGCCTTCGGTGCGCGCGATCAACGAGCATGCGCATGCCCTCATCCGCGCCGACGATCCGGATTCGCCCTGGCAATTCTATGTATTGCTCGGCGTGCAATGGCCGCAATTCGCGCTGGGCCTGCCGACGCCGGTGCCCGATCCACGCCGCCATCTGCCGCTGGGCGTACCCCTCTCCATCGGCACCCCCTCGACGCGAACGCTGATGAGCCCCGTGCTCGAGACCTTCCGTCAGACGCCCAATGTCAGCTGCCTCGGCTGCCATGCCAACGCTCCGACCGCGCTCCGCGCCGGGACAACGCCGCTGGCGGCGGATTACAGCTTCCTCTTCGTCCATGCACATTAAGAGCGCCGCATCGGCAGAGGAGCGCCCGAAGGGCGTGTTTCGACGGACGCAGCCGTGTTGATGCGGTTCTACCCGACCGGCTCCACATCGAGCCGCACCGCGATGCCCTCCAGCGCGCGCCCCGGCGCCGCGTAGCGCTTCATCACCAGCGGATCGTGGCCAGGAACGATATGCCGCGACGAGGCCGCGAGCTGGTGGAGACGCTTGTGGCCCTCCAGCATGTCGGCGACGTTGTAGACGATGGGGAATGGGCGCCCCTCCTCCATATTCGCGTAGAGATGGCTCGTATCGGACGCCAGCACGACCCAGCCGCGCCGGGTGAAGACGCGGACGCATTGGATGCCCATGGTGTGGCCGCCGACGTAATGGAGGGAAAGCCCGTCGCAGAGCGCCTCGTCGCCGTCATGGAAGGCGACCCGGCCGGCAAAGAGATGGCGCACCAGCGCGGTGATATCGTCGACGATGAAGGCTTGGCGCATCGCGGCATGGCACATGCAGCGCCCGGTGGCGAAGTGCATCTCCTTGTCCTGGATGTGGAAGCGTGCGCGCGGGAAATGATCGAGCGTGCCGGCGTGGTCGTAGTGGAGATGCGTGATGATGACGTCCTCGACCGCCGTCGGGTCGATGTCGAGCGCCCTGACACCGTCGCGCGGCAGGCGCAGCAATTGGCGCTGGCGTTGCCGCGCCGCCTCTTCGCCGAAGCCGGTATCGACGACGAAGACGCGGTCGGAGCGCTGCGCCACCCAGACGAAATAATCGAGCGGCGAGCCCTCCTCATGCGGGTCGGCGCCGATGAAGTTCTCGGCGGCGCTGCGCTTGGCGTGATGCGCATAGCGGATGGCGAAGAGATTGAAGGGCTCGATGCTGCTCATGCGCGGACCTCCGCGGCTCTTGCCGGCGAACGGAATTTGGGCGCAACGCTGTCGGCGAACATCTCGAGCGACGCGAGCGCGCGCTCGATGCCGTACCACGGCGGATAATGCAGCATGATCGAGCTGACCCCGGTCAGGTGCTGGAGGCGCTGCAGCTTCTCGATCACGGTGGCGGGCGAGCCATGCAGGATGATGTCGCGCGAAAGCGTGTCGTAGTCGCGGCCGCTGGCGGCGCCGGTGCCGACCGTGCCGAGATATCCCGAGGTATGGCCGCTGAAGAAATGCGCCTGATGGCGGAGAATGCCGGCCGCGCTCTCGGCCTTGGCCTTGGCGTCGGTCTCGGCGACATAGACCCAGCGCGCGATGTCGACATGGCCCAGCGCCGGATTGCGGCGGAGCTCTGGGGGTATCTCTTGGAGCGCGTCGCGATAGCGCTTCACCTGTTTTGCCAGGCCCTCGAAGGGCGTCCAGGTCGAGAGCATGAGGCCGAAGCCCATACGGCCCGCCACCGCGATCGAGCGGTCGGTCGCGCCCGCCAGCAGGATCGGCGGATGGGGTTCCTGCAGCGCCTGCGGAAAGAGTTCGTAATTGCCATCGACCTTGACGCGGAAATGGCGGCCGTGGTGCGCGCTACGCTTCTTGTGGAAGAGCTCCATCAAGAGCGGCAGCGCCTCTTCCTGGATATCGCGCCGCGCTTCGAAATCGACGCCGAAGCCCTCGAACTCGTATTGCCGGTAGCCCGAGCCCAGGCCCAGCGCGAAGCGTCCTTGGCTCAAGATGTCGACGAAAGCAGCGTTCTCGGCGACGCGCAGCGGGTTGGCGAGCGGCAGCGTCACCACCGCCGTGCCGATCTTGATGCGCTTGGTCAACGCCGCGAGATATGCGGCATAGACGAAGACATCCGGCATGATGCCGTACTCGTTGCTGAAATGATGCTCGGCGACCCAGGCATAGTCGTAACCCAGCGCGTCGGCGCGAATCACTTCGCTGGTGACGCGGGCGTGGACGTCGCGATGCGGGTAGGGCTCGCGGTCGGTGTTGGGATGCGACGTGAAGAGGATGCCAAATTCCATGCGCGCCTCGCCTTCTCGAGCCCCTGCCCTTATCATCGTCCCCGCTCCTGCCGGGTCAAGCGAAACCAAGGAGGGATGGGGTGACGAAAGAGACGATCGGCTTCATCGGCGTCGGCCGCATGGGGCTTCCCATGGCGTCGCGCCTCGTCGCGGCCGGCCGCACCGTCATCGCTTTCGACACGCAAAGTCAGGCGCTCGGTGCCGCCGCGGCGGCGGGAGCGGAAACCGCCAAGTCTCCCGTTGAAGTGGCATCGCGCGCCGAGACAGTAATGACGAGCCTGCCGATGCCCGACATCGTGCGCGCGGTGGCGCTGGGCGCCAACGGCGTCGTCGAGGGCACGCGCGTCAAGCGCTTCGTCGATCTCTCCACCACCGGCCCCCGCATGGCGAAGGCGATCGCCGCCGAGCTCGGTGCTCGCGGCATCACCGCCATCGACGCGCCGGTGAGCGGCGGCATCAGCGGGGCCAAGAAGGGCACGGTCGCCGTCATGGTGTCGGGACCGAAGGATCAATGCGACGCCTTGCGCGAGACGCTCGGCGTCATCGGCAAAGTGTTCTACATCGGCGCCGAGCCCGGCATGGGGCAGATGATGAAGGTCATCAACAACCTGCTCTCCGCCACCGCGACGGCGGCGACGTCGGAGGCGATGGTGCTCGGCGTCAAAGCCGGGCTCGATCCCTATGTCATGATCGACGTCATCAACGCCGGCAGCGGCCGCAGCACGGCGAGCGAGGACAAGTTCCCGCGCGCGGTCCTGCCCCGGACCTTCGACTTCGGTTTCGCCCTGGGGCTCTTGTCGAAGGACGTGAACCTTTGCATCGGCGAGGCCGAGGCGCTCGGCGTGCCGATGTGGATCGGCAACGCGGTGAAGCAACTCTGGCTCTACGGCCTGGCGCAAGGGGGGCCCGACCAGGACTTCACCAACCTCATCACCCATATCGAGAAATGGTCCGGCGTCACCGTCGGCGGCCGCCCGGCGCGATAGCGACAAAATTCACCACGGAAGGACGGAGAGCACGGAGGAAGAGCAATATGGACGCTTCGCGCCAAACCAACGCCGTGACCTCCGTGCCCCCGTGGCGCATCGTCCTTCGCGCAATCCCGACCCGGCCGCGTCGGGCGACGCTCTAGCATGTGGCGCGCCAGCGTCGGCAGCACGACCTACGGCTTTGCCGACCTCAAGACGCTCATGGCGAAGGCGACGCCGGCACGATCGGGCGACGCGCTCGCCGGCGTCGCCGCTTCTTCCGCAGCGGAACGCGTCGCGGCGCAGATGGCGCTCGCCGACCTGCCGCTTCGCCACTTCCTCGACGAGGCGCTGGTGCCCTACGAGGAGGACGAGGTGACGCGGCTCATCATCGATGGGCATGATGCCGACGCCTTCGCTCCGGTCGCCCATCTCACCGTCGGCGCCTTTCGCGACTGGCTCCTGGGCGATGCCGCGAGCACCGAGCGCCTCGCCGCGCTGGCGGCGGGGCTGACGCCGGAGATGGTTGCGGCGGCGGCGAAGCTTTGCCGCAATCAGGACCTCATCGCCGTTGCCCGGAAATGCCGGGTGGTGACGCGCTTTCGCAACACGCTGGGACTTCCCGGTCGACTTTCCGCGCGGCTCCAGCCCAATCATCCGACCGACGATCCTCGGGGCGTGCTCGCCGGCATTCTCGACGGGTTGCTGCAGGGAAGCGGCGACGCCGTCATCGGCATCAACCCGGCGAGCGACAGCCCGGAGCGCGTCATCGGGCTCTTGCGCCTCGTCGACGACCTGCGCTCCCGGCTCGACATTCCGACGCAGTCCTGCGTGCTGGCGCATGTGACGACGACGCTGCAAGCGATATCCTCGGGCGCGCCGGTCGATCTCGTCTTCCAGTCGATCGCCGGAACGGAAGCGGCGAACCGCAGCTTCGGCATCGATCTCGCGCACCTCGGCGAAGCCCGCACGGCGGCGCTGGCGCTGGCGCGCGGCACGATCGGCGACAACGTCATGTATTTCGAGACCGGCCAGGGCAGCGCGCTCTCGGCCTGCGCCCATCACGGCTGCGACCAGCAAACGCTGGAGGCGCGCGCCTATGGCGTGGCGCGCGCTTTCAAGCCGCTTCTCGTCAATACCGTCGTGGGCTTCATCGGCCCCGAATATCTCTTCGACGGCAAGGAGATCATCCGCGCCGGGCTCGAGGATCATTGCTGCGGCAAGCTGCTGGGGCTGCCGATGGGGTGCGATGTCTGCTACACCAACCACGCCGAAGCCGACCAAGACGACATGGATTCGCTGCTGATGCTGCTGGCCGCGGCGGGGGTCACCTATGTGATGGGCGTGCCCGGCGCCGACGACGTCATGCTCAACTATCAGAGCACTTCTTTCCATGACGTGCAGGCCGTGCGGCAGGTCCTGGGCTTGCAGCCCGCGCCGGAATTCGCCGCATGGCTTGCGGCGATGGGGCTTGCGGGAGATGACGGCATCGTCCGCGGCGCGGCGCTGCCGCCGCGCTTTGCCGCGCTGCTCGCGGACGAGGCACGATGACACTGCCGGCGGATCCGCGCTGGACGGCGCTCCGCCGCGCGACGCCGGCGCGGATCGGCTTGCGGCGCGCCGGGGTGGCGCTGGCGACGTCCGAGCAACTCGCCTTTCAGGCTGCGCACGCGCTCGCGCGCGACGCCGTCCATGACCGCCTCGACGCGCCCGCGCTGGTCACCGCGCTCGCGGCACGCGGGCTCACCGCCCTTGCGCTCCGGAGCGCCGCCGCCGACCGCAGAACCTATCTCGCGCGGCCCGATC
>DATJAV010000009.1:0-3245 GCA_035515835.1 Allostellaceae bacterium
TGATGCTGACCGCCGAAGGCCGGCTGCAAGAGGCCTACGAGCTCGCCGCCAGCACAAACTCGATGCCCGAAGTGTGCGGCCGCATCTGCCCGCAGGACCGGCTCTGCGAGGGCAACTGCGTCATCGAGAAGGGCTTCGACAGCGTCACCATCGGGTCGGTCGAGAAATTCATCACGGAGAGCGCGTTCAAGAGCGGCTGGGTCAAGCCGCCGAAGCCGCCACGCGAGCTTCCGACCTCCATCGGCATCATCGGCGCCGGGCCCGCGGGCCTTGCCGCCGCCGAGCAGCTGCGCCGTCGCGGCCACCAGGTCGATATCTATGACCGCTACGACCGCGTCGGCGGCCTTCTCGTCTACGGCATCCCCAACTTCAAGCTCGAGAAAGAGGTGGTGGCGCGCCGCCATGCGCTGCTCGCGGCGGGTGGCATCCGCTTCCATCGGAACGTCGCCATCGGCGGCGCGACCAGCCTCGCCGAATTGCGCCAACGCCATGACGCGGTGCTCATCGCCTGCGGCGTCTATCGCCCGCGCGCCATCGCCTGTCCCGGCATCGGTCTTCCGGGGGTCGTCCCGGCGCTCGCCTATCTCATCGCCTCCAACCGCAAAGGCCTCGGCGACAGCGTGCCCGCCTTCGAGAGCGGCGCGCTCGACGCGCGCGGCAAGGACGTCGTCGTAATCGGCGGCGGCGACACGGCGATGGATTGCGTCCGCACCGCCGTCCGCCAGGGCGCGCGCTCGGTGCGCTGCCTCTATCGCCGCGACCGCAAGAACATGCCGGGCTCGGCGCGCGAGGTGCAGTACGCGGAAGAGGAAGGCGTCCTTTTCGACTTCCTCGCCGCGCCCGAGGCGCTCATCGGCGAGGCATCGGTCGAGCGGCTCCGCGCGCATGGCATGCGTCTTGGCGTTGCGGACGCCGGCGGACGGCACGCGCCCGAGCGCCTGCCCGGCAGCTTCGATCTTCCCGCCGATCTCGTCGTCACCGCGCTGGGGTTCGAGCCTGAGGACGTGCCGCGCCTTTTTGGCGCGCCGGAACTCGCCGTCAGCGCCGCAGGCACGATCGCCATCGAGCATCGCTCGATGATGACCTCGCTCGACGGCGTCTTTGCCGCTGGCGACATCGTGCGCGGCGCCTCGCTGGTGGTCTGGGCGATCCGCGACGGACGCGACGCTGCCGCGGGAATCGACCGCTATCTGCAAGCGAAAGCGACCGTGTCGGTGGCGGAGTGACCCGATAGTGGTCGTCGAGGGAGAGAGCATGCTGACGCTTCACGATCACATCACGTCGGGCAACGGCTACAAGGTGCGGCTGCTGCTGGCGCTGCTCGGTATTCCCTTCGCGCGCGTCGAATACGACATCGATCGCGGCGCGACGCGGACGCCGGACTTTCTCGCCAAGAACGCCAACGGCCGCGTCCCGCTGCTCGAATTCGAGGACGGCCGCATGCTGGCCGAGTCGAACGCGATTCTGCTCTATCTCGCCGAAGGCACGCGCTACCTGCCGGAGGGTCGCTTCGAGCGCGCGCTCGTCAACCAATGGCTCTTCTTCGAGCAATACAGCCACGAGCCCAACATCGCCACGCTGCGCTACTGGATCACGCATCGCCTGCTGGACGACGAGCGCCGCGCCCTGGTCGCGGGGAAGCGCCGCTCCGGCTATGCCGCACTCGACGTCATGGAAGGCCATCTCGCGCGCCGCCGCTATTTCGTCGCCGAGCGCTACACCGTCGCCGACATCGCGCTCTACGCCTACACCCACGTCGCCGCAGAAGGCGAGTTCGATCTCGAGCGCTATGCCGCCATCCGCCGCTGGCTCGACCGCGTCGCGAGCGAGCCGGGGCACATTCCGATCACGCAGGTCTAATCGTGCAGCTCTCAGCTTTCAGCCGACAGCTCTCGGCGGGTGCAATGCACGCCCGGCTGAGAGCTGACGGCTGAGAGCTGGCGGCTCGGAGAGCCCCATGTCCTTCGCCGACGAGCACCAACGCAACCAAACGCTCCTCTACCACACCGGCCTCTACGATCCCGCCGAGGAGCACGACGCTTGCGGCGTGGGCTTCATCGCTGCGCTCGACGGCAAGCCGCGCCGCGACGTGGTCGAGGCAGCAATTGCCGCGCTCAAATCGCTCTGGCATCGCGGCGCCGTCGATGCCGACGGCAAGACCGGCGACGGCGCCGGCATCCATGTCGAGATCCCGCAGGAGTTCTTCCGCGACCATGTCCGTCACTTCGGCCAACAGCCCGGCGCCGGGCGGCTCGCCATCGGCACGATTTTCCTACCGCGCACCGATCTCGACGGGCAGGAGCGCTGCCGCGCCATCGTCGAGGCGGAGATCCTGAATGCGGGCTATGCCATCCATGGCTGGCGCCAAGTGCCGATCAACATCGACGTGATCGGCGAGAAGGCCAATGCGACGCGGCCCGAGATCGAACAGATCATGATCGCCGGCGGCGGCGACGCCGAAGACGAGGAGCGCTTCGAGCGGCAGCTTTATCTTATCCGCCGCCGCATCGAGCGTCGCGTCATCGCCGACCAGATCAAGGACTTCTACGTCCCGTCGCTCTCCTGCCGTTCGATCATCTACAAGGGCATGTTCCTGGCGGAGCAGCTCACCGCCTTTTATCCCGATCTGCTCGATCCGCGCTTCGTCTCGCGTTTCGCCATATATCACCAGCGCTATTCGACCAACACCTTCCCGACCTGGTCCTTGGCGCAGCCCTTCCGCATCCTGGCGCATAACGGCGAGATCAACACGCTCCGCGGCAACGTCAACTGGATGAAGAGCCACGAGACGCGCCTCGCCAGCGCCCTTTTCGGCGATGCCATCGAAGAGGTGAAGCCGGTGATCCAGGTCGGCAGCTCCGACAGCGCCGCGCTCGATGCCGTCTTCGAGCTCATGGTGCGCGGCGGGCGGATGCTGCCGATGGTGAAGGTGATGATGGTGCCGGAGGCGTGGTCGGAGGAGAGCGCGCTGCCCCCGGCGCATCGCGACATGTACAGCTATTGCAACTCGGTGATGGAGCCGTGGGACGGCCCCGCAGCCCTGGCGCTCTCGGACGGGCGTTGGGTGCTGGGCGCGATGGACCGGAACGGCCTTCGTCCCATGCGCTATGCAATCACCGCGGACGGGCTCATCGTCGCCGGCTCGGAGGCCGGGATGGTTCGCTTGAGCGAAGCCGAGATCGTCGAGAAGGGACGCCTCGGGCCGGGCCAGATGATCGGCGTCGATCTCACCGAGGGCCGGCTCT
>DATJAV010000010.1:0-3145 GCA_035515835.1 Allostellaceae bacterium
CCGTCATCCGCGTCTGAATTGACGTGTTCATAAGCATGGCGCGAGCTTCGCAGCGCGCCCTTGCCCAAGGATTAACGCTAGTGTTGCTTGCGGTTGACGGCCTCCCGCCGCTTCCTTATGGTTCCGCCATGGTCACGGCAAAGCGGCAGAGTCTGCGAATTAGCCGCCCGGTCCTCGGCTGAGGACCGGGAAGACGCCGCATCGCCCCCTTGCCGCGCCGGTCACGCACCGGCGTGCTCCTCTCTGACCCCGCGCTAGCGCCATGGCCACCGATTACAAAGCGACCGTGTTCCTGCCGCAACCGGATTTTCCCATGCGCGGCGACCTGCCGAAGCGCGAGCCGCTGCTGCTCGAGCGCTGGGCGAACCTCGATCTCTGGCAGCGACAGCGCCACCGCTCCGCCGGGCGGCCCAAATTCATCCTGCATGACGGGCCGCCCTATGCCAATGGCAACATCCATGTCGGCACTGCGCTCAACAAGATCCTGAAGGACATCGTCAACCGCGCCCAGCAGATGCTGGGCAAGGACGCAATCTACGTGCCGGGTTGGGACTGCCATGGCCTGCCGATCGAATGGAAGATCGAGGAGGAGTATCGCGCCAAGAAGAAGTCGAAGGACGAGGTCCCCGTCGTCCAGTTCCGCCGGGAATGCCGCGAGTTCGCTCAGCATTGGCTCAACGTGCAGCGGGACGAGTTCAAGCGCCTCGGCGTCATCGGCGATTGGGACCATCCCTATACCACCATGTCGTTTCCCGCCGAGGCGCAGATCGTACGCGAGATCGGCAAGTTCCTGATGACTGGCGGGCTCTATCGCGGCTCGAAGCCGGTGATGTGGTCGGTGGTGGAGCAGACGGCGCTGGCCGAGGCCGAGATCGAGTATCACGATCACAGCTCGACCACGGTCTGGGTGCGCTTTCCCGTGACGAAGCCGTCGCGCCCGGAGCTTGCCGGTGCCTCGGTCCTGATCTGGACGACGACGCCCTGGACGCTTCCCGGAAACCGCGCCATCGCCTATGGCGCCGCGCTCGAATACGTGCTCGTCGACGTGACGCATGTGGGCGAGGGCGGCGTCGCGCGGGTCGGCGAGAAGCTCCTCGTCGCGCTGAAGCGCTGGCCGGAGCTGGAGCGGGAGCTCCATATCGGCGGCATCGTGCTCGCGGCCTTCAAAGGGAGCGACCTCGCGCGCACCGTCGCCCACCACCCGCTCCACGCCCAGGGCTACGCCTTCGACGTGCCGCTGTTGCCCGGCGACTTCGTCACCGACAGCGATGGCACCGGCTTCGTCCATATCGCGCCGGGCCATGGCACCGATGACTGGGAGCTCGGCCAACAGCACGGCATTGAGGTGCCGCAGACCGTCGCTGGCGACGGCACTTATTTTCCCCATGTGCCGCTCTTTGCGGGAAAGCACGTCTATTGGCCCAATGGCAAGACGGGGAACGCCAATGCCGCGGTCATCGCCGCAATCCGCGACGCGGGCGGGCTTTTAGGCGAGGGCAAGCTCGTCCATTCCTATCCGCATTCCTGGCGCTCCAAGGCGCCGCTCATCTTTCGCAACACGCCGCAATGGTTCATCTCGATGGAGAAGAACGGGCTGCGGCAGAAGGCGCTCGCCGCCATCGCCGAGACGCGCTGGATCCCGGAGAAGGGCGAGAACCGCATCCGCTCGATGATCGAGGCGCGGCCGGATTGGGTGATCTCGCGCCAGCGCGCCTGGGGCGTGCCGATCGCCGTCTTCGTCGACCGCAAGACGGGCGAGCCGCTCCGCGACCAGGGCGTCATCGACCGCATCGCCGAGGCCTTCGAACGCGAGGGCGCCGATGCCTGGTACAGCGCCGATCCCCGGCTCTTCCTCGGCAATCGCGATCCCGCCGATTTTGAGCAGGTGATGGACATCGTCGATGTCTGGTTCGATAGCGGCTCGACCCATGCCTTCGTGCTGGAGAAGCGCCCCGACCTGCACTGGCCGGCCTCGCTCTATCTCGAAGGCTCCGACCAGCATCGCGGCTGGTTTCATTCCTCGTTGCTCGAGGCCTGCGGCACGCGCGGGCGCGCTCCTTATGAGGCGGTGCTGACGCACGGCTTCACGATGGACGAGCAGGGCCGCAAGATGTCGAAGTCGCTCGGCAATTTCGTCGCGCCGCAAGAGGTCGTCGGCAAAAGCGGCGCCGACATTCTCCGGCTTTGGGTGGTCTCGACCGACTACACCGAGGATCAGCGCATCGGTCCCGAGATCCTGAAGCATCAGACCGACGCCTATCGGCGGCTGCGCAACACGCTGCGCTTTCTGCTGGGCGCGCTGGCGGGCTTCGCCGAGGGCGAGCGCCTCGCCGTCGACGCCATACCCGAGCTCGAGCGCTTCGTGCTGCACCGTTTGGCCGAGCTCGACGCGCTGGTGCGCCGCACGGCGGAAGCCTACGACTTCCACAGCATGTTCACGGCGCTTCACCATTTCTGCGCCGTCGATCTCTCGGCGTTCTATTTCGATGTGCGGAAGGACGCGCTCTATTGCGACCTCGTGGGCACGCTGCGACGCCGCGCCGTGCGCACCGTGCTCGACCGCGTCTTCGAATGCCTGGTGCGGTGGCTCGCGCCCGTGCTCTGCTTCACCGCCGAGGAAGCCTGGCTCTCGCGTCACGGCGACGCGCCCGACAGCAGCGTCCATCTCGAGACTTATGCCGAGGTGCCGCGGGATTGGTTCGACCAGGCGCTCGCCGACAAATGGGCGCGCATCCGCGAGCTCCGCCGCGTCGTCACCGGCGCGCTGGAGCTGGAGCGCGCGCAAAAGCGCATCGGCTCGAGCCTCGAGGCGGCGGTCTCGGTCTACGCCGCTCCTGCCGATGTCGCGGCGCTTTCCGGCCTCGATCTCGCCGAGATCTGCATCACCTCGGCCGGCACCTTGAGCAGCGCAGCGCCACCGGCGGGCACCTTCAGCTTGCCCGATGTCGCCGGTGTCGCCGTTGCGGTCGCTCGAGCCCCGGGCGAGAAATGTCAGCGCTGCTGGCGCATTCTGCCGGAGGTCGGGTCGCTTCCGGCGCATCCCGAGCTTTGCCTGCGCTGCGCCGATGCGGTGGCGGCCGCCTGATGCTGGGGCGCGGGCTCCTCGTCGCGGCGATCACCGCCATTGCCGATCAGCTGAGCAAGT
>DATJAV010000011.1:0-4332 GCA_035515835.1 Allostellaceae bacterium
AGCGCCGGCAGCACCAGCGCCCGCTCGCCCAGGACATCGACGATTTGTGTCTTTCCGGTCATGCGCACCTCGGCAAACGCGCCGCATCTTATGCGCGGCCGACCGGGGGCGGCGTTGATCTGGCTCAAAGCGAGCGGAGGAAAAAACAACGGTGACGGAGTGGGCATGCTCCGGAGGCGCTGGGCTCTCGATGATCCGACGCGGCGGCGGGCCGAGTATGTTGCAAGACGGTGACAGGCACGGGGTTGATGCAGATCAACGAAGCGATTGCCGTCCCTTGACACCATCGCTCGCGATCAGGAAAGGGGAGCCCGTGGCGTATCATGCCGAGGCGGTCAGGACCGGCGTTTGGCACCCGCGGGCGCCGAGCTGGCGTGATCTCGCGGCCATGCTGCTGGTGCTGGGAGTCGTGGTGCTTATCGGCACCGGCGCGCGCCAGATGGTGGCGCCGTTTACCGCCCTGCAGCAACCGCAGATCTCGCTGTCGCCCTGGGCGCTCCCGTTCTACACGCTGCGGACGGTCATGCGGATGCTGGCGGCGCTCATCGCCTCGCTGCTGTTCACGTTCACCTATGCGACGCTCGCAGCCAAGAGCCGGCGCGCCGAGATGGTGCTGATCCCGATCCTCGACGTGCTGCAATCGGTGCCCGTGCTCGGATATCTCTCCTTCACCGTAGTGTTCTTCGTCTCGCTCTTTCCCGGCAACGTGCTGGGGCCCGAGCTCGCCGCCATCTTCGCCATTTTCACGAGCCAAGCCTGGAACATGGCGTTCAGCTTCTACCAGTCGCTCCGCACCATACCGACCGATCTCGACGAGGCCAGCCGCGGCTTTCGCGCCTCGGTCTGGCAGCGGTTCTGGCGGCTCGAAGTGCCGTTCGCCATGCCGGGCCTCATCTGGAACATGATGATGTCGATGTCAGGCGGATGGTTCTTCGTCGTCGCCTCGGAGGCGATCTCGGTCGGCAACCTGCAGATCGCCCTCCCCGGCGTCGGGTCTTATGTCGCTCGCGCGATCGCGGCGCAGGACCTGACGGCGATCTTCTGGGCGATCGCCGCCATGACGGTGGCGATCCTGCTCTACGACCAGTTGCTCTTTCGCCCGATGGTCGCCTGGGCCGACAAATTCCGCTTCGAGCAGACCGCGGCGACTGTCGTGGCAAGAAGCTGGGTGCTCGATCTCTTTCGCCGCTCGCACTTATTGGGCCTTGTCACTGCGCCCTTCGCCGCCCTCCTGCGGCGCGCCGCACGCGCGCGGCTCGCGCTCCCGCGCGGCATCTTCCGGCTCTCTTTCCCGGCGCCCCCGCGACGGGTGGTCGATGCGGTAGGGCTCGCCTTTGTCGCGGCCGGCCTCCTTTATGTCGGATGGAGTCTCGTATCCTTTGCCGGCGCCGCGCTGTCGTGGGAGGATGTGGCAACCGCCGCGCGCAACGGTGCGTTGACGCTGCTCCGGGTCGCCGTGCTGATCGTGCTCGCGTCGCTCATCTGGGTCCCGATCGGCGTTGCCGTCGGTTTGCGGCCCAATCTCACCGCGCGCGTCCAGCCCATCGCCCAGTTTCTCGCGGCGTTTCCGGCCAATCTGCTCTTTCCCGTCGCGGTCTTTCTCATCGTGCGCTTCGGCCTTGCGCCGAAGATCTGGCTGAGCCCGCTGATGATCCTCGGCACGCAGTGGTATATTCTCTTCAACGTCATTGCCGGCGCGAGCGCCTTTCCGAGCGACCTCCGCGAGGCCGCCGCGAGCTTTCGCGTGCGAAGCCCGCGCTGGTGGCGGGAAGTGATGCTGCCCGGCATCTTGCCCTATTTCGTCACCGGCGCCATCACCGCGTCCGGCGGCGCGTGGAATGCGAGCATCGTCTCGGAAGCGGTCAGCTGGGGCGCAACGAGGCTGAGCGCCGGGGGACTGGGCGCCTATATCGCCGAGCAAACGGAGGCCGGCGATTATCCCCGTATCGCGCTCGGCATCGCCATCATGTCGGTGCTGGTGATCACCATGAATCGCCTGATCTGGCGACCGCTCTACGCCTTCGCCGAGCGCCGGACCCGGCTCGATTGAGGCGTGCATGAGCTCTCCCTCGGACCAGCCCGTCATCGCGCTCCGCAAGGTCTCAAAGGCCTTCGCCAAGCCCTCGGGCGAGCCGCTCCCCGTCCTTGCCGATATCGACCTGGCGCTCCCCGAAGGCGAAATCCTCGGCCTCCTCGGACGCTCCGGCTCCGGCAAGTCGACGCTCCTCCGCATCGCCGCCGGGCTCATCAAGCCGACCTCCGGCGAGGTGCGCTATCGCGGCGCGCCGCTCACCGGCCCCGCCGCCGGCATTGCCGTCGTATTCCAGACCTTCGCGCTTTATCCCTGGCTCACCGTGCTGGAGAATGTCGAGCTTGGCCTCGATGCGCTGGCGCTGCCGCTCGAGGAGGCGCGCCGCCGAGCGCTATCGGCGATCGATCTCATCGGGCTCGACGGCTTCCAATCCGCCTATCCCCGCGAGCTTTCGGGGGGCATGCGGCAAAGGGTTGGATTCGCCCGCGCCATCGTCGCCGATCCCATTCTCCTGCTGATGGACGAGCCCTTTTCGGCGCTCGACGTGCTGACTGCCGAGACCTTGCGCACCGACTTCCTCGATCTCTGGATCGAGCGACAGCTGTCGAGCAAAGCGGTGCTGATGGTGACCCACAACATCGACGAGGCGGTGCTCATGTGCGACCGCATCTTGGTGCTGGGCGCCAATCCCGGGCACGTCGCGGCCGAGATACCGGTGCCGCTGCCGCAGCCGCGCAACCGGCTCGACGCCGCCTTCCGCTGCATCGTCGACGAGATCTATGCGATTCTGACGTCGCGCATGGCGGAGTCGATCGGGGCGCAAAGCCAGATCCGCGGCGGCTTGGTCCAGCTCCTGCCGCAGGTCTCGACGAACCGCATCGGCGGCTTGCTCGAGACCTTGGCAGCAGCGCCTTACGGCGGGGAAGCCGAGCTTGCCCAGATCGCGCCCACCCTCGCCTACGAGATCAACGACCTCTTCCCCGTTGCCGCCTCGCTCCATATTCTCGAATTCGCCGAGCTCAAGGACGGCGCCATCAAGCTCACCGCCGCGGGCCGCGTCTTCGCGCGGAGCGGCATCGAGGAGCGCAAGCGGCTCTTCCGCGAGCATCTGCTGCGCTTCGTGCCGCTCGCCGCTCACATCCGCCAGGTGCTCGACGAGCGCGAAGGCCACCGGGCGCCACGGGCGCGCTTCGAGTTCGAGCTTCAGGACCACCTGAACCCCGACGACGCCGAGAAGACGCTTCGCACCGCCATCGACTGGGGGCGATACGCCGAGCTCTTCGACTACAATGACCAGACGCGGACCTTCGGCATTGGCGATGCCTAAGCCGGCACCTCGCCCAAAACCGTGCAGCGCCGGATGACGCGCGGCTCGCGCGACGTGTCGTAGCTCTCCGCCTTGTGCAGCAGGCAGCGGTTGTCCCACACCATGAAATCGCCCGGCCGCCAGGCGTGTCGGTAGAGGCGCGCCACGGCAATGATGCGTTCGTTCAACGCGTCGACGAAGGCGCGTCCCTCGGCATAACCCATGCCTTGGATGCTCTCGGCATGGTCGCCGAGAAAGACGCATCGGCGGCCGGTCTCGGGATGGGTGCGCAGGATGGGATGAGCGACCGGCGGCACCCTCTGGCGCTGTGCCTCGGTCATCGGCTCCTCGCCGTGCCGGCGATTGCGCGAGAAGTTCAGATTGTGGATGGCGCGGAGACCCTCGAGCCGCGCGCGCTCGGCAGGATCGAGCGCATCATAAGCGGCATACATGTCGGCGAAATTCGTGCTCCGAGGTGGCGCACATGGGCGCCATCGGGCATTATGCGGCACCAATGGCGAAGAAGTCCTTGCACCCCGCGCACTTCCCGCCATATATGAATGGCACCGAGTGGCACACAGTGGAATGGGCGGGCATAGCTTGGCAGGATATTTTGAGTGCCAGGCGTGTGCCACAGAAGGAGGGACAGATGGCGAGCAAGGCAGCAGGCGGCGCGGGCGGGGCGGCGCCCCAGAGCCGGGAGCGCGAGGTGCGACAAGTCGCGCTCACGGATAAGTGGATCAAGGCGCGGATGAAGAAGCGGCCGGCCGAGCGCGAGGTGTGGAGCGACACGACCGAGCGCGGCCTGAAGCTCCGGCTGGGCGAGGCGCTCAAGGGCGAGCTGCGTAGCGCCACCTTCATCGCCCGGCTCCGCGTCGACGGCCGGCAGGCGTGGGAGACGCTGGGACGTTACCCGCTGCTCAAGTTGTCAAAGGCGCGCAAGCGGGCGAAGCAGCTGTCGGCCGCGGCGCTCGACGGCGTGAACCTCGCCGAG
>DATJAV010000012.1:0-15271 GCA_035515835.1 Allostellaceae bacterium
CCGATAAGGCCGAGCGCGTCCGCCACTTCCACGAGAGCACGCTGGCGGCGCTCGGGGAGCTTATCGGCGCCGCCGGCCTTGCTCATCCCCGCGAGCTGCGCCCCGCGCATATCCTGCGCCGGGTCTCGGCGCTCGAGGTCAAGAGCTTCACTGAGGTCTATCCCATGCTCGCTCCGGGCGAGCTGATCGATGGCGCTTCCCGCGAGCCCTACGCCCATTTCTGGGCGATGTCGGATCCCCACTCCTTCGCGCCGCGCGATCCGCTGCACCAGGCGGCCTAAAAGCGAGAGACTCTCCTCCCACGGGACTCGGCCGGAAACGCGGCGTGGATCCCGCCACCGAGCCCATAGCGATGGAGAGTCAATGGCGCGGATAGCGTACCACTAGTCCTGAACATATGGAGAACATGGCGGCCCTCCACCTCTCCCGCGACGGCCGCGTGCGCTTTTCTCTTGCTCAAAGGGGGGGAGGGTTCCACTTTTATGGCGGCCGGACAGGGTCTTGGAGGACGCCGATGAAACTTCGCGAGCGGGCGACGCAGAGGCGCGGCGGCAAGACTGGCGTGCGGCCGATGGCAATGGCCTCGTCGGCGCCCAAGCGCAGCGTCGCAGCGAAGAAATCGGCCAAGAAGCCAGCTAAGAAGCCGTCTCTAGCCAAGAAAGCCGCGAAGAAGCCCGCCCCTGCCGCCAAGTCCATCGCACCGGCCAAACCCGTGCCGGTGGCCGTCGCGGCGGCGCCGCGCTTGGCGACCCCGCTACCCGCCGGACCGCCGACGGCCGCGCCGAAGCCGCCGCCCCGGCCGCCGGCCGCAGGTGCTCCGGCAGAGGTCGAGCGGCGGCGGGCGATGACGCGCCGGTTCTTTGCTCGTTTGCGCTCGCTCGAGGCGATCGTCGGCGCCGATCTGCGCAAGCGCGGCAGCGTCGTGCTGATGCAGGCGGTCGATCAGTGGTACAGCGAGGCCGCCAGCAATACCGCGACCGAAGTCAGCATCACCACCGCCGCAAAGGCGGTGATTGCCCAGCTCTAGGCTATCCCCGGCTATTTCGCCGCGAGCTTCTTGAAGAGGCTGACGCCCCGCAGCAGATCGACGGCGCGGACCAGCTGGTAGTCGGCATCCGTTCCCATCAGGTTGGCGTCGATTGCCGCCTCGGACGTCGGCACCGGCGTCGTGCCGGGCGGCACATTGGCCTCGGGTGGCACGACCGCCGTGCCCGGGGCCGGGGCGGGCGCCGGCGCGGTGGCTGGGCTCGTTTCCGCGGGCTTGGCCTTGTCCTGCGTCGCCTGATCGGGGTTCTTGAGCGCGCCACGCAGATCGGCTTCGCGGATCCGCGCCGCCTGCGCCACCTTTTCGATCTTGGCCGGTTCGACGACCACATCAGGGTCGATGCCCTTGGCCTGGATCGAACGGCCGGAGGGGGTGAAATAGCGCGCGGTGGTGAGGCGGATGGCGCCGCCGCTCTCCTTGACCGGCAGCAGGGTCTGCACCGAGCCTTTGCCGAAGCTGCGCGTCCCCAGCAGCACCGCACGATGCTGATCTTGCAAGGCACCGGCGACGATCTCCGAGGCCGAGGCCGAGCCACCGTTGATCAGCACCACCACTGGCACGCCGTGCAGCAGGGTATGCTGCGGGTCGACCATGTAGTGCCGGGTATCGGTCGGCAATCGGCCGCGGACGGAGACGATCTCGCCCTCATCGAGGAAGGCGTTGCTGACCTCGATCGCCTGGTCGAGCAGGCCGCCGGGGTTGTTGCGGAGGTCGAGGACGACGCCGGCGAGCTTGTCGCCCGCTTGCTGCTTCAACGCGTCGACGGCGGTTTTCAGCGCATTCGACGTCCGCTCGCTGAAATTGGTGATGCGGATGTAGCCGATGTCGTTGCCTTCCATGTGGTATTTGACCGGCTCGACATGAATCTCCGCCCGGGTCAGCGTCACTTGGAAGGGATCGACCCCTTGGCGCCGAATGGTGAGCTTCACCATGGTGCCGACGGCGCCGCGCAAACGGTCGACGGCGTCGGAGAGCGTCATGTCGGACACCGGCGTGTCGTCGATGCCGAGGATGAGATCGCCGGGCTTCAGGCCGGCATGGGCCGCGGGCGTATCGTCGATCGGCGTGATCACCTTGACGAGGCCGTTCTCCATCGTCACCTGAAGGCCGAGGCCACCGAACTCGCCGCGGTTCTGGACGCGCATCTCGGCATATTCCTTGGCGTCCATATAGCCGGAATGTGGGTCGAGATTGCCCAGCATGCCCTTGATCGCGCCCTCGAGCAGCTGTTTGTCGCTGACTGGATCGACGTAATGGGCGTGGACCTGCGCATAGACCTCTTTGAACAGATCGAGGTTGATGTCGCGATCGGCCGCCGTCACCGGCACAGCGAGCGGAGCGAGAACGATAAGACCGGTGGAGATCGCGATTTTGATGAGGCGCATGACGGGCCCTGAGGTTGGGATGGCGACAGATTGGTACGCGGCGAGCGCTCTGTCCACTGCGATGAAGGGGATGTCGGGGCGACGAGAAAGGCTCGCTCGTCAACCGCCGACGGGATTGAAATCGTAGCGGCCCACGCCTTGCAAGATGGCGAATTGGCAGGCGCCGCCATGCTTGCCGCTGACGCGATGGGCGCGTCGCGCCGGCACGGTGCAGCGCTCGCCCGGCAGCAGCTCGAGGCGCTCGCTGGGCGAGCGCATCTCGACCACCATCGGGCCCTTGAGACAAATCATGTGGTCGGAAACATTGCTGTGCCAGTGCCAAGGCACTTCCTGGCCCGGCGCCAGCGTCAGCACCACCATACGCAGATCCGGCGTCTCGGCCACCATCTCGCGCGCTTCGACGGCATAGAGAGGCTCGCTCGCGGTCATGTGCATTCTCCCGACCCGAGCGAGCTTAGCGCCGGTAGCCGCCGGCGAGAAGGTCGGTGCTAAAGGTTCATCGGATCGCCGGCGACCACGGTGACGGTGCCGAGCGCGGTGCCGTCGGGCGCGGCGAAAGTGAGCGTGGTGCCGTTGCGATACATGACGTAGCAGGATTCAGCGCCGTCGCCGAGCGAGGGGAGGGTGGTGCAGAGACGCCCATCGGCCAGCACCCGCCAGCGGCCGGAATCTTCGAAGCTGCCGGCGCGGAAGTGCTCCGCGCCGTCGCCGGCGAAATAGGCGGCATAGGGCGCGCCGGTTGAGCTCACCCCCTCTGCGGTGTTGTTGCTGAAGGTCGACGCCAACTCGGGCGCCGACAGCCGCACCGGCAGGGGCGTCACCGGGATCGTGCTGCCGGAAACGGGAGCGCCGCCTTGCGCCACGACAACGGGTGCTCCGAGCGCCCCCGAGAGGTCGGGCGGCGGCGCTGCGGAAACGGCGTGTCCTTCATGATAAGGTGCCGCGTCGCAAGCGGCGAGCAACGCCAACAGCGGCAGGATCGCCAGTGATGTTTTCGATGCGGCAGGCATGGTTCAGACCTCTTGTTGCAGCTGACCTCTGCACCGCCAACACGATGCTGAGCCGCACGGTTCCGGCTTTTTACCCGAGTCGCGGCGACCGATGCAACCTTGGCGATCGATTACCGGGGAGAGTAATTTGATCGCAGATTACATTTGACCGGCTCGGTCATTTCATTATTTTGTGGATATACATTGGGCGTCCGTCTATTAGAGGGCCACGCTCCCGCTTCTCGGCGCCCCGCACCACGAAGAAAGGCTGATCATGCCCCATGGGCTTGTTGAGAAGGCCGTCTACAACGCACCCGCGGCTTCGAAGAAAGGGATGCTCGACCGGCTCTTCGCATTCTGGTTCAAGCGTTTCGTCTACAACCAAATCTGGGAAGATCCGCGGGTCGATCTCGAGGCGTTGAAACTGAGCCCATCGAGCCGCGTCGTGACCATCGCCTCGGCCGGCTGTAACGTGCTCAACTACCTCTGCGCCGACCCCGCGGCGATCGTCGCCGTTGATCTCAATCCCGCGCATATCGCGCTGACGCGCTTGAAGCTTGTGGCGGTGCAGCAGCTCCCGGACCACGAGACCTTCTTCCGCATGTTCGGCGCCGCCGCCGATCCGGCGAACAGACAGACCTATTTCAGCTTGCTGCGCCCCTACCTCGATCGGGAGACGCGTGCCTTCTGGGAGGAGCGGCGCTTCATGCGCAAGCGTCGCTTCGAGTATTTCGCCGACGGACTTTACCGGCGTGCGCTGATGGGACGGTTCATCGGCCTGCTGCATGGCTTTGCCGCAGCGACCGGCCGGCGCCCGAAGCGTCTCCTCGATGCGACGACGCTGGCCGAGCAGCAGCGCATCTTCGACGAGACGGTGACGCCGCTCTTCGATCTCCGCATCGTACGGCTCCTCTGCAAGCTGCCGATGATGACCTACAGCCTCGGCATCCCGCCGGCGCAGTTCAATCTGCTGCGCCGCGACGCCGCCGACGGCGTCGCCGGCCTCTATCGCGACCGCTTGCGGCGGCTCGCCTGCGATTTCCCGATGGAGGACAATTACTTCGCCTGGCAAGCTTTCGGCCGGGTCTACGACCTGGAGCGCCGGCAAGCGCTGCCCGATTATCTCCGTGCCGAGAACTACCCGCAGCTGCGCCGCGCCATCGACCGCGTCGATACGCGGCTCGCCTCGATGACTGACTTCCTCGCCGGCGAGCCGCCCGCCAGCGTCGACCGCTATGTGCTGCTCGATGCCCAGGACTGGATGAGCCACCACCAGCTGAACGCGCTCTGGCGCGAGATCGACCGCACCGCGCGTCCGGGCGCCCGCGTCATCTTCCGCACGGCGGCGGAAGAGGCGCAGCTCGAGGGCGCACTCGATCCCGCGCTCATTGCCGGCTGGCACTATGAGCGCGAGTTCAGCCGGACGCTGCTGGCGCGCGACCGCTCCGCGATCTATGGCGGGTTCCATGTCTACGCCCAGCGCTCGGCGGCATGAGCCTTGATCCGCGTCAGGCGATGGACCGGATGTACCGGCACCAGCGCCACATCTACGACCTGACGCGTAAGTTCTATCTGCTCGGCCGTGACCGTGTCATCCGCCGCCTGGCGCTTCGGCCGGGGGACCGCGTCTGCGAGGTGGGCTGCGGCACGGCGCGCAATCTCATCGCGCTGGCGCGCCGCCATCCCGATGTCGCCTTCTACGGCATCGACGCCTCCGAGACGATGCTGCGCACGGCCGCCGCTGCCATTGCCCGCGCCGGTCTTGGCCAGCGCATCACGCTGCGCCACGGCCTTGCCGAGGAGCTCGATCCCGCCCTGAGCTTCGGCCTCGACCAGCCGTTCGACGTCATCCTCTTCGCCTATTCGCTCTCGATGATGCCCTCCTGGCGCGCCGCCATCGACCGCGCCATCGCCACGCTCCGGCCTGGCGGCAGCCTCGCCATCGTCGACTTCTGGGACCAGGGCGAGCTCCCCCGCTGGTGCCGCCGCGTGCTGCGCTCCTGGCTCGCGCTCTTCGACGTCCACCCCCGCACCGAGCTCTTGGACGAGCTGCACGACGACCGCCTCGCCGACGTCCGCTTGTCGCCGCTCTTCCGCGGCTACGCCGCCGAGTTCCGCTGCGTCAAGGCGGCGTAGGTTTCCAGGAGTAATGCCGGCCATCGGCGCGACGATCTTGCCTCACATCGTTAGAGGCCGAATACGGCCTTGAGGAAGGCGACCGTTTCTTCGGGCGCGCGGCGCTGGCCTTCGGGATCGCCGCCGGCATGTACGCCGGTGCCTTGGCAGCTCCTGACGTAGTCCTGATAGGCGCCGAGGGACGTGAAAGCTTGCCCCGTGTCGTAGCGGCGGACGACGAAGGTGTCGAGGTTGGTCTCGACGAAGCAGTTGCGCGCTTGCGGCACGCCCTTCATCTCCCCCGACCGCCCCGGCACGTCGAAGCCGTGGAACGCATTGGGAAAGACGACCGTGCGGATATCGACGCCGCGCGCCTTGAGCAGCTCCGCTTCGGCGAGGCACGGCGCGGCCGGCGTCCAGTCATCGCGCTGGCCCAGCAGCATGAGGATGGGCGCTCCGTCGCGTTGCGCTGCGGTCCAGCGAAAATTGCAGTCGGGATAGAACGGGACATGTGCGGCAAAATGGAGATCGCCGCCGATCACGGCACGGCGCAGCGGCTCGAGCGTGGTGTTGAGTGCCACGAAGCCGCCGCGGGAGAAGCCCATGACGCCGATGCGCTTGGCATCGATGCGGGGATGGGTGGCGAGCAGCCGCAGCGCGAAGAAGGCGTCGGCGACGTTGGCAGCGCTCGAGACCTGGCTCTGGTCGTAACGCGTCGAGGTGATGCCCCGGCCGTTCCAGCTGTCGACGACGAAGGTCGCGATCCCCGCCCGGTTCAACGCCTCCGTCCAGAGCACATAGCTCGGCAGGATGCCGCCGCTGCCATGGGCGATGACCATGGCGGGCACCGGTCCCTTGGCTTCGGCCGGAAGGCTGAGGACGCCGTCGACCACGACCTTGGTCGCGCTCTGCCGTTTCGCCATCTCGATCGCGTCTTTCGGCGTGAGGCTGGTGAAATAGATTTTTCCGCTGCGCCCGTCGGCCAGCGTGTCGACCGGCGCCGGCACCGTGGCGAAGCTCGGCGCCGCCGCGACAAGCCACGCCAAGGCGGCAACCAGTGCACCTCCCAGGTTTCTCATGGAACGCTCTCACTTCCGCATGGCGCGGCAAGATACTGTGGCCGAGGGCGCGGGGCCAAGCTCAACCCTGAGATGGACCTGCGGGATGTAGTCGTTGCGCGAGAGCTAGGGTCCTTCGTTTCAAGAAAGGCCTCCGTGCGGCTGACATAGGCCTCGACGCCGGGATGACGCACGATCTCGGCCGGCGGGCCGCCCTTGACGCGGAGCGGCCCTTGGAGGAAACCTTGGTTCATGAAGCTGAACGTGCCGCTCCTTGCCCTCTTCCTTCTCTTGCCCTGCGCGGGCAGCGACGCCGCCACGCTAAATCCTCGCCCCTGGTGCTTCGGCCGGTTCTACCTGCAAGTGCCGGATAGGGCGATCCTGGCCGAAGAGATACAGCGCTACGACGGCATCACGCTGCGCATTCGCGCGTTGGGCAGCGATTCCTACGGCGCGTTCTTGGCGCGGCGGCACGACGAGATCGTCGCAGGATCGAACGCGCCACCGGTGAAGGAATATCATTGGTCGAACGGCATGGACGGCATCCTCTTCGTCGCCGATCCGTCGGCGCCGTCGGGCCTGATGCTCGAGGGCCACCGCTCGCTCGGCGACAATGTGTTCGTCGCCACGGCGAGCGGCGAGATCGGTCAGGGTCCGCAGATGGATAAGGCGGTGCTGAAGCTGCTGCGGGCGTTCCTCCCCGACGAGGGCCCGGATGGCAAGAACCCGGGATTTTGCATCGCCGGCGGCGTGCTGCCGGAGCCGATCGGCAGCAGCGAGGAGGTGCACGCGACGATCGAGCTGCCGTGGCCCGGCGCGGTCCTCGAGATCGAGACGGCGGTCCACGCTCGGGGCAGCAAGGCCAAGCCGATGGCAGCCGGTGCCGCCCTCGACAAGCAGACGGTGGTCCTCCGCCAAGGGTCGAAGGTGGTTGCCGGCATGTCGGGAACGGAGACCGTGATCGCCAAGACCGACGCCGCGGGCATCAGCCTCCATGCCCACTTCGATGGCGGGGGCGACGTCGACCGGCTGGTGCAGCCGGAGCTTCATTTTCATCTCGCGACGGGGCCCGATGTCGGCCATCGCTCTGGCCGCGTCAGCCAGAAGAAGTTCCTGCGACTCTGGGACGAGCTGCTCGCGTCGGTCGTCCGGCACCCCTGATCCCGCGGCTACTCCGCGGCGGTCGCGCGCGGCGACGGCGTGCGGAATGCCGCGAGCAGGCTCGCCTCGCGCTCCTTCGCCTTCTTGATGTTGCGCTCCTTGATGTGGCCGTAGCCGCGGATCTGCTCGGGCACTCTCGCGATCTCGACGGCGAGCGCGTGGTTGTCGGGGGTGAGCGCGGCGATGAGCTCCGTCAGCATCGTCTCATAATCCGCAATGAGCTTGCGCTCCGTCCGCCGCTCGGCGGTATGGCCGAAGATGTCGAAGGTGGTGCCGCGCAGGCCGCGCAGCGCCGCCAATAACCGGAAGGTGAGCAGCATCCAGCGGCCGCTAAAGGCGCGCTTCTTGAGCTCTCCCGTCGCCGGGTCGCGCGGCGCCGTGAGCGGCGGCGCCAGGTAGAACTGCAGCTTGAAGTCGCCCTCGAATTGCTGATGCAGCTGCTTCAAGAAGGTGCCGTCGGTATAGAGCCGCGCCACCTCGTACTCGTCCTTATAAGCCATGAGCTTGAAGAAATTGCGTGCCGCCGCTTCGGCGAGACCGGCGAGCCCGCGGCCGCGCGTCTTCTCGGCTGTCTCGACCGCGGCGACCAGGTCGCGGTAGCGCTGGGCATAAGCCGAGTTCTGATAGGCGGTGAGGAAGCCCGCGCGGCGCTCGACGAGTTCGCGGAGGCTTTGCGGCGCCGGCGCTTCGGCGGCCATGGCCGGCCGCGCCAGCGCCTCGACCGTGGCGCGGTCATGGGCGGCAAGCCGCCCCCAGGCGAAAGTGCGTTTGTTGTTCTCGACCTGGACGCCGTTGAGTTCAATGGCCCGCTCGATGGCGGCGAGACCGAGCGGCACCAGCCCTTGCTGGAAGGCAAAGCCCAGCATGAAGAGGTTGGTGGCGATGCTGTCGCCCATTAACGCCGTCGCCAACCCGGTGCCGTCGAGGAAATCGGTGTTGGGCGCACCCGCCGCGGCTTTCAGTGCCCGATGCATGGCGAGCGTCTCGAAATCGATGTCGGGATTGACGACGAAGGCGGCGGTGGGCGCGAGATATGAATTGACGACGGCGCGGGTCACGCCGTGCTCGACGCGCGACAGCGCCTCCGGGCTTGCCGCCACCACCATGTCGCAGCCCAAAAGCAGATCGGCGCCGCCGGCGGCGATGCGCACCGCGTTCAAGTCCTCGGGCCGGGGCGCCAGGCGAATATGGCTCATCACCGCGCCGTTCTTCTGCGAGAGCCCGGTGAAATCGAGCACGGTGCAGCCGCGTCCCTCGAGATGCGCCGCCATGCCGAGGAGCGCGCCCACCGTGATGACGCCGGTGCCGCCAATGCCGGTGACGAGAATGCCATAGGGCTCGCCGAGCGGCCGCTGTTCGGGCAGCGGCAGGTCGGCGAAGGGATTGTCCGCCACCGCCGCGGTCTTGCGCGCAAGCTTCCGCAGCTCACCGCCATGCACGGTGACGAAGCTCGGGCAGAAGCCGTTGACGCAGGAGTAGTCCTTGTTGCAGTTCGACTGATCGATGGCGCGCTTGCGCCCGAACTCGGTCTCGAGCGGCTTCACCGAGACGCAATTCGATTTCTCCGAGCAGTCGCCGCAGCCCTCGCAGACCCGCTCGTTGATGAAGACGCGCTTGGGCGGATCGGGGAACTGGCCGCGCTTGCGGCGACGCCGCTTCTCGGCGGCGCAGGTCTGGTCGTAGACCAGCACGGTGAGGCCCGGCGTCTCGCGCAGCTCGCGCTGTACCGCATCGAGGTCTTCCCGCGGCCGGATGGTGACGCCGGGAGCGAAGTCAGTGCCGGCGGGATACTTGTCGGGCTCGTCGGTGACGACGACGACGCGCTGGGCGCCTTCGGATGCGACTTGCCGCGTGATCTGCGGCACGTTCAGCTGACCTTCGACCGGTTGGCCGCCGGTCATGGCGACGGCGTCGTTATAGAGGATCTTATACGTGATGTTGACGCCGGCCGCGGCGGCGGCGCGGATCGCCAGAAGGCCGCTATGCGAATAGGTGCCGTCGCCCAGATTCTGGAAGACGTGCTTGTCGCGAGTGAAGGGCGCCTGGCCGATCCAATTGGCGCCTTCGCCGCCCATATGGGTGATGGTCTGCGTGTTGCGCGAGGGGATGTACATCGCCATGGCATGGCAGCCGATGCCGGCCATGGCGCGGCTGCCCTCGGGGATGCGCGTCGAGGTGTTGTGCGGACAGCCCGAGCAGAAGAAGGGCGTGCGCTGGGTTTTCGGCAGCGGCGCGTCCAGGATCCGGTCGAAGGATTCGAGCCGCGCCAGGCGCTGCGTCAGCTGCGGACTCTCCGAGCCCAGCCGACGCAGGCGCTCGACGATGGCGCGCGCCACCGTGGTGGGCGTGAGCTCGCCGGGGCTCGGCAGCAGCGGCGCGCCGTTTTCGTCGGTCTTGCCGACGACGCTCGGCCGGCGCGCCGCCTCGGTGTTGTAGAGGATGCGCAGCAGCTGGTCCTCGATGAAGCCGCGCTTCTCCTCGACCACCAGCACGTCCTTCAAGCCCTCGGCAAAGCGCCGTGCGCCCTCGGCCTCAAGCGGCCAGGTCAGGCCCACTTTGTAAAGCCGGATGCCCAAGGCCGCGGCGGCCTTGTCGTCGAGGCCGAGATCGGCCAGCGCCTGGCGCACATCGAGATAGGCCTTGCCGGTGGTGATGATGCCGAAGCGCGGCTGCGGCGGGTCGATGGCGATGCTGTCGAGCCGATTGGTGCGGGCGAAGGCGGCGACCGCCGCCATCTTCGGCCCGTGCAGCACCCGCTCCGCCTCGAGCGGCAGATGCGGGTGGCGGATGTTGAGGCCGCCGGGCGGCATCTCAAAACTGCGGGGAAGCTCGATGGCGATGCGCTGGGGGTGGACATAGACGGAGGCGCTGCTCTCGACGGTCTCGGCGATCGCCTTGAAGCCCACCCAGCAGCCGGAGAAGCGCGAGAGGGCGAAGCCCAAGAGGCCGAAATCGAGATATTCCTGCACCGTCGCCGGGTTCAGGATCGGGATCATCGCCGCTTGGAAGATGTGCTCGCTCTGATGCGCCAAGGTCGAGGACTGGCAGCCATGGTCGTCGCCCGCAATGGCGATGACACCGCCATGTTTCGAGGTACCGGCGGAATTCCCGTGCTTTAGCGCATCGGTCGAGCGGTCGACCCCGGGGCCCTTGCCGTACCAGATGCCGAAGACGCCATCGACCGCGGCGCTGGGGAAGAGGTTCACCTGCTGGCTGCCCCAGACCGCGGTCGCCGCCAGATCCTCGTTAATGCCGGGCTGGAACTGGATGTTGTTCTGCTTCAGGAAGCGCCGCGCCTGCCAGAGCGCATTGTCATAGACGCCGAGCGGCGAGCCGCGATATCCCGAGATGAAGCCGCCGGTATTAAGTCCCGCCGCCTGATCGCGCTGCCGCTGCAGCATGGGGAGGCGCACCAGCGCCTGCACGCCCGAGAGATAAACCCGGCCCGAAGACAGCGTGTATTTGTCGTCGAGCGTCACCTGGGCCAGCTCCATCGCCCGTCTCCCCGGCCTTTGTCTTCGCTGGCCGAAGCTTAGGGGCTGTCCGCGGGGGTGACAATGCAGGCGCGGCTCGCGGCGTGGTGGCGGGAGGCGGGGGGACGAAATGGGGATGACAGGGAATGACGGGGGGCTCACCAAAGGCGTTCACAGCGTCATCTCCCCCAATCCCCCACAGCCCTTTTCCCTTTCGCGCCGCGCCGCCGTCGTTGGTAGACTTTCGAAAACGGCGCCTCACTCCAGCCCTTTCGAGGATTTCGATGACGGCCTCTGAAGCCGCACTGGTACCTTCCACGTCTCTTCCCATCGCCAACGCGCGGGACGTCGCCTTCGACTACCTCCGCGCGACGCTGACGCTGATGGTGGTGGCGCATCACAGCTCTCTCGCCTACACGACCTTCGCCAAGTTCGACAAGGCGCACTACCTTCTCTCGACGGCGCCGGTCGTGGACTCCACGCGCTGGCTCTTCCTCGACTATGCCGAGAACTTCAACGACGTGTTCTTCATGTCGCTGATGTTCTTTATCTCTGGCTTGTTCGTTTGGCCGGCGCTCAAGCGGTCCGGCGCGGCGGACTTCATGCGCAGCCGCGCGCTCAGGCTCGGCGTCCCCTTCGTGGTGGTCTGGGCGCTCTGGATGCCGCTGGCCTATTACGCCTCCTGGCAGATGACCGGCCAGGATGCCGGCTATTGGGACTATTGGTGGAACAATGTCGGTGAGGATCGGTTGCCCAGCGGGCCGCTTTGGTTCGTCTGGCTGCTGCTGTTCTTCGACATTCTGGCGGCGGGCGTCTTTGTTGCTCGGCCGGGTCGCTCGTCATCCCAAGGTGCATCGCAGGATTGGTCTCGACGCCATCCGGTCATCCTGGCGGCGGGGATGTTCGTCATCTGCGCCATCGTCTACCTGCCGTTGCTGAAGGCATTCGGGTTCGGCGCGTGGGGGACGTTTCTCGTCCGCCCTCTCTTCTTCCAGCTGAGCCGGATCGGCCTTTATTTCGTCTGGTTTGCGGCGGGCATCTGGGTCGGCTGGAACGGCGTCGGTGACGGCCTCTTGGCCGCCGACGGAGCGCTCGCCCGCCGGTGGCGATGGTGGTGCCGCTTCTGTTTCCTTGCCTATAACGCGCTCGTCTTTGTGCCGCTCGTGCCAGCGCTGACGGCGGGTCTTTCGGCTGATCAGCGAGGCGTGCTCGAAGGGGTGCTCTGGACCGCCAGCTGCGTCGCCAGCTCATTCGCCTTTCTCGCGCTCTTCCGCGGCGTCGTGCGGATGCGACGGACATGGATGGACTCGATCTCACGGAGCGCCTATGTCATCTATCTCGTCCACTATGTCTTCGTCGTGTGGGTCCAGCGCGCCCTCCTTGGCGTCGACCTCCACGCCGGCCTGAAGTTCGTCGTGACCTTCGTGGTGGCCGCCGGCCTCAGCTGGCTCACGGCGCAGCTGCTGCTGACGGTACCGGGCCTCCGGCGCATCCTCTGATCCGACGCCGCCTCCTATTTGGCCGCGACGCTCGAGACGATCGACGCAATGACCTTCGATGCCATGGCGAAGGCCGCTTTGCGATCGGTGATGTGGTGGCGGCGGGCGATGTAGTCGAAATCGGTGTAAGCCGTCCACACTTGCCCCCGCTCGTCCTCGAAAACAAGCAGCCTGACCGGCCAGTCCAGTCCCGCCAGCTGATTGGAGGTGATGAACTGGGTTCCCAGGGGAGGGTTGCCGAAAACCAGCAGCGTCGTCGGCCGCGCCTGGATCCCCGCTTTGGCCGCCAGTTGCGACTCGTCGATCTCCGAGAAGAACGTGATGCCCTTGCTGGCGATGTCCTGCTTCAGCCGCGCGATCGTCTCGCCCAGCGGATAGCCACTCTTGCCTGTGACGATGCCGCTATCGGCCGCGGGCTGACCCATGTCCTCCGCCCTCGTCCCGCGGACGAGGGAAAGGATGAGCATCGCCGCCAAGAAGACGGCGGAACCAAAAGTGACGAGGCGCGCGACCATGGCTTTCTCCCCAGCGAATGCCGCTCGCGATCCGCGCGAGCCGAGGGGGACACATTGAAGAGACGCGGCGCGAAGCGGAAATGCCGATAGGCTCTGAACTCGATAACGTTGGGTTATTGTCCTCGGATCGGTCCCCAACCCCCCTTATGCCGCCATCTCCATTTCCCTTTCGCGCCACGGCGCCGTCGTTGGTAGACTCCCGCCATGGCGACTCTGGACGAGGGGAAACCGCAGACGACCCGCGCGCCCGTGCTGTCGGCGCTGGTGGTGGCGCGGAACGAGGAGCGGCAGCTCGCCGAGTGCCTGGAAAGCCTCCGTTTTGCCGACGAGATCGTCGTGGCGCTCGACCGCACCACCGACCGCTCGGGTGAGATCGCGCGGGGGTTCGGGGCGCGCATCGTCGAAGGGGCGTGGCCGCTCGAGGGCGAGCGGCGCACCGCCGCGGTCGCCGCCTGCCGCGGCGATTGGGTCATCGAGGTCGACGCCGACGAGCGGGCGACGCCGGCGCTCGCCGCGGAAATTCGCCGCGTCATCGCCGCGACGCCGGGCGACACCTACTTCCTCATCCCCATCGCGAACCACATCGGCGGCAAGCTCATCCGCTTCGGCTGGGGCGCCTATAACGGCGCCGCCATGCGCGCTGCGCTCTATCGTCCCGGCGGCAAGATCTGGGGGCAAGGCCGCGTCCATCCGCCGGTCCGCTACACCGGCGAGCGGCGGACGCTGGAGAGCGCGATCCAGCATTTCGTCGACCGCGATCTCTCGGACATGTTCCGCCGCCTCAACAGCTACACCGACGCGGCCGCGGCCGACGCCATCGACAAGGGTCAGATCCCGAAATTCCGCCCGTCTTTTCGCCGCATGTTCAGCCGGGCGTGGAAATCCTACGTCGCGCGCAAAGGCTATCGCGAAGGGGCCTACGGTATCGCCCTTGCCCTCTTCTCGGCGCTCTACCCGATGCTGATCTATCTGAAGGTCACGACGCGATTGGAGGGCGAGAAGCGAGAGAAACAAGAAGAATCACCACAGAGGCACAGAGACACGGAGAATCAGTAGATGGCGCGCTACGCGCGCCGAACCACTTGCTCTCTGTGTCTCTGTGCCTCTGTGATGATTCTTTCTCACGAGCCCCGGAACTGCGGCTTGCGCTTGGCGTGGAAGGCCTCGACGCCTTCCCGGAAATCGTCGGACATGCGCAGCCGGCTATAGGCGTGGCCTTCCATCTCGATGGCGAGGCTGAGGCTCGCATCTTCGGTGTCGTTCAGAAGCTTCTTGGCCGTGCGCTGCGCCAGCGGCGCGAATCCCCGCAGCTCCTCGACCAGCGTATCGGTCGCCGCTTCGAGCTCGGCGTCCGGCACGCACTCGGTCGCGACGCCCCATTGGTGAGCCTCTTTCCCGGAAATGCGCCGCGAGCGCATCACCATGTCCTTGGTGCGCGCGATGCCGATCATCTTCTGGAGGCGCGCCGAGCCGCCGGAGCCGGGGATCTGCGCGAGGCGCTGCTCCGGCAGCGCATAGAGGCAAGTCTCCGAGGCGATGCGGAAATCGCAGGCGAGCGAGAGCTCGAAGCCGACGCCGAAGCAATAGCCGCGATTGGCGGCAATCACCGGCTTGCCGCAACGCGCCGGCGCGGCAATGTTCCAGGCGAGCCTCGAAACATGCTCGGGCGATGCTTCGAGAAAGTCCTTGATGTCGCCGCCGCTCGAGAAATGCTCGCCCATCGCGCGGAGCACGATGACGCGGACCCGGTCATCGGCATCGAGCGCCTCGAAGGTGACGCGCAGCTGGTCGCGCGCCGCCATGGCGATGACGTTGAGCGGCGGCCGGTCGAGAATGACGTCGGCGCGCTCGCGCGCCGGGTCGATCTCGATGCGGAACCCGTCGGGTTCGTCGGGAAGGGCGGGGGCGATGGCGTAGGGGTTCTCGCTCATTCGGCGTTTCCTGTGGAGGGAGCAAAGGAGGTCTCGGCCTCGAACTCGCCGGCGACGAGCTTCCGACGGAGGATCTTGCCGACCGGCGATATCGGGATTT
>DATJAV010000013.1:0-12364 GCA_035515835.1 Allostellaceae bacterium
GGAAGACGCAGCTTGCGACCTTACGCCAATGGAAGGCGGAGGGGCGCGTCGCCTATCTCGGCGTCACCCACTACACGGCCGGCGCCTATGACCAGCTCGAGGCGGTGATGCGCGCCGAGACGCTCGATTTCGTGCAGGTCAACTACGCGGCCGACAACCGCGCCGCCGAGGCGCGCATCCTGCCGCTGGCGAAGGCGCGCGGCATGGCGGTGCTGGTGAACCTTCCCTTCGGCGGCGGCGGCTTGCTGCGCCGCTTGGCCGCCCGTCCGCTGCCCCCCTGGGCCGGCGAGATCGGCTGCACCAGCTGGGCCCAGCTGCTGCTGAAGTTCGTGCTCGGGAACGACGCCGTCACCTGCGCCATCCCCGGCACGAGCAATCCCCTGCACATGCGCGACAACGCCGCCGCGGGGACGGGGCCGCTGCCGGATGGGGCGATGCGGGAGAGGATTGCGAAGCTGGCGGAGGGGTGAGCGACAGGGCGCGCGCCGGCGAGACCTGCCCCCGCTCCGCCCCTCAGGGGCGGAGAGGGTTGGGGTGAGGTGGGGGACTCTCGAGCTCGTGCAAAATGGTCTCCAGCACGCCTTCGATGTTCTCGAGCACATCGCTGTTCCAGAAGCGAATGACGCGATACCCATGACGCGCGAGTTCCGCGGTGCGGAGCGCATCGGCTTCTTGCCGATCCGCGTGCTGTCCGCCGTCGAGCTCGATCACCAGCTTTCGCGCTGGGCAGGCGAAGTCTGCGATTCGGGTCGCGAGCGGATGCTGCCGACGGAACTTCCAAGCGGGGCACCGCTCCCGAAGCGCGCGCCATAGGATCTTCAACGTCGGTCGCATCACGGCGGAGCGTACGTGCGATCAGCGTTCTTTGTCGCAGGCGCATTCGGGCGCGTTTTGAGCCAGACTTCTCTCCCCTTCAAGAGCCGTTGCATTCGCGACCGCGCGGGTGGCTCCCCACCTCACTCCAGCCCTCTCCGCCCCTGAGGGGCGGAGAGGGAGTTCGGCTAATTCGGCCGAATTGGACATGTTCGGCCGTTTTTGCTATGGTTGGCGCCTTGTCAAAGGAGCGTCCGCCATGGCCGTCAGCCTGCCGCAGCTCGAGGACCTTCCCCGCCGCAACGCGACGGAGGCGAAGAATCGCTGGGGTGGCCTCGTCCGCGAGGTTCGCGCGCTTGGCACCATCGCCATCACCAGCCACGACAAGGTCGAGGTGGTCGTTCTCGAGGCCGGCAAATATCAGGAGATGGCCGCGCTCCTCGGCGGCGCCGAAAAGCATCGTCAAGCTGTTCTTGCGGAACTTGCCGCCGAGTTCGACCGGCATCTGGCGTCGCTCAAGGCGCCTGACGCACGAGAGCGGGTTGAGGCGGTGATGGCCGCCAAGGGTCGGGCGAGGGTCCGCTCGAAGGCCGGCGCTTCGTTCTGATGCGTCGGCGGCCGGGGGGCCAACGGTCGACCTCGAAGCGGCGCGCACCCAAACGGTCGCAGATTCGCCGGGCGCGAAAACGCCCCTTCATCCTCGTGCTTGCCGGCGTCAACGGTGCGGGCAAGAGCTCGGTCGCGGGCGACATGCTGAAGGAGCACGGCGTCCCATGGTTCAACCCCGACGCCTATGCGCGAGAGCTCATCCAACGGCTCGGCTGCACCCGAGACGAGGCGGACGCCGAGGCTTGGGCCTCAGGCAAGCGGCGGCTCGAGGCGGCGCTCGCCGAAGGGACCGATTACGCCTTCGAGACGACGCTCGGCGGTGCCACCATCTCGCGTCTCCTCGTGAGCGCCGCGGCGACGCACCACATCTCCATGATCTATTGCGGCCTCGACTCCATCGAAAAGCACATGTCACGCGTGCGCCTCAGGGTCGAGCACGGCGGGCATGACATCCCGGAGGAACGAATCCGGGCGCGCTGGAGCAGCTCGCGCGAGAACCTGGTCGCTCTCCTCCCGCATCTCTTCCACCTCCAGGTCTTCGACAACAGCGTCGACGTTGCGCCGGGAGAGCCGGTCCCGGATCCGAAGCTCATCCTCGAGATGAAGCAGGGCGTCCTCCTCGCCCCCGCTCTCGACGATGCCGAGGCCTGCGAGACAGTACCCGACTGGGCGAAACCCGTGGTGGCTGCCGCCTTTCGTCTCCACAAAGAGAGAAGCGGATCTCGCCATCGAAGAAGCAACCCCCTTCCCCCGTGAGGCGTAACGCAAATACATCGCGCCGATCACGTACCATCACGGCGCAAAAGAAAATCCCCAAGGTCGGCACTATACGCGAAAATCACTCCTCGCCGACCCGCAAATCCTTGATCCGATTCAATACCCAAAATCAAAAAATCTCGCGACTCGGACTAAGTCGCTCAAGTTGGGCTAATTAAATCCGTGATGTCCGTCGCATACGGGGTCATGTGGGCGGCGGATGTGGGTGTCGCGCCGCGGAAGGGTGGCAGTACGCCGGCGGGAGTAAAGGGCGGGATGCTGCTGGGAGGCGCCGGTCCGGGCGGGACTGGAGGAACCGGAGGCCCAGGCGGAGCCAAGGGACGAATACTTTGATTGACACCTCTGAGCTCGGATCGAGGCAATCCTATCGCAAGTCATGAGTGCGCGATAGCAAGACCCGTCTGCGCGGAAAAGGCGTGCATCCCTGGAGTCACCACCCCTCACTCCACCGTCACACTCACCACCGCCGAGCTCTCCGGCCGTTCCGGGATCCGCGCCTGGAAGCGGTGCACGCCCGGCTGCAGCGGCCAGCGCAGCGCCTCGCCGGTGCCGACGGTGCTGTAGAGGTGGCCGTCGATGTACCAGGCGATGGTGCGGAAAGGGCCGGTGATGGCGGCGCGGAGCGCCAGCGTCTCGGCGGAGGCGGGCTCGTCGGGATCGTGGAGGAGATGCGCGCCGTCCTCGGGCGAGACGATGTCGATGCGCGCCGCCGTCGCCGGCCCCTGATGCGCGAGCAGCAGCGGCTCGCGCAGGTCCGGCCGCGCCGGCAGCGTCGCCTCGATCACGTCCTCGGGTGGCGTCGCTTGCGTCGCCATGGTGCCGCTGCGGCGGTCGATCAGGATGCGCTCGGCGTTCTCCATGGGCTCGCTCGGAACCCATTCGTGGAAGAGGGCGCTGCAGCGGAGGTTGCCGCAGACCGCGATGGCGTGTGTGCCCGCCGGCGCCGGGAAGGAGAGGCCGTCCTCGCGGCCGCTCGGGTTCGCCTCGAGCGAGAGCAGCACGTCATGCACGAGCTCGGCGGCGCTCCCCATGCCGCCCATCGCCTCCATCGGTCCCACATCCGCCCGGCCGACCCAGGCGCCGACGATGTATTTGGGCGAATAGGCCATCGTCCAGGCGTCGCGGTAATCCTGCGACGTGCCGGTCTTGACTGCGACGGGGAAGGGGAACTCCGCCGGGCCCATGCGCGAGAAGCTCGGGAGCCGCGCCATCGGATCGGCGAGGAAGAGCGTCACTTGCCGCGCCGCTTGGGCTGAGAGAACGCGCACCGGCGCCCGCACTGCCTCGCCCTCATACCAGCGGAGATCGGCCAGCATGCCGTCATCGGCGAGCGCGCCATAGGCGCGCACCAGGCGCTCCAGCGATGTCGGCAGCGCGCCCACGGCCAGGCCCAAGCCGTAATAGCGCCCCTTGTGCGGGCTCTCATGAAGGCCGAGGCGGCGGAGATAGGCCAAGGTCTCGTCGAGCCCCAGCGCCCGCACCAGCGCCGCCGCCGGCACGTTGCGCGAATTGGCGAGCGCCTGGCGCGGCAGCAGCGGCCCCATGTAGCCGCGATCGGCGTTCTCGATCTCCGGCACCACGTCGGGATCGTCGTTGAGCGGCAGGTCGGCGCGGATGACGTCGCGGTCGAGCGCCAGCGCATAGAGGAAGGGTTTCAGCGTGCTGCCCGGCGAGCGCTCGATGTCGGCGAAATCGATGGCGCCGGCATGGCCGCCGAAATAATCGTTGGAGCCGACCCAGGCGAGGACCTCGTGGCTCCGGCGGTCGATGACGGCGAGCGCCACTTGCTGGGCGCCTGCGTCGCGCCATTGCCGGAGGCGCTTTGCCGCGAGCAGCTCGACGCTCCGCTCGATGCCGAGATCGAGCGTGGCGGCGACGCGGGCTTCGGCGTGGGTCTTGAGCCAGGTGTCGGCGTCGCCCAAGCGGCGCTCGAGCTGCAGGATGGCGTGGACGGCTTCCTCCGGCCGGCGCGGGCGGGGAAGAAGCGCGACGGTGGCGAGCTGCTGGCGTGCCAGAGCAAGGTCGCTGTCGGGGATGACGTGCGCCGCGTGGAGGTAATCGAGCACGCGCTCGGCGCGGAGGATCGCCTGTGCGCGACCGCCGGGGGAGAGCGGGTTGAGGCGCGACGGCGCTTGCGGCAGGGCTGAGAGAAGCGCGATTTCCGCCCAGGAGAGGTCGCTCGCCGGCTTGTCGAAATAAAACCGCGCGGCATGCGCCACGCCATGGCTGCCATTGCCGAAGGGGACGATGCGAAGATATTGCCTGAGCACCGCGTCCCGGCCATAGCGGAGCGTGAGGCAGAGCGCGGTGCCGGCCTCGAGCGCCTTGTTGAGAAGGGTGCGGGCCTCGGGATGCTGCAGCCGCGCCACCTGCATGGCGATCGAGGAAGCGCCGGAGATGCGCCGCCCGGCGGCGAGGTCTTGCGCCGCAGCGCGGATGACGGCGACGGGATCGACGCCGGGGTGCTCCCAGAAGCGCCGGTCCTCCAGCGCTAGCAGCGCCGCGACGATGCGGTCTGAGCCGGCCGGCGCGGGCCAGTACCCATACCCCCGCTCATCGCTGCCCCCGAGCTGCGCCAGGAACGCGCCGTGCCGGTCGAGCAGGATGAAGCTAGCGGGTACGTGGACGAGCTCGGCGCGCGACCAGCAGACGCCAGTGAAGACGACGGCCGCGATCGCGGACACCGCCGCCGTCACTACCGCTATCTTCCTGCCCACAATCACGCCCCTCCCCCTCCCGCCGCTTCGCGGCAGGCCCCTCCCTCTCCCACAACAAGGGGGAGAGGGGAAGAGGCGCGCTTGAATCCCCTCTCCCCTTGTGGGAGAGGCCCAGCGCGCAGCGCTGGGAGGGTGAGGGGGCCGTTCATTTCCGCTCGATCACCACCTCGGCGCCGTTGCCGTTGCCGCGCACGGCCTCCTGATACATCATTTCCGCCGACGCCGCGGGCTGGATGAAGCGGCCGGGCACCGTCGCGCGGCTGCGGAAGGCGAAGTCGAACGTGCCCTTGGGGAGCGTCTCGTAGAAATATTCGACGCTGTCGTCGAGGAAGGCGACGTAGGTCGGCTCGAGCGACGGCGCATGCGAGGGCTTCGCTTCGGGGGGCGCGGTGGCAAGGCCGGGGTTGAGCGGCTCCATGCCGGCGGCGAGGGGGATCACCACCGCCACCTGATGGCGCTCCTCGGGATTGATCAGCTCCAACTGCTGCTCGACCACGTCGCCCACGGCGAATTCCAACCGCTTCGCCGGCTGGTCGAGCGACACGGGCTGGCCGGCCTCGAGCTTCTGCACCGCCTCGTTGACGACGAAGCCTTCGGCGGAGGCTGCGACGTTGCTGCCGTCGGCGGTGGCCAGATACCGCGTGTCCGCCAGCAACCCCAGCGGCTCGCCGGGCGCCGACGCCGTCACCACCAGCGCATCGGGGTGGAGCTCGTTGAAGCGGACGATGGGCTCGGCCGCGTCGAGGGTCAGCGCACGCTGCTCGCTGCCGCGCGCCAGCGTCGCCTTGCGCGCCGTGCCGCCGCTCGATGTGGCGAAGTATTCGCTCAACGCCAGGAAGGCCTCCGCATTGGCGTTGGTGCTGCCCCAGCCCTGGGGACCGGCGCTCGCCACCAGCGCCTTCACCATGAGGCGCCGACGCTGATCGGGGCCGATGCCGGAGGTGGCGCGGATGACCTCGGCGATGCTGCGCGCTTCCGACGGCAGCAGCAGCGGGCTGGCGCGGAGCGCATCGGCTTGGAGCCCGCCATAGGCTTCCTTGCCGTTGACGAGGCGGAAGACGACGTCGGGCCAGAGGTCCTTGGTGAGGCTCGCGAGCACCGCGGGCGGCGCCTGGCCCGAAAGCGTCAGGGCGCGCATCACCTCGGCGCGGCCTTCCAGCGTCATTTGCTGCGAGTGCCGTGCCAGCTCCGCGGCATAGCCCGCATCCGCCGCCCCGGCTTGGGCCAGCGCAACCAGCGCCCAAGTCCGCTCGGCCAGATCCTCGCCGACGAGGAGATAGGGATAGTCCGAGCGAAGGGACTGCTGCAGCGCGCTCGTAATGCCGTCGGCGAGCGGCTTCTCGACCTCGTAGCCCGCCGCCTTGGCCTCGGTCAGGAACTGCAGCGTCCAGGCGGTCAGCGCCACGTCGCCCTTGGTCCCGGGCCAATAAGCGACGAGGCCGTTGGCGTCGATGGCGCCCTTGATCCAGGCGACGGTCGCCTTGTAGTCGGCCCCGGTGCGGTCGGCGGTCCGCTCGAAGAGCAGCAAGTCGTGGAATTGCCGCGCCGCGATCTCGGCGCGCACCGCGCTGACGCGCTGCTCGGTGCAGCCGAAGGGATAATCCCGGAGATAATCGAGGCTCGCGGCCAGCCGCAGCAAGGCGGGCTCGGCGGCGATGGTGAGGCCGCGCTTCAGCGTGCCCGGCCGATACGCCTCGGTGATCGCCGGCACCGTGTAAGGCGCGCCCGGCGCGAGATCGACGAGCTCGCGCTTCACCACGGGATCGCGGTCAGGTCGGATCGGCAAGGTCACGGCAAAGGCGTCATGCGCCTTGTCGGCGCTGCGCTCGACGCCGAAGGTCAGGGTCACCCCGTCGCGCTCGGGGCGACCCGACGCGGCATAAGCGGGAGACGGCACGTCGACCGTCGCCTCGATGCGCGTCGGCGTCTTCTCCCAGTCGAAGACCTGGGCCGCGGGGCCGTCGAGGTTGAGGCCGTCGACGCGGAGCTCGGCGCGGCCGGGGCCGAGATCGCCCTCGACGATGCGGCCGATGGCGGCCGCGACGAACCGGTCGCCGGGGCGCACGAAGCGCGGCAGCGCCGGCTCGACGATGACCGGGAGCCGCACCATGATCTTGCCGGTGCTGAAGCCGAAGCGGTCGGCGCCGCTCACCGCCTTGGCGCGGATCATGAAGTTGGTCAGCGAATCCGGCAGCTTCACCTTGACCGTGGCGTTGCCGTCGGGGCCGATCATGAGGCGCGGGTTGTAATAGGGGAGCGGCGTGAAGTTCTTGCGGATCGGCACCTGGTCGAGCAGGTCCTTGCTCTGCTTGCCGGTATCGCCGCCCGGGATTTCCTGCAGCGGCAGCAGTCCCAGCGCCAGGTTCCGCGTGTCGCGCAGCACCACCTTGCTGTCGCGGTCGACGATGAAGTCCGGGATGGGATCGAGCGGCTGCTCCTTGGCGAGCGAGAGCACGGCCTGGTCGACGAGCCAGAGCGTGACTTCGCCGGAAAGCGGCCGGCCGGCGTCGTCGCGCAAAGCGACGCCGAGCTCGATCTCGTCGCCGGGCTGCGCCTCGGTCGGCGCCGTGAGCTCGACCTTCACCTCGTGCTTTTCCGGCGTGATGGCGAGCGTGGTGTTGTTGACGACCGTCGCCGGCCGCGCCAGATCGACGAGCGCGCCGGGCTTGGCGTCGGTGTCGGCGACGCGGCCCCGCATCAGCACGAAATGCACCGGCAGCTTCGGCATGTCCATGCGGGGAATGTCGAGCTTCAGACTGCCGGCGCCGTTCGCGACCGGGACCCAGCGATAGTCGTTCTTGCCGGAGGCATGCTCGATGACGGCGAGCGCGGCGCCTGTCTGATAGGGGCTTTCCAGCACGAGATTGGCGACCTCGCCCGGCGCATATCTGGCCTTGTCGGTCGTGACCGCGAATTTCTTCGCCGGCTGGCGCGCCCAAGTGAGGGGCTGGTCGCCATTGGCGAAGAGGTCGACGGCGAGCTTCTGGGCGCGCCCGGTGCGGTCTTGCGCCTCGAGCTCGACGACATAGACGCCGGCACGGTCGATCGGGAAGGAAAGCGATTTGGGCGCGGCGTCGCTCGTGACCTTGGTCTCGGCGATCTTCTCGTCGACGACGTCGGTCACGTATTTCGCAGTGCCCTGGCTGAAATCGGTGGCCTGGAGCGCCGAATGCCATTGCCGGCGCAACAGGCGCACGGTGATCTCTTGGCCCACGATGAGCTTCCCGTCGGGATCTTCGGCGATGATCTCGGGCTCGATGCTCACCGCTTTCTCGAGGAAGCGCGGCAGCTTGACGCCGAGCACGAAAGCGGGAAGCGCCAGCACCTGATGCGTCGTCGTCACCGTCTGGTCGTCGTCGCCAGTGACGGTCGCCTCGACGACGTAGCGGCGGGGCTGCGCCGTGGGCTCGATGGTGGGATCGAGGCGGAGCTTGGCGTTGCCGTCGGCGTCGGTCTTGTCGTCTTTCTCCAGCACCGGGGTCGAGCGGAACTCGCCCAGCCCCGAGTAGCGCTGGTCGCTCGAGAAGACATAGCCCTGGCGCTGCTCCGCAGCCCAGTCGTAGGAATATTGCGTCACGCGCCAGCGCACGGGACGGCCGGCGACGCTGCCGCCGGCGTAGTAGCGCGCGGCGAGATCGACGCCGAAATCGCTGTCGAGGCCGGTCTTCTGCGGCGCGTGCAGCTCGACCTCGAATTTCGGCAGGCGATAGGCCTCTTTCTTGAACTCGACGCTGCCGCAATCGTCGCCGGCGATCATGAGATGCGCCTCGTACTCGCCGGTGGCGGCGGTCTTCTCGTCGAATTTGTAATAGGCGGTGCCCTCGGGCGTCATGTCGAGGTTGTCGGTCCATTGGATGTTCTCGGCGCCGCTGACGACGAGCTGCGCCTTGCCGGTGAAGGGCGTGAAGACGCCGTTCTGCCAGCTGCGCACCCAGGCCTTCACATGGACGGGCTCCTCCGGGCGATAGATCGGCCGCTCGGTGAAGATGTGGCAGAGGAGCTGGGGCGGCTCCTGGCGGTTGCCGAGCGGCGCCAGCGTCCAGTCGAGCCAGCGCTCCGCCTCGCCATTGCCCGCGCCGTTGACCGGCGGCGGATGTGCGGGGTCGATCACCAGGGTGTCGCCGTCCTTGGCGACGGTGATGCGGCGGAGGCTCGCACCGCGGGGCGCTCGACCACCCGGCACCTTCCAGGCGAATTGGCCGTCGGCGCCGGTGGGGCCTTGCCCGTGCACGACCCAATGCGTGTCGACGACGCCCTCGATGCGGATCTCGGCGTCGGGCACCGGCGCGCCGGTCGCCAGCGAGGTGACGAAGAAGCGGACGGTGTCGGGCTCCTCGACCGTGGTGAGGCTGAGGTCGGTGACCTGGATGCGCATCCAGCTGCGCTCGGCGCCGCCATCGAGGCGCCGGATGCCGACGAGATATGTCCCCGGCGCGCCGGGGCCGGCGATGCGCTCGAGATAGGGCTTCAGATCGAGGCCGAAGCGGGCGGCGGCGCCGCCTTTGCGCAAGGGCGTGGCAACGATCTCCGAGATCGCCGGCGAGCCCAGATTGCGCAGCTCTGCGACGAGCCCGGCCTGGTCGATCGTCTGATTATCGGCGATCGGCTTCGGCTCCTCACCGGGGCCGGGGGGCGCCAGCATCTCGTTGGTCGCGACGGGTTGCTCGGGGAAGGGCCAGAAGGAGCGGTTCAAGGGATCGACGGGATAGATCCGGAGATCGACCCGGTCGAAGCCGCGTCCTTGCAGCGGCGCCATTTGCGGGCCCAAGCGCTCGACGATGCCCTGGCTCTGCTGCCAGCGGAGATAATCGGGGACAGCGGGGAAGAAGAGCGAGACCTCGCTGGCGCCCGTCATCTGCAGCGGGCGTCCGTCTTTGTCGGCCATGGCGGTGGGCTCGAGGCGGACGGTGTAGAGGGTGTCGGCGACGAACTTGCCGGAGACCCTGAGCTCGGCGCCGGAGGTCTCATAGGCGAGGTCGTCGACCACGGGCGTGATGCGCACGAGGTTGCGCGCGGCGATGGCGTCGATCGCCCGGGCCTCGGCCGAGAACTCGACAAGGACGCTGTTGTTGCCGGGGCGGCAGCGGAGCGCGCTGGCGGCGGGATATGTGACGCCCGAAGGCGGCGCCGGGACGCCGCCGCCGGGGCAGCCGAAGCTCGCGACATGGAAAGGCTCGGCGGTGGCGAAGACGATGTCTTGGGTGATGCCGTCGAGCGCCTGCTCCGGCGAGAGGCGGAGATGGACGACGGCGCGGGTGCCGCCGCCGATCGGCTCTTTGAAGCGCAGCACGTAAGTCGCGGGGTCGCTGCGGCTCGCCCGCTCCACCGCCTTCACGTCGAAATCGCCGGCGCCCAGCGTGCGCGCCGGCGTCGCGGCGAGCCCGGGGAGCTTCTGCAGATCGACCGTCACCATCCCCGCCAGCACCGCGGGATCGACCGGCTCCGGCATGGTGAGGGTGAGGCTCTCGACATCGCCGAGCCCGGTCGCGCCGTCGGCGGGGATGCTGCTGCTGGGCGGCGGCAGCAAGGTGATGAGGCGGATCTCCTTCGCCGCGAGTTTCCACCGGAACTCGGCCAGCGCCGGCCAGGGCTCAGCCGGGCGGAACTGCAAGGTCCGCGCATTGAGCCAGGTGAAGGCGCCGGGATGCGCGGGGCTCATCGTGACGAACCGCTCGGCATGGTCCTCGGGGCCGCCGGCGGCGGGGCCGACATCGCCATCGAAGAAGATGGTGACGGGGTCCCAGCGCCGCAGGAACCTCTCCGGCACGACGACGCCGCCCATGGGCCGCTTCAGCGTATCCGGCACCTCCGCCAGCGCCGGCAGCAGGCCGAGAAGCACAATGAACACGCCGAGCACCAGCCGCGCCAGCCTGTTCCTGCCGTACTCCATGGGGACGACTCCTAGAACCGATTTCATTGATGTCTCACAACTCTCGCCCCTCCCCCCTTGAGGGGGAGGTCCGCAACGCGCAGCGTTGCGGGGAGGGGGCGCGCGGCAGCGCGCGAAAAGAATCTTCTGAAGCAGCTCGCCTGCGTCACCCCCCTCCCGGCCGCGCTTCGCTGGCCGACCCCCCCTCCCGGGGGGGAAGGGCGACAATGGGACGGCGACGCGTCTTCGGCCGACATTGCGCGCTAATCGGCAGGAAGGCGGCCGACGAGCTGCAGGTACTGGCGCTTCACGTCGTCGGGGGGACCGGTGTCGGGGCGGCGGAGGCCGACCAGGGCCGGGCGGATTTCGATGGGGGCGGTGTCGGGGGGCGCGGTGACGGCGAGGACGTAGCTGCCGGCGGGCAGTTTGTGCATCTCGACGATGCCGGTGCCGAGCGTCTTGCCGCCGGCGTCGAGGAGGCGGCATTGCGCGATGTCGACGGAAGCGCGCAAGCCCACGCCGATGCTCTGCTCCTGGGCCAAGGTGAAGCCATAGAGCCGCGTCTCGCCGGCGCCGAGCTGCACCGCTTCGCCCAAGCCTTCGTCCATCGGCGTCACCGGCGTCTCGACGAACTCGGCATCGCCCGCGAGCGGGCCTTCGGCGGCCGATTGCAGCGCGATGCTGATGCTGCCCGGGGGCAAGTAGCGGGTGAGGCGCCCGCCTTCGGCAAAGGCCGAGGTGACGGCGCTGCCGTCTGGTACCACGATGGTGGCGATGACCGGCGCCGTGGTGCGGAGGCTGAGCAGCACCGGCGCCTTGGGGGCCAGCGCAAAGCGCATGGCGTCGCCGGCGAGCTTGACGATGCGCGGCGAGCCGTCGAGCTCGAGGGCGATGGCGTTTTCGGGGGCGACGGCATTCTCGAGCCAGGCGGCGACGAGGCCGGGGCCGTGATCGATGAGGAGCGTGCCGGGGCCGGAGACGGCGAGATCGCGGCCCCGCGTGACGCGGCCATCGGCACCGACAAAGCTCGCGTCGACGGGGGTGCCATAGACGCGGAGCTTGGGTGGGGCGCTGGGATTGGCGGCGACGCGAGCGGCGATGTCGAGCCGCAACACGCCGGCCGCGCCGTCATAGCGCTTGAATAATTTTCCCCGCGTCAGCAGCGGCGGCGGCGCGCTCTTGAGCGCGTTCCAGGTGATGGTGGCCTCGGCCTCGCCGTCAGACGTGTGGAGCAGCAGCAGATTGTCGGCGGCGAGCTCGGCGGTGTAGCTGCGGCTCGCCTGATCGGTCCAGAACGTCGCCAGCGGGGTGTCGCCGTGGCGGAGCACCGCCGCGGTGTCGGGCGGCAGCAAGAGATGGAACCGCTTCATGCCGTCGCCCAGCGCATAGAGCCGCGCGGCCTTGGGCGCGAGCGCCACGTCCTGCGCGCCCGCCGCCAGCGTCTCGCTTGAGGGCGCCGCGAAGTCGATCCGGCGCAAGGTGAATTGCAGCGGCTCCGCCCTATCGCTGCCGTTCCAGAGCCGCAGCGTGCCGCCGCCGCCACCGGCCAGCGTCACGCTCGAATTCTCGGCAATCCCCA
>DATJAV010000014.1:0-21132 GCA_035515835.1 Allostellaceae bacterium
AAGCGCCCGGCTCGCCGAGCTCATTGCCGGCGAGATTCGCACGCGCTGCGAGGTCCGCGTCGATGTCGAGGTGCTCCGCCCGGGAACCCTGCCCAAGACCGAGTTCAAGGCGAAGCGCGTCAAGGACGCGCGCAAGAAATAACCTGCCACAAAGTTGCCTTATCTATGCCTTATCGCGCAGCTAGCATCGCGCGCTAGAGGGTTAGGCATGCCGCTAAAGCGTGATCGCAGTAGGACCGAAAGACGCCGTTCTCCGTCGCTGACCTGGGTCATGGCCGGCGACCGCTCCGGCGTCTTCGGCCGCTCTTTGGCGCTGGCGTGCATCGGCGCCGTTCTTTGGGTTCTGGCGCTGGATTGGACGATATCGCATTTCCGTCGCGGCGGCGCGCCCCAGGCGTGGGGCGAGCGCCTGTTGCGCGATGTCGAGACCGGCGACCGCCGCCAGCTCGCCGACCTCGCGCGGCGGCTGCCCGCCCATCTCGTCGTGCCCGAGCGGACGCGCGACGCGATCCACAACGCGGCCGACGCGGTCGGCGTCGACCCCGGCTATCTCTTCGGCGTCGCCGCGCTCGAATCGAGCTTCAATCCAACGGCGCGGGCGCGCGGCACCTCGGCGGCGGGCCTCTACCAATTCACCGAAGGAACCTGGCTGCGCGTCGTCAAGGTGTTCGGCGCAAAGCATGGCCTCGGCGATTTCGCGGCCGAGATCAGCGTCGATGACGACGACAACGTCGCGATGCGGCGGGGCGCACGGCGCCAAGCCTTGATGCGCATGCGCGACGATCCCTATCTGGCGGCGCTGCTCGCGGCCGAACTCGCACTCGACAACGAGGCGCGCCTGGAGAGCCTCCTCGGCCGCGCCGTGAGCCCCGCCGAGATCTATCTCGCCCATTTCCTCGGCGTCGGCGCGGCAGCGCGCATGATCGCCGCCGCCGATCGCCGGCCGCGCGTCGCGGGCCGCGTCCTCGTCCCGGCCGCGGCCGAGACTAATCCCGGCGTCTTCGGCCCCGCCGACGAGCCCATCTCCGCCGGCGCCATCCGCGCCCGCTTCGAGAGCTTCTTCCGCGATCAAGTCCCGCGCTTCGCCGGCACGTGAAAAAGATCGCCAAGACGCAAAAAAAGCGATTGCGCCCGGTATTTTCCGATGTTTCTTCCTCCTTTTCCCCTGATTCCCGCTGATCCCCCGCATCTCCCTTAAGCGACCGCGACGCGCCAGATTGAAACAAAGAGAGCTTCTCAGCGCGCCGCCATGGTGATTCCTGTCGCTTCAGGCGGCGGGCGGCCAGCGGATGAGCGCCGCTCGCCCCTCATCCGCCAGCGCATAAACGCCGCGCTCGACGCGGACGAACCAGCCATAGACGTTGCGCCGCAGGATCTTCGGCGCGTCGGGCACCTCGATCTTGACCTCGCGCACGCGCCGCGGCCCGGCGGTGAGCGCCGCAGCCAAGGCGAGCGCCTGCTGGCGATAGGCCGTCATGATCGGCTGACGGTTGCCGCCGCCCATCGCCGGGTCGCCGACGCGGCGGCGATGCTCCTCGACCAGCGCGGAGCGCCGGCGCGGGTCGCGCCGCGGCCGCCACGGGCGAGGCTCGACGAGAATATCGACGCGGCCGCGCTTGGTGACGCCGAGGAGGCCGAATCCCAGCAGGCGGCAGAGCTTCCACGCGCGCCGGTCGTTCTCACGCCCGCGCGCGGCGCTGCGCACGGCAAGCCAGACCTCGTCGCAGGCGGCGATGCGGTCAACGCCCTGCAGCACCAGTTCCAGGTTGAAGCGCTGCTTCAGCTCGGTGATCACCACCACCGGCGCGTCGCCCTTGATGGCGACGACGTCGCAGCCGCCGATCTCGCCCTTCACGGCAAAGCCGAGCTTCTCGAGAAAGCGTTTGACCGGCGGATAAAGCAGCGTCTCCACGACACCGCCATCTTGCATGGGCGGGAGCGGCCGGCAATGTCTCGCCGTGCTCACATCGGCGGGATTGTGTTCCGACTCGTCTTGGCGGAGGATATTGCAGCAAAAACACCATGGGAGGATACGATGACCAGCCTACCCGCCATCGACAAAGTGCTGAAAAGCGCCACCGATCGGGGCGACGTCCCGGGCGTCGTCGCCGTTGCCGCGACCGAGTCGGGTCCGGCCTATGAGGGCGCCTTCGGCGTCCGCGCGCTCCCCGCCGGTCCGGCGATGACCGCGGATTCGGTGTTCTGGATCGCGTCCATGACCAAGGCCATCACCTCGACCGCGGCGCTGCAGCAGGTCGAACGCGGCAAGCTCGCGCTCGATCGTCCGATCTCCGACGTGCTGCCGGAGCTCGCGGCGCCCAAGGTGCTCGAAGGCTTCGACGCCGCCGGCGAGCCCAAGCTCCGTCCGGCGAAGCGGCCGATCACCTTGCGCCACCTCATCACCCATACCGCGGGGTTCGGCTACGACATCTGGAGCCCGGATCTGCTGCGCTACGAGGAGAAGACGGGGACTCCCGGCATCATCTCCTGCGAGAACCTGGCGCTCACGACGCCGCTCACCTTCGATCCCGGCGACAAATGGGACTACGGCATCAACATCGATTGGATCGGCAAGGCGGTGGAGCGCGTCAGCGGCCAGAAGCTCGGCGACTATTTCCGCGAGAATCTCTTCGAGCCGCTCGGCATGAAGAGCACGGGCTTCAAGATCCAAGACGAGTGGCGCACGCGCCTCGTCGGCATGAATGCGCGGCAAGCCGACGGCAAGCTCGAGCCGATGCCCTTCGAGATTCCGCAAGAGCCGGAATTCCAGATGGGCGGCGGCGGCCTTTACGGCACCGCGGCGGATTATCTCGCCTTCACGCAGCTCTTCCTCCATGAAGGGCGCGCCAACGGACGGCAGGTGCTGAAGGCGGAGACGGTGCGGATGGCCGCGCAGAACCAGATGGGCGATCTCAACGTTCGGCTGCTCAAGACCGCCATTCCGGCCTATTCGCACGACGCCGAGTTCTTCCCCGGCATGGTCAAGAAGTGGGGGTTGGGCTTCATGATCAACACCGAGCGAGTCCCCGGCGGCCGCAGCGCCGGCAGCCTCGCCTGGGCTGGCCTCGGCAACACCTATTTCTGGATCGACCCGGCGAAGCGCATCGCCGGCGTCATCCTGATGCAGCTCGTGCCTTTCGCCGACGCCAAGGCGCTCGACGTTTTCGCCAAGTTCGAGAACGCGGTCTACGCGTCGCTGGCTTAGCGGTCGTGGACAGTCCTCTCCGTCCGAAAGGGCGGAGAGGACGGCAACTCGCGTCAGCCGGCGCGATGTGTGTCGAGGTATCGGTTCATCTCCGGCACCAGGCGCTGCTCAACGAAGCCGGTCTTCGCCCGCACGCGCCGCGAGGCGACATTGTCGGGGTGCGCGAAGGCCCTGACTTCCGGCAACTGCGACGCTCCATGCGCGAGCGCGACGCAGAACTGCGTGAGCTCGGTGGCGTAGCCCCGGCCCCACGCCGCGCGCGCAAAGTGGTAGGCGACCTCGGTGCCCCAACCCGGATCGAAGGGATCGTTGTAGAGGCCGCCAAGGCCGATGGCCCGCCCGCTCGCCTCGTCGAGCACGGTCCAGGGGCCGAAACCCAGCTTTCGCCGCTGGCAGTCGTGCGCAGCGAGATGCCGTCGGCAGGCGCGGAGGGCGGCGAGCCGGAAAGTGTATTGCATCGCATCCGCATCCCCCAGAAACGTCAACAGAGCGGGCGCATCGGCGAGGAGGGGATGACGCAGTACCAGTCGCGCGGTTTCCAGCTCCATCGCCGCAGCATAGCAGGTCGCCGCTCGCCAGATTGCCTCGGGGGGCGTCGCGGGATATCGTTTCCAGCGATGGATAAGGTTTGGGCCCCCATCGCGGTTGCATTGCTGGCGCTGGCGCCGTCGGCGCGCGGCGAGGAGACGTTGCCTGAAGGCGCGGGGAAGGCGGTGGTGCAATCCGCTTGCGTCGGCTGCCACGAGCTGAGCCGCGTCACCCATTCCGGCTATAGCCGCGCCGGCTGGCAGAATGTCGTCAGCATGATGAGCCATGTCGGCACGCCGCTCGCGCCGGATCAAGTACCCGTCGTCGTCGACTATCTCGCGAAGAACTTCCCCGAGCGCGCCAAGCCGGCCGCCGCCGTCATTCCCGGCGCCATCGCGGTGACGATCCACGAATGGACCGTGCCGACGCCGGGCTCGCGGCCGCATGATCCGCTGGCGACGCGCGACGGCGCGCTTTGGTACACCGGGCAAATGGCGAATCTATTGGGGCGCCTCGATCCGACGACCGGCGCCTTCAAGGAGTATCCGCTGCCGACCGCCAATTCGGGTCCGCACGGTCTCGTCGCCGACAGCGACGGCAACATCTGGTTCACCGCGAATTTCCAGGGCTACATCGGCAAGCTCGATCCCCGCACCGGCAAGGTGGCGGAATATCCGCTCGGCGATCCCGAGGCGCGTGATCCCCACACCTTGGTATTCGATCGCCGCGGGACGCTCTGGTTCACGGTGCAAAGCGCCAACCGCGTCGGACGGCTTTTGCCGGAGAGCGGCGCGGTCAAGCTGCTGACGCCGCCGACGCCGCGCGCCCTGCCCTATGGCATGGTGATCAACTCGGAGGGCGTGCCGTTCTTCGACGAGTTCGGCACCAACAAGATCGGTCGCATCGATCCCAAGGCGCTGACGGTCCGCGAATATCCCTTGCCCGCGGCCGATGCGCGGCCGCGACGCATCGCCGTCACGGCCGATGATGCGATCTGGTACACCGACTACGCCCGGGGATACCTCGGCCGCCTCGATCCCAAGACCGGCCGGGTGACGGAGTTCCCATCGCCTGGCGGTCGGGAGTCGCGGCCTTACGGCATGACGGTTCTCAACGACACCATCTGGTACAGCGAATCCGGCGTCAGCCCGAACACGCTGGTCCGTTTCGACCCGCCCACTCACACCTTCCAGACTTGGCCCATTCCGTCGGGCGGCGGGGTGGTGCGCAACATGATGGCGACGCGCGACGGCAAGCTGGTGCTGGCCTGCAGCGGCGTCAACGGCGTCGCCCTCGTCGACATCAAATAGCAGGAGGAGCCCATGGCCTACACACTCGAGCAATTCGCCAACACGTGCCACCGCCTTCTCGCCGACAATCCCGGTGTCGTCGGGCGCCAAAAGGTGTGCGATCTGGTCGAGACGGTGCTCCGAGACGAGGCTTTCCTCGCCCGCCATCTCGGCGACGGCGTCGGCGAGCGCAAGATCCTCTTCGAGGATCCCGAGCTCGGCTTCTGCATCCTCGCCCATGTCTATGACGGCGCGCGGCAGAGCAAGCCGCATGACCACGGCCCCTCCTGGGCGATCTACGGCCAGGCGCGCGGCGAGACGCATATGAGCGATTACGCGCTGGTCGAGCCCGCCGGCGAGGAGAAGCCCGGCAAAGTGCGGCATCTGCGCACCTACAAGCTTGTTCCGGGCATGGCGCATCTCTACAACGAAGGCGACCTGCACTCGCCGCGGCGCGACGGGCCGACGCGACTGATCCGCATCGAAGGCACCAACATGGACAAGGTTCGCCGCCGCGCCTACGAGCTCGTCTGAGGCGGGGGAGAGCCATGATCACGACGACGCTGCCGCTTGGCGCGCACGCCCTCGACTTCGGTCTCGAAGGCAGCGACGGGCGTCGCCATCGCCTCGCCGACATCCGTGGACCCAAGGCGACGCTGGTGATGTTCATCTGCAACCATTGCCCTTATGTGCAGGCCGTGCTCGACGACATCATCCGCGACGCTGCGGAGCTGCAGGCGGACGGCGTCGGCAGCGTCGCGATCATGCCCAACGACACCGAGGCTTATCCAGCCGATAGCTTCGAGAACATGAAGCGCTTGGCGGAGATAAAGCGCTTTCCCTTCCCCTATCTCATCGACCGCAGCCAGGAGACGGCGCGAGGCTACGGTGCGCTCTGCACCCCGGATTTCCTCGGCTTCGACGCCGATCTCCGTCTCCAATATCACGGCCGCATCTATCCCGTGCGCAGCCTCGTCCGCGTCGCCGGCTCGCGTCGCGAGCTCTTCGAGGCGATGCAGGCGATCGCCCGCACCGGCAAGGGCCCGGTGGAGCAGCACCCGCCGATGGGCTGCTCGATCAAGTGGCGCGATGAGTGAGCAAGGAAGCCGCTAGCCGATCCTCACCATCGCCCCGCCATCGACCGGCAGCGCCACGCCGGTGATGAAGGATGCTTCGTCCGACGCCAGGAAGAGCGCGGCATTGGCGACGTCCCACGCCGTTCCCATGCGGCCGCGCAGCGGTACGCGGGCATCGCGCTCGGCCGCCACTTGCGCCCGCGTCTTGCCGCTGGTGCGGGCGCGCGTGTCGACCGCCATCGGCGTGTCCATGAGCCCTGGCAGGATGACGTTGGCGCGGATGCCGAAGGCGGCGTTCTGGATGGCGACCTGCTGGGTGAAGGCGATCATCCCTGCTTTGGTCGCTTTGTAGGCGACGAGCGGATAATTCTCCCAGGCCGCCACCGACGAGATGTTGATGATCGCGCCCCCACGCTGCTGGCGCATGATCGGCAGCGCGTGCTTGCATGCCATGATCGTGCCGCGCAGGTTGATGGCGGCGATGCGGTCGAAGGCTTCCTCGGTGATCTCGAGCGGCGAGGCGTCGCCGCCGGCGAGGCTGACGCCGACATTGTTGTGGAGAATGTCAACGCGCCCCCAGCGCTGATGAGCCGCGGCGATCGCCGCCTGGAGCGTCGCTTCCTTGGTGACGTCGGTCTCGAAGGCGACGCACTCGCCGCCTTCCTTCCTCGCCATCGCCGCCGTCTCTTCCGCCGAGGCGAGGTTGCGGTCGAGCGCCATCACCTTGGCGCCTTCCTGGGCAAAGCGGAGCACGGTGGCGCGGCCGTTGCCCATGCCTTCGCCGGGGCTTTGCCCGGCGCCGACGACGATGGCGATTTTCCCTGTAAGACGCATCGCGATCCTCCGCTTGTTGCTAGGGGCGGCCGGCGCCAGGCACCTCAACCCCTACGGCCTCGATCCTGCCGTCGGTCTTCTCCGCCATGGCGGGACCGCTGCCGGTGCTGGTGCAAAGAAGAAGCGTGCGGCGATCATCGCCACCCAGCATGCAGGCAAAGACGGTGCGGTCGCCGACGCCGATCGATTGCGCGATGCGACCGCCGTCCAACACGCGGATGACGTCGTTGCCCCGCGCATCGGCGACCCAGACGGCGCCCTCGGCGTCGAGGCAGATGCCGTCGGGGAAGCGGTCGTCGAGCGCGGCGAACAGGCGTCGGTTGCCGAGCGAGCCATCGGCGGCGACGTCGAAGGCGCTGAGGCGATGCGCATAGGTCTCGGCGACGATCATGGTCTTGCCGTCGGGGGTGATCACCGTGCCGTTCGGGAATAGAAGATCTTCGGCGACGCGATGGAGGCTGCCGTCGCCATCGACGCGGATGAGGCAGGTAGCGCGCGGCGCCTCGCCGGCATGGCGGTCATAGCCGAAATTGCCGACATAGGCGCGGTCGGCGGCGTCGATCACCATGTCGTTGCAGGGTCCGCCGGCGAGCGCCGACAGATCGGCAACGCGGCGGAGACTGCCGCCCGCCAACGCCAGGAGGGCGCGGTCGAGCATCGAGACGATGAGCAGCGTGCCGTCGCTCCGCCAGCCCAAGCCAGAGGGCCGCGTCGGCACGTCAACGATAGTCTCGGCGTTGCCTGCGAGATCGAGCGCCAATACGCGGTTCGAGTAGAAATCCGAGAACCAGAGCCGGCCATCATGCCAGCGCGGCCCTTCGGGGAAGGTGAGGCCCGCCAGCAGCACCTCGATATTGTGATCGCGCGTCATCGCTGGCCCACCGGATCCGCATCGAGCCGCACCGCGATGCCCTCGAGCCCCGCTGCCGCCGCGGGATAGCGCGCCATTACCAGCGGGTCGTGGCCAGGAATGACATGCATCGGCGAGCTGGCAAGTCGGCGCAGCATGCGGTGCCCTTCCATCATCTCCGCGACATGGCAAACCGTGATGTAGGGTCGGCCTTCGTCGATATTGGCATAGAGATGCGCGGCGTCCGCCGCCAGCACCAGCCAGCCGCGCCGCGTCCACACGCGAAGCGACTGCAGTCCGAGGGTGTGGCCGCCGATATGGTGGACGCTGAGGCCCGGCGCGATCTCCGCATCGCCGTCATGGAAGGTGAGCCGACCGGCGAAGAGCCGCCGCACCATTGCCGCCACGTCGCCGGGATCGAAAGAGTGGCGCAGCACGGGATGGCACATGCTGCGCCCGGTGCAGTAGCGCATCTCCCGGTCCTGAATGTGGTAGCGCGCGTTCGGGAAGAGATCGGGGTTGCCGGCGTGGTCGTAATGCATATGCGAGATGATGACGTCGCCGACCTCCTCGGGCGCGATCCCGACCGCGTGGAGGCCGTCGCCCGGCGAGCGGATGTGATCGCGCTTGCGCCTCTTGCCTTGCTCGGCGTCGAAGCCGGTGTCGAGCACGAAGGTGCGGCCGCCGCCGCGGATCGCCCAGACGAAGTAGTCGATCGGCATCGGCCCGTCATGCGGATCGCCCAGGAGAAAATTGGCGCTGGCGCGGCGCTCATGCCGCGCGTATTTGATGGCATAGACCTCATAGGTCGGCGTCTCCGACGCGGTCATTTCCCAGTCACTCCATCGCCTTTGCCTGCCGTTGTCAGTCGCTTATGACTGACAACCGACAACTCCCCCTACGGTGTCCCCCAGATCGCCAGCGCCGCTTCGACAACGCGGCGTAGCTTCAGGCGCTCGTCGATCTCGGTGAGCGGATTGCCGGCGACAGTGCTGGCAAAACCGCATTGCGGACTGATCGCCAAGCGGTCGGGATCGATCTGGCGCGCCGCCTCGGCGACGCGCCGGCGCAACAGGTCGAGCGGCTCGAGCGCGGGAACCTTGGAGCTGACCAGCCCCAGCACCACGCCCTTGGTTTGCGGCACCAGGCGCAGCGGCGCAAAATCGCCGGCGCGCGGCGTGTCGAACTCGAGCAGGAAATGGTCGACCGCGGCGCGCTCGAAGAGCGCGGCGGCGATGCGCTCATAGCCGCCCTCGGCGAGATACTTGCCCTTAAAGTTGCCGCGGCAGAGATGGACGCCGATCACCATCCCCGGCGGGCGCTCGGCCACCGCCTCGTTGATGGCGTCGACATAGAGCACGGCCAGCGCCTCGGGATCGCCGCCATCGGCCGCGACGCTCTCGCGCACCCGCGGGTCGCACAGCATGGCGAGCGCCACTTCGTCGAGCTGCACGTAGCGGCAACCGGCATCGGCGAGATCGGCGATCTCGAGACGATAGACCGCGGCCAAATCGCGAAAGGAGCTCTCCGCGTCCGCGTATACGCCGGGGTCGGCGAACTGCCGGCCGCGCCAGAAATGCATGGTGGAAGGGGAGGGGAGCGTGATCTTCGGCGTCGTCGCCGCGGCAATACTGCGGAGATAGCTGAACTCGTCGAGCGCGATGGGCGCGCGCCGGGCCACGCGTCCCACCACATGGGGCGCGGTGAAGCTCTGCGCGTGGCCGTGCTCGTCGCGGAAGGAAAAGAGCGCCTCGCGCACGGTGAGCCCCTCCGTCAGCTCGACGAAGCGGCTCCAATAGGAGCCGCGGCGGAATTCGCCGTCGGTGCAGACGGCGAGGCCCGCATCCTGTTGCAGCCGGACGACGTCGCGGATCGCCTCGTTCTGCATCCGGCGGAAGGTCCTCTCGTCGAGCTCGCCGTCGGCGTGCTGGCGGAAGGCGCGACGGAGCTCCGCCGGGCGCAACAGGCTGCCGATATGGTCGGCACGGAAAGGTGGCCGTCCGGTCGCTGCCATGGGCGATGGTCACTCCCCGCTTTAAGTCTTCCTCTATCATCCCCGCGGCGGGCGGCGGCGGCAACATGGCGAATAGACGCCGTCTGCGGCATGATGAGCCGGCGGCGACACCATCGAGGGGGCGCGCGTGCAGGTAGAAAAGGACGGGTTGCACGAGCGCCTTGCCGCCGGTCGCTTCGTCGTCACGGCCGAGATCACGCCGCCGGTGACCAGCGATCCGATGGCGCTGCTCGAGCGTGCGCGGGGCCTGAAGGGGCTGGCGATAGCCGTCAACGTCACCGACGGCGCGGGCGCCAAGGTGCATCTCTCGAGCCTGGTGGCGGCGCATCTGTTGCGGCAGAACGGCATCGAGCCGATCCTGCAGATGACCTGCCGCGATCGCAATCGGCTGGCGCTCCAGGGCGATCTCTTGGGCGCGGCGGCGCTCGGCATCCGCAATGTGCTGGCGCTGAGCGGCGACGATCCCAAGCAGGGCGACCAGCCCGAGACGAAACCCGTCAATGACCTGGACAGCCGCGGCTTGCTGGCGATGGCCGAGGGCATGCGCCGCGAGCATCGCCTGCCCTCGGGCACGGCAATTTCGGGACCGCTCGATTTCTTTCTCGGCGCCGCCGACCTTCCGGTCGATCCGCCAACGGACTGGGCGCCCCGCGGCCTCATCGCCAAGCTCGACGCCGGCGCCCGCTTCGTCCAGACGCAGTTCTGCATGGACGTCGCCGTCATCCGCCGCTACGCGCAGCGCCTTCGCGATCTCGGCCTTGCCGAGCGCGCCGCGTTTCTGATCGGCGTCGCCCCCATCCCCTCGCCGCGCTCGGCGCATTGGATGCGGCGCCATCTCTTCGGCACCATCATTCCCGACGCCATCATCGCCCGGCTTGAGGGCGCCGCCGATCCGAAGCGCGAAGGCCGCGACATCTGCGTCGAGCTGCTGCAGCAATTGGCCGAGACGCCCGGCATTGCCGGCGCCCATGTCATGGCGCCGCAAAATCCCGCGGCCATCCCCGAGGTAATCGCGCTGTCGCGGGTGACTGAGGCAAATTCCGAAGGGAGGCAACGATGAACCGGCGGTTTTGCGTCACCCTGCTCCTCGCGGCGACGCTGGCGCTTTCTTCTTTCCGAGTCGCTGAGGCGGAGGCAACCCTCAAGATTCGGATCGCCTGGACCGTGCCGGTCGCCAACTGGGCGTCGATCCTGCTGGCGAAGAAGGAGCTCGCGCGGCATCTCGGGCAGTCCTACTCGCTGGAGACGGTCCATTTCGGCGGCACGCCGGAGATGATCACCGCGCTCGCCACCGGCGACGTCGACATCGCCGACCTCGCCTATTCCTCTCTCGGGCTCGCCATCGAGAATGCCGGCATGAACGATCTGCGCATAATCGGCGATGAGCTGCAGGACGGTGTCGACGGCTATTACAGCCAGGAATTCATGGTGCTGAATGACAGCGGCATCGCCAAGGTCGAGGATCTGAAGGGACGCGTGCTCGCCGTCAACGCCGCGGGCAGCGCCGTCGACATCGCGCTCCGCGCCATGCTGCGCGAGCATGGCCTCGACGATCGCAAGGACGTCACCATCGTCGAGGCCGGGTTTCCCAACATGAAAGCGATGCTGCTCGGCAAGAAAGCCGACCTCGTTACCGAAGTGCTGCCCTTTGCCGCCGACCCGGGCTTGCGCGAGAAGGCGCACGACCTCTTCCTGCAGAAGGAGGCGATCGGCTCGGCGCAGATGCTGGTATGGACGGCGCGCGCGCGCTTCCTCGCCGAACACCGCGCCGCGATGGTCGATTTCATGGAGGACACCTTGAGGATCGTGCATTTCTATCTCGATCCCGCCCATCACGCCGAGGCCGTGCGCATCGCCGCCGCGCTCACCAAGCAACCGCCCCAACGCTTCGACGCCTGGCTCTTCACCAAGGCCGATTACTATCGCGATCCCAACCTCATCCCGAACCTCGACGCGCTCCAGGCCAATCTCGACACGCAGCAGCGCCTGGGGCTGCTCAAGGCGGGGATCGACGTCAAAAGATACGCCGAGCTCGGCATCGTGCGGGAGGCGGCGCGGCGCCTGAAATAGGCGCGCTGCCATTGCCGGCGCGGCGCGGCGCGCCCCATGATGGCGCATGCCTTGGTTGCCGCTCGTCCTCGCCCCCTTCATCGGCAGCTTTCTCGGTACGCTCGTCCTCAGGCTGCCGGCCGGCGAGGGCGTGATCGCCGGGCGGTCGCGCTGCGCGCGCTGCCGCCATGTGCTGAGCGCCTGGGAGCTGCTGCCGGTCGTGAGCTGGCTCGCGCTGCGCGGGCGCTGCCGGCATTGCGGCGCGCCCCTCGCCGTGTTCTATCCGGCAATGGAGGTGGCGGCGCTGGCGCTGGCGGCGTGGGCGGCAGCATTGGCGAGCGGGACCGCGCTGTGGCTCGGCTGCGTCCTCGGCTGGGGTCTGTTGGCGCTCGCCGCCATTGATCTCCGGCATTACATACTGCCCGACGTCCTCACCTTGCCGCTGATCCCGCTCGGGCTTTTCGCCGCATGGCTCGATGGTCCGGGCGAGCTCCTGCCGCACATGATCGGCGCCGCCGCCGGGTATCTCGCGTTTCTGGTGATCGCCGAGGGATACCGTCGGCTGCGCCATCGCGATGGGCTCGGGCTCGGTGACGCGAAGCTGCTCGCCGTCGCCGGCGCGTGGGTTTCCTGGCAAGGCCTGCCGAGCGTCGTCTTGTTGGGCGCTTGTGCCAGCCTCGCCTTGCTGTTGCTTGAGCGCCTGCGCGGCAGCGCCATCCGCCTCGATCAGCCCGTGGCATTCGGTCCCGGCCTCTGCCTCGGCCTCTGGCTCGTCTGGCTTTATGGGCCCTTGCAGCTCGCCGGATGAGGGCGTGCCACCTATTTGACATTAGCGCGCTGCGCGGCAATCCGCTGGTGCAACCCCGCCGTGATCGCCGCGCTCGGCAGCTGGCTCATGGCACGGCGGCGGGACGCCTTCCTGAACGCCGCCGGCGCGCCTCGCTTTATCTCGCCTCGGCCTTCCTCCCCAAGGCGGGCGGCTTCTTCTATTTCTCGGCGGCGATGACGCTGGGCGTGGCGCTGGCCTATCTTTTCTACGAGGCGCTACGCGCGCGCTGGCATTGACTGCGCCTCCTCTTCCTCGCCGCGGCGCTGGCTTCTTCGTTTATTTCCTTCCCCTTACGTCGGCAGCGCTGGGCGTCACGTTGCCCGGCTACTATGCGCGCATGTGGTTCGCCGGGTGGCCCCGAGGTCGCGTAAAATGTCTTTTAGTACAATGGATTGCGGGAGCCCGCGGCGCACCCCAGGCGGTACTTGACCTATGCGAGCGGCGCTGGCACACAATGATCCAATCCGCGCGCCGGTTTGGCGCGCCGCCCCGTTGCAGAGACGGTCATGATCGCGAACGGAGCCGATCGCAAGCCTTTCGAGCGATCGCTGGCGAGCCGGTTGATCGAAGCAGGAAAGCTGGAAGCCGCGGCGCTCGACCGCGCCCTCAGACTCCAGGCAAGCAGCGACGAGCGCCTCGAGGCGCTGCTGATTAAGCTCGGCCTCACCAGCGAGCGCGACGTCGCCGAGGCCTTCGCCCGCGAGCTTGACCTCGAAATCGCGGCCCCCGGCGACTTCCCCGACGCGCCGCTGCTGGAAGGCAAGATCAGCAAGAAGTTTTTGAAGCAGGCGGGGGTGGTGCCGCTGGCCGACAGCGACGAGGGTCTTCTCCTCGCCATGATCGACCCGCTCGACAGCTTCGCCGTGCGTGCCATCGAGATGGCGTGCGGCAAGAAGGTGCTGTCCTGTGTCGCGCTCCCGTCCGAGCTCGAGGCCGCCTATGCGCGGCTTTATGAGGAGGAGCAGAGCGGCCTTGGTCAGATCGTCGACCGCGCCGAAGCTGAGCTCTTGGGCGACGACGAGCTCAACGAGGACGTCTCGCGGCTGCGCGATCTCGCCAGCGAGGGGCCGGTCATCCGCCTCGTCAGCCATATCATCAGCCGCGCCGTTGACGCCCGTGCCTCCGACATCCACATCGAGCCCTTCCAGAACCGCATCGCGCTGCGCTACCGCATCGACGGCATCCTGCGCGAGCAGACGGCGCCGCCGCTCCGGCTCAAGCCCGCCATCCTGTCGCGCATCAAGATCATGGCGCGGCTCAACATCGCCGAGCGCCGCCTGCCGCAGGACGGCCGCATCCGCGTCGCCGTCCAGGGCCGCGAGTTCGATCTCCGCGTCGCCACGACGCCGACGCTCCACGGCGAGAGCGTGGTCATGCGCATCCTCGACCGCACCAGCCTCGTCACCGACTTCACCGAGCTTGGCTTCCTGCCGGAGAAACTGAAGCGCTTCCTCTCGGTGCTCGATATGCCGCAGGGCATCCTGCTGGTGACGGGCCCCACGGGCAGCGGCAAGACGACGACGCTCTATACGTGCCTGCAGCGCCTCAACGCGCCGGAGAAGAAGCTCCTCACCGTCGAGGACCCGATCGAGTACCAACTCGAAGGCGTCAACCAGATCCAGGTGAAGCCGCAGATCGGCTTGAGCTTCGCCCAGGTGCTCCGCTCCATGCTGCGCCAGGATCCCGACATCATCATGATCGGCGAGATGCGCGACCTCGAGACGGCGCAGATCGCCATTCAGGCGGCGCTCACCGGCCATCTCGTGCTCTCGACGCTCCATACCAACAGTGCCGCCGCCTCCGTGACCCGGCTCCTCGACATGGGGGTCGAGGACTATCTCGTCACCTCCACCGTGACCGGCGTCCTGGCGCAGCGCCTGGTGCGGAAGCTCTGCCTTCATTGCCGCGAGCCCTACAAGGCGCTTCCCGAGCTCGTCCACCAATTGCGGCTGCCGGCGACCGGCGACGTCGTGCTCCATCGCGCGCGCGGCTGCGAGGCCTGCCGCGGCACGGGGTATCTGGGCCGCATCTCGGTGCTGGAGCTTTTGATCGTCAGCGACGCCATTCGCCGGCTCATCCTCAATCATGCCGAGGCGGGCGAGATCCACCGCGTCGGCGCGGCCGAAGGAATGAGCTCGATGTATGAGGATGGGCTCGCCAAGGCGCTTGCCGGCACCACCTCGCTCGAGGAGGTGCTGCGCGTGACGCGGGACGTCGGCACATGACACGCTTTCGCTACCAGGCCGTCTCGGCCTCCGGAGACATGATCGCCGGCGAGATGGAGGCGGAGAGCCAGGCGGCGGTGATCGAGCGGCTGCAAGGCCAGGGACATGTGCCGATCCGAGCCGATGCCGCTACCAGCTGGTCGCTCGCGCGGTTGATGAGCATGGAGCTGACGCCGCGGCGCAAGCGCACGCTGCGCTACCTACCGCTCATCACTCAGCAGCTCGCCACATTGCTTCACGCCGGTCTCGCGCTCGATCGCGCGCTCGAGCTGGCGCAGACCGTGGCGCCGCGCGCCCTCGAGCGCGAGTGCCTGGCCGGCGTCTTGGAGAAAGTGAAGGGCGGCAGCTCGCTCGCCGACGCCATGGCGGCGCAAGGGGGCGTCTTCCCCAAATTCTATGTCGGCATGGTCCGCGCAGGCGAGGCGGGGGGGTCGCTCGATCCGACGCTCCGCCAGCTCGCCGAGTTCCTGGAGAAATCCCAAGCTGCCCGCAAGAAGGTCATGGACGCGCTCATCTACCCGATCATCGTTCTCCTGGTCGGCCTCGGCTCGTTGGGTATCATTTTCGGCTTCGTTGTTCCGCGCTTCCGGCCGCTCTTCGAGGACGCCGGCGCGAAGCTGCCGTTTGCGGCGCGCGCGGTGCTCTGGGTCAGCGACCTCCTCAACAACTACTGGTGGGCGATCCTCGGCGGCGGCATCGCCATCGTGCTGTTGCTCATGCAGCAATTCCGCCGCCCCGCGACGCGGCGGGTCTGGGATCGCCGGCTCTTGCGGCTCCCGCTGATCGGCGACCTCATCACGCGAACCCAGGTGTCGCGCTTCGCCCGCACCCTCGGCACCTTGCTGAAGAACGGCGTAGCGCCGCTGGGCGCGCTCGCCGTGACGCAGGAAACGCTCAGCAACACCGCCATCGCCGATGCGCTGAGCGGCGTCGCCGACAGCCTGAAGCAGGGTAAGGGCCTGGCCGAGCCGCTCTCGCGCGGCAAGGTCGTGCCGGTGCTCGCGGTGCAGCTGATCCGTGTCGGCGAGGAGACGGCGCGGCTCGACGAGATGCTGGTCAAGATCGCGGAGATTTTCGACGAGGAGGTGGCGCGCGGCATCGAGCGGCTGTTGGCGCTCCTGGTGCCCGGCGTCACCGTGGTGCTGGGCGTCATCGTCGCCCTCGTCATGGGCTCGATCCTGACCGCCATGCTCAGTGTCTACGAGCTTGCCGTATGAAGGAGGAGCTTATGTTTCGCGAAGAGAGCAAGAACTCGGCGGCGCGGCGCCCGCCGACGCGGCAAGGCGGCTTCACCCTGGTGGAACTGCTCGTCGTCCTGGCCATTCTCGGCCTCATCGTCGCGCTGGTGACGCCGCAGGTGTTGAAATACCTCTCGAAGGCGCGCACCGACACCGCGAAAATCGAGATCCAGACCCTGGGCAATGCGCTCGACCTCTATCGCCTGGACATGCACCGCTACCCGACGCAGCAAGAGGGCCTCGCCGCGCTGGTCGAGCAGCCGCCCGGCGTCGAGGAATGGAGCGGGCCTTACCTCAAGCAGAAGAGGATGCCGCTCGATCCTTGGGGACGCGCCTATATCTATCGCATCCCCGGCGAGCACGGCGACTATGACCTCTATACGCTCGGTGCCGATGGCGCGCCCGGCGGCACCGGCGAGAACCAGGACGTCACCAACTGGTGAACGATATGCGCGCGCAGGGTTTCACGCTGGTCGAGCTTTTGGTGGTGCTGGTGATCCTGGCGCTGGTGCTGGCCTTGCTGCCGCCGTTCTTGGCTGGGGGGCAGGCGCGGGCCGAGCTGCAAAGCGCCACGGGCGAGCTCGCCGCCGCCTTGCGCGAGACGCGGAGCCGCGCCATCCATGACGGCAAGACCGCCATCTTCATCGTCGATGGCGCGCACGGCACATTCGGCGTTCTCGCGGCTGACGCGCCGCTGCGCCGGCTGTCCAAAGGTTTTCGCCTGGGGCTTCTTGCGCCGCGCGACCAGACCCTTGAGCCGGGGCGAGGCATCATCCGCTTCTTTGCCGATGGCAGCTCGACCGGCGGCGTCGTTCGGCTTCTCAGAGGAGAAAGGCAGGCGGATGTCGCGATCGACTGGCTTACCGGCCGCGTCGCGCTCGCACCCTGAGGGCTTCACCCTCGTGGAGGTGCTGGTCGCCTTTGCCATCGCGGCGACACTGTTGCTGGCCGTGCTCAGTATCCTGACCATGAGCCTCGAGGGCGGGGAGCGCTCGGAAGCCTACACCAAAGCGACGATCCTCGCCGAATCCACGCTCGACAGCCTGGGCGTGGTGACGCCGCTGCGCGACGCGGAAACCGCAGACCTGGTCGACGGTCCCTTCAGCGTCCATGCGGCGGTCGAGCGCTATCAGGACCCCGAGGAGGAGACCGGCACGGCGGCGCAATCGGCGGTGCAATATGTCGTGCTCTACCGGGTGAGCGCCGCCGTCACATGGCGCCGGCAGGGGCACGGGAATACGATCTCGCTCAGCACGCTAAAGCTCGGGCCGCCGCCGCAGCCATGACCCGGCGCCCGCACGGCTTTACCCTCGTCGAGCTGCTGGTCGCGATCACGCTCTTCGCCGTGTTGGCGACGATCTTGTTCGGCGCTCTGCGCTTCGGCACGCGCGCCGCCGAGCAGGGGACGGCGCGGCTCGAATGGACGGAAGAGGTCGCCGTCGCCGCCAATTTCCTGCGCAGCCAGGTCGCCGGCGCCGAACCCTTGCAGAAGGACGAGGACGGCAAACAGTCGGTCGCCTTCGAAGGCGAACCCGGCAGCGTCGAGTTCGTGGCCCTACCGCCGGCCCATCTCGCTGCCGGCGGTTGGCACACGCTCCATGTCGGATTGGAGCAGGAGGGAGGCCGCGGGCGGCTGGTGCTGACCTGGCGCCTGGTCCGTCCCGGGGCGGACGAGCCCGATGCGCCCAGCCGCACCGTGCTGCTGGACAAAGTGAGAAGCGTCGCCTTCAGCTATTTCGGCGCGACCGCCGCCGGCGAGGAGCCGCAGTGGCACAATCACTGGGAGGATGCGATCTCGCTGCCGTTGCTGCTGCGGCTCAGCATCGAGTTCGACAATGGGCGCCACACGCCCGACCTCATCGTCGCGTTGCGCGCCGCGCCGCCGGAGCCGGGGTTCTGAGGCGCTGCTCCAGTCTCCGATGCCTTGGCCTGTGATAAAAGGCCGACGTTTATCCGCATCGCCTCAGTAAAAGTCGCGGATCTTAGCTTCGGCGTGCGTGACGGCTCTTCTTCTTATCTTGCACATCATTCGAAAAGCTGGGACAATTCGGGAGCTTATCGCTGTTCCCTTGCAAAAGGTGCCGTCTCGGCATTGGTTGTATCGTCATGTCCGGATCGTCCTCAAGCCTGCTCCCTTCGCTCCGCGCCGCCTGGCGCTGGTGGACGGGCGAGCTTGCCCAGCTCGTACCCAAGCGCTGGCGCCGCGGCCTGACGGCCAATCGCGGCGGGATCGTCCTGGCGCTCACCGGGGACTACCGCGCGGAGCTGTTGCAGCGTGGCGGAGGGCGCGAGGAGACGCTGGCACAGCTCGATCTGTCGCCGTCGCGGATCGAGGAAACACGCGAGATCCTCGCCTCGGTGCGCCAGCGCGGCGGCGCGACCGCGGTGCGCCTCCCGACCGATGCCGGCTTGAGCGCCACCATGGTTCTGCCGGTGGCGGCGGAGGGCAATCTCGATCAGGTCGTCTCCTTCGAGCTTGACCGCCGCACGCCGTTCAAGCGCGAGGAGGTCTACCACAGCCAGCGCATCGTTCAGCGGCTCGATGGCGGCAAGCGCCTCCTGGTGCAGCTCACCGTCGTGCCGCGCCCGGCGGCCGATGGCGCGATCGCCTTGGCCGAGCGCTTGGGGCTGACGCTGAGCCGCGTCGAGCTCGCCGGTGACGACATGAGCAACTTCATGCCGCCGCGAGCGCAACGCCTCGGCGCGCGCCTGCCGAGCCTCACCTTGGGCGCCTTGGCGGCGGGCGCGGCGGTGCTGGCCGCCATCGCCGTGATCATTCCGTTGCAACGCGCGCACCGCACTCTGGAAACGCTGCAGCACGACCTCGCCGTGGTCAAGCAGCGTGCCGACAAGAGCATCGCGGTGCAAAAGGAGATCGACGCCGAGGTTCAGGAGGGCGGCTTTCTTGCCGCGCGCAAGCGCCAGGTGCCGTCGGCCTCGGAGGTGCTGTACGACTTGACCCATCTCCTGCCCGAAGATACCTGGCTCAGCGAGCTCGAGATCACCGGCGGCGAGGTGCGCCTCAACGGCTTCGCCGATTCCGCCTCGGCGATCCTGGGACTCGTCGACCAGTCGAAGCACTTCATCAACGCCGCCTTCCGCTCGCCCGTGGTGCAGGATCAACGCGCCAATCGCGAGCAGTTCAACATCGCGGCGCGCGTCTCCGAGACGGCGCCATGAACCGGCTTCCACCCGTGGTGAGCCGCCTCGCCGCCGTGCTCATCCTGTTGGGCGGCATCGGCCTCCTCTATCTGGCCTTGGTTCAGCCACTGCTCGACGATTATCTGGATACGCAGGACGCGATCGCCGATGCCCGCGCTTCGCTAGCGCGCTACCGGGGCGTCGCCGCCGACCTGCCGGAGAGGCAACAAGAGCTCGCTCGGTTGCGCCAGCGCCAGGCGACCTCGGAGGGCTTTCTCCAAGGACCCAACGATGCCTTGGTGGCGGCGCAGATCCAAAACCGCGTCAAGGCGCTGGTCGAGGCGGCGCATGGCGAGCTCAAGAGCACCCAGGTGCTGCCGGCGCAAGACGAGGGGAAATATCGGCGTCTGACGATCCGCGCCCAGATGACGCTCGACATCGCCGCGGCGCAGCGCGTTCTTTACGGCGTCGAGACCGCCTCGCCGCTGCTCTTCCTTGACAATGTCGATCTCCGCGCCCACATGATCGACCGCCGCCGCCTGCGCGGCGGCAATCCCCCCAACGACAACGACCTCGACGTCCGCATCGACGTCTTCGGCTATATGCGCGCCGCCAAGGCCTCCTCCGACGGCCAGCCGGCCGGCGCGGCATCGACCGCCAGCCGGTAGCGAATCCGCCGAACCGACCATCCCGACCGTAGCGCCCGCGGAAGCGGGCGCTCAGGGGCAAGCGACGGACAAAGAAAACCCCGCTGCCGGCAGCGCCGGCAGCGGGGAGGAAATCCTCCCAACCTTCGCTCAGCGCGAGGTGGGCGGAGGCAGGGGGCGCGAGCTACATCTTCTCGCCCGTCGTCGGGTTGAGGAGCAGGATGTTCTCGTTGGGATTGCTGAAGTCGAACATGTTCATGACCGAGCCCGCGAAGTGATCGAACGAGCCTTGGCCGAGGGGTAGGCTCGGGTCGATCGCATCCGGGCCGTCAATGAAGTCAAGACCGAAATTTGTCTCGATGAAGGCGATGATCGAGGTCTGGTCGAGCGTGGTGTGGTCGATGAAATTCTTCTTAGCGAAGGGCGAGGCCACGAGGAACGGCATGCGGGGTCCATGGCCGCAACGCGTATTGAGCTCATTGGCTTGACCGGCGGTGAGCCCCGGCGTGGCGCAGGTGTTGGAAGTCGAGATCTGACCCGAACCCACGGCGTTGGTGGGCGTGATGCCGTTCACCGGTACCGCCGGATTGAGCGGCACCAGCGAGTCCGCCGGCGAGACCGACGGGTTCACGATCGGTCCCATCGCGTGATCGTACCAGCCGTCGGAGTCATCATAAGTGAGGAAGAACGCCGTTGACGACCAATCGGGCGACGATTGCAACGCGTTCAGCACCGTCACCAGGAAGGTCTGCTCGTCGAGCGGATCCGAGTTGCCGGGATGAGCATCCTGGAATGCCGGCGCCTTGATGAAGGAGACCGCGGGAAGATTGCCCGCCGCAAGCGCATTGAAGAAGTCGCTCGAGTCATACTGGTGGTTCGCCTGGTCGGTCTTGCCGATCTCTTTGGGCGAGTCCGGGGAGGGCCGCAGATGGTGCGGGTTGCGCGTCGAAGGATAGTACATGCACGGCTCATGATGCGCGACGTAATCGGGGATCGGCACAGTATGGATATCGGCCGACGTCGGATTGCCGTCTTCCACCGGGGGGTTGGGCGTCGTCAGCGGGAAGGTGTGCGCCGAGCCGCAGACCGCGGGCGTCTTGGTGCTGCCGTCCCCATTGAGCACCGCCGGCGTCGTCGCCTTGAAACCACCCTGGAACCAGCCCCAGGTGATGCCCATTTCGTTGAGGAGATCGCCGATATTCATTGA
>DATJAV010000015.1:0-9776 GCA_035515835.1 Allostellaceae bacterium
CAGACCAACCTCTTGGCGCTCAACGCCACCATCGAGGCGGCGCGCGCCGGCGAGGCGGGACGCGGCTTTGCCGTCGTCGCCGGCGAGGTCAAGGCCTTGGCGGGACAGACGCGCGAGGCGACGCTCAAGATCGGCGGCACCATCGCCCAGCTCTCCGGGCAGATCTCGAGCCTCGTCACCGAATCGAGCGGCGCCGCCGCCGATGCCCAGGCGACGCGCGCCGGCACCGGCGTCATCGAGGAAGCGGTGGAGCGCGTCGGGCAAGGCCTCGCCACCCTTACCGAGCTCAGCGGCACCATCGCCGCCACGTCGCGCGGCAACCTCGGCCATTGCCAGGCGCTCATCGACGAGCTCGACCAGCTCGATGGCGGCGTCCGCACCGCCGCGCAGAACGTCAGCGGCGCCGACACGCAGCTCGCCAGGCTACTCGACTACGTCGAGATCCTGGTGGGCCAGCTCGGCACCGGCAGCATCGTCACCCCCGACGCACCCTATATCGCCGCCGCGCGGCAGATGTCGGCGCGCGTCTCCGCGACCTTCGAGGAGGCGCTGGCGCAAGGCGAGCTAACGCTGGAGGATCTCTTCGACGAGAACTATGTCGAGATCCCCAATACCAACCCGCAGCAATTCCTGACGCGCTTCACCGCGACCGCCGACCGCCGCCTGCCGGCGATTCTGGAAGAGTGCCTCACATCGCTGCCCCATCTTGTTTACACCACCGTCGTCGACCGCAACTACTATCTGCCGACGCACAACCGGCAATGCTCCAAGCCGCAAGGCCCCGACCCCTTGTGGAACGAGGCCAATTGCCGCAACCGGCGCTTCTACAAGCCGCGCAACGGCAGCTCGTCCAATGACGGCTCGCGCGAAATCTACCTGCAGCTGCGCCGCCGCGACCTGGGCGGCGGCCGCTACATCATGATCAAGAACGTCTCGGCCTCGATCCGCATCGCCGGCCGCCACTGGGGCAGCGCTTCCTTCGGCTACGTGCTGCCGTCGTAGAAGAGCCGACAGCCATAGCTGTCAGTGTTCATTCTGTCACCGTTGCAGTGGCATTTATCGCGGCTGACCAAAAAACGCCGCGAATACTGATCACCGACAGCTGACTGCTCCTATCGCCGCGCGCGCTGCGCCTGCCGCGCGATGCGCAGCAGCGCGTCGCGGCAGATCGCCTCGGGCGGCAGCCCCGCGCTCTTGGCATTGAGCTCGGCATCCACCAGGAGCGCCAGCGCCAGCGCCGCGCGCCGTTCCGGCCAGAGGCGGAGCTCGCGTCGAAAACGCTCCTCGAGCTTGAAGAAAAGCGGCGGCCGCAGGCTGCCCAGCGCTTCCTCCTCGCTCATGCCGCCGGCAACACGCGCCGCGGTCAGATGGAGGCGCTGGAAATGCCGCTGCGCCGCGCGCAGCACGCCGACCGGCATCTCGCCCTCGGCAAAGGCCCGCTCCAGCGCCCGCTCCAGCGCCGCCGCATCGCCTTCGGCGGCGGCAAGTGTGACGTCGTCGAGATCGAGCTCGGCGCTGTCGCCGATCGACTGCGCGGCCTCGGCCAGTCCGACCCGGCCGTTGTCGCCGACAAAAAGCGCGAGCTTCTCGAGCTCGCTGCGGCTGAGCAGCCGGTCGCCGCCGAGCCGCGTCGTCAGATAGCCCATCGCTTCGCCGGCGACGGCGATGCCATGGGCACCCATCACCTCCCGCACCAGCTCCTCGAGCTCGCGCCGGCCATCGGCGTAGCAGGCGACGGCGGCGGCGGCGCTGCCGACGCCCTCGAAAGCGCGCCGGAGGCTCGAGCGCGCCGGCAGATCGCCCGCCTCGACCACGGTGACGCTGTCTCCCGGAGGGAGACCGCCGAGGAAACGCTGGAACAAGCCGCCGACGGCATCGCCGGCATCGCGCACGCGGACGAGCTGCCGGCCACCGCTGAAGGGTAGCGACGCCGCCTCGTCGTGAAGGCGCGCCGGATCGGCGAGGAGCGTCGTCGCGGCAAGATCGACGACACGGAAGGCGTCCTGGAGATCGCCGGCGATCGCGATCGACAATCGGTCGGCGCGCTCGCGCACCAACCCCGCGTCGGGCCCATAAAAAAGCGCGGCGCGCAGCTTGGCATCGGGCTTCGCCAGGAAGCCGGCGATCCGCGCCGGCGGCAGCTTCACGCGTTCTTCTTTCTCTGGTTACGCAGCACGAGCACGAGCCGAGTGCGGATCTCGGTGGTGAGGTCGCGGACGGTGCGCGTGCCGGCGTCGTCCAGGGCGACTTGGGCGGCATAGCCGTCGGTCAGGATGTTGTAGGAGCTGGTCGACTGCACGTGGCCGGTATAGAGAACCTTCGACGAGCGGGCATCACTCAAGGTGATCGTGGCGTAGACGTCGACCCGGCCCCGGGTCGAGGACGCGTCGCGCTGGATGCCGAGATCGGCGTGGGTCTGCTGCAGCGCCGTCGTCAAATTGTAGAGCGTCTTGGCGCGCTCGCCGTGCGGATTGAGCGCCTCGCGCAGCGAGAACTCGAGCTGCTGGCCCAGGCGGTTGGCGATCGGCAACACCCGAACCGATGCCAAGGCCGGCTCGTCGACGGCATCCGTCTCCTCGCTATAGAGCGGATGAAAGCCGCACGCGCCGAGCGCCAGCGTCGACAGCATGAGGGAGCGCCTAGACCACGACATTGATGATCCTGTGGGGAACATAGATGAGCTTGCGCATCGGCTTGCCCTCCATCGCCCGCTGCACCTCGGGGAGTGCCAGCGCTGCCTGCTCCGCGGTCGCCTCGTCGGCGTCGCGTGGGAGCTCGACGGTGGCGCGCAGCCTACCGTTCACCTGCACAGCGACCGTCACCCGATCCTCGACGATCAGCGCCGGATCGTAGGCGGGCCAAGGCTCGTCGGCAAGGAAGCGTTCATGCCCCAGCGCCTGCCACAGCTCCTCGGCGAGATGCGGCATCATCGGACCGATGAGGCGCACCGCCACCTCGATCCCCTCGCGCATGACGGCGCCCGCGCCCAGGCCATCGCTCAGCCCCTCCAGCGCATTGGTGAGCTCGCGAATGCGCGCCACGGCGCTGTTGAAGCGGAACCGCTCGATATGGTCGGTGACCGCGGCGACCGTTCGATGGATGGCGCGGCGCGTCTTCTCGGCGGCCGGCGAGAGTTCGCCCGGCAGCGCTCCTTGCGGCGCCAGCGCCACCGGCGGCTCGGTCACCAGCCGATGCAGCCGGTTGACGTAGCGCCATGCGCCCTCGATGCCGGCATCGGTCCATTCGAGATCGCGCTCGGGCGGGCTGTCGGAGAGGAGATAGAGCCGCGCCGTGTCGGCGCCGTAGCCCTCGACAATCGCCTCGAGACCGACGACGTTCTTCTTCGACTTGCTCATCTTCTCGTTGCGACCAACGCTGACCGGACGGTTCTGCGCGTCGAGGGCGCGGCCTTCCGCGTCGTGGTGAATCTCCTCCGGAAAGAGCCATTGCCCGTTGGCGTCCTGATAGGTCTCGTGGCAGACCATGCCTTGGGTGAAGAGCCCGGCAAACGGCTCTTTGACATCGAGATAGCCGCAATCGCGAAGCGCGCGGCTGAAGAAGCGCGAATAGAGGAGATGCAGCACCGCATGCTCGATGCCGCCGATATACTGGTCGACGGGCATCCAGTAATCGACATCGGCGCGCTCGAAGGGCTTTTCCGAGCGCGGCGAGCAGAAGCGGTCGAAGTACCAGGAGCTTTCGAAGAAGGTGTCGAAGGTGTCGGTCTCGCGCAGCGCCGCACCGCCGCATTGGGGGCAGGTGGCGTGCTTCCAGGTCGGATGATGGTCGAGCGGATTGCCGGGCTTCTCGAAGCTGACATCGAGGGGGAGCTCGACCGGCAGATCCTTCTCCGGCACCGGAACGATGCCGCAGAGGGCGCAATGAATGACAGGGATCGGGCAGCCCCAATAGCGTTGGCGCGAGACGCCCCAGTCGCGCAGCCGCCAGGCGACGGTGCCCTGGCCCGCGCCCAGCGCCTCGAGGCGCGCGACGACCGCCCGCTTCGCTTCGGCCACGGACAGCCGGTCGAGGAAATCGGAATTGATGATCGTCCCGTCTTCGGTATAGGCCTGATCGGCGACGGTGAAGCTATGGGGATCGGCCCCCGGCGGCAGCACCACCGGCCTCACCTTCAAGTGGTATTTCCGCGCGAAGTCGAGATCGCGCTGGTCGTGCGCCGGGCAGCCGAAAATGGCGCCGGTGCCGTATTCCATGAGCACGAAATTGGCGACATAGAGCGGCAGCGACCAGTCCTTCATCAAGGGATGCAGCACGTTGACGCCGGTATCGAAGCCCTTCTTTTCCGCCGTTTCCAGCACCGCCTCGCTGGTGCCCATGCGGTTGCACTCGGCGATGAAATCGGCGAGCGCAGGGTTCCCTTGCGCCAGCTCCGCCGCCAGCGGATGATTGGGCGAGAGCGCGCAGAAAGAGGCGCCGAAGAGCGTGTCGGGGCGTGTCGTGAAGATCTCGAGCCGGTCGTTCCGGCCGGCCAGACCGAAGAAGACGCGGGCGCCCTCCGAGCGGCCGATCCAGTTCTCCTGCATGACGCGCACGCGCTCAGGCCAACGCTCGAGCGTCGGCAGCGAGCCCAGCAGATCCTCGGCGTAGTGGGTGATGCGCAGAAACCACTGCGACAAGAGGCGCTTTTCGACCAGCGCGCCCGAGCGCCAGCCGCGGCCGTCGATCACCTGCTCGTTGGCGAGCACGGTATTTTCGACCGGGTCCCAATTCACCCAGGATTCGCGGCGATATGCCAAGCCGGCCTTGAGGAAGTCGAGGAACATCTTCTGCTCATGCCGGTAATATTGCGGATGACAGGTCGCGATCTCGCGCGACCAGTCATAGGAGAGCCCCATGCGCTGCAGCTGCTCGCGCATCGTCGCGATGTTGGCGTAGGTCCATTCGGCGGGATGGATCTTGCTCGCCATCGCCGCGTTCTCGGCGGGGAGCCCGAAGGCGTCCCAGCCCATAGGATGGAGCACGTTGAAGCCTTGCGCCCGCTTATAGCGCGCCACCATGTCGCCCATGGTGTAGTTACGGACATGGCCGACATGGAGCTTGCCGGAGGGGTAGGGAAACATCTCCAGCACGTAGTATTTCGGCCGCGCTTGATCGGCCGCGACGCGGAAGGTGCCGCGCTCCGCCCACAGCTTCTGCCAGCGCGCCTCGGCTTCCTTGAAGTTATATCGCGCCATCGCCGGGCATGCGCCCTTTCCTAATCTCGGGCCGCACGCAGAAGATCGGCGGCTATCTCGAGGCCGTGCTGAGCCGCATCTCCCGGGCGCGGGTCAAGATCGCATTCTCGATGTCGGTGCCCGTCTGCGGCTCGACCGGCGCGTCCGCCCACTGGCCGGAAGCGTCGCGCTTCTGGCGGAAGACGGTGCAGCGGACGCCGTCGGCGCGAAGCTCGCGGCCCAGGATGAAGACGTTGATCTTGAAGCGCTCATTGAGCGATTCCGACGGACTGTACCAATCGGTGATGATGACGCCGCCGAAGGGGTCGGTCGACGCGATCGGCATGAAGGAAACTGTATCGAGCGTGGCGCGCCAGAGAAAGGAATTGACCCCGACGCCGGGCTGGCCGCCGCCGCCGATGCCATCCGACTTCTTGCCGGAATCGAACAGGCTTCCGAGCAACGAGAAGCCACTTTCCGAACCTTCCTGGGTCTTCGGATTATATTGTGGCGTTCCTTCGGCGTTTTGGTATTTGGGACTGGTGTGATAGGGATCCTCGGCGCGCTTCTGGGCATCAGTGTCGGTCTCCGTTTGCGCTGGGCCGCCGAACCAGCCGCAGCCTGTGAGCCAGCTCGCCAGCACCAGTGCAGGAGCGATCCGTTTGATAGACATGCTACCCTCCTCCACCCTCGCCCGCGGAGCTCCGTCCCAAGCCCCAGGGGCCGGGCTGATCCTACAACGCCGTGTTGGAAAATCCAATGCGAGCGGCACGCTCCGGAGCCAATAGCGAGAGCCGATAAAGCGTATGACTGAGATTGCCACCCGTCTGGTCGCGGTTCGCGACCGCATCGCCGCCGCCGCTGCCGCCGCCGGACGTGGTGCGGAGGATGTTCGATTGGTGGCGGTCAGCAAAACGCACGACGTGGCGGCGATCAGGGCGGCGCTCGAGGCGGGCCAGCGCCGCTTCGGCGAGAACCGGGTGCAGGAGGCGCAGGCCAAATACCCCGCCCTCAAAGCCGCGCATGCCGACCTCGAGCTCCATCTGATCGGCCCGCTGCAGACCAACAAGGTGAAGGAGGCCGTGGCGCTCTTCGACGTCATCGAGACGCTGGACCGCCCCAGGCTCGCCGAGGCTCTCGAGCGGGAGACGGCACGCCAGGGCCGGCGGCCCCGGCTTTTCATCGAGGTCAATACCGGCGAGGAGGCGCAGAAGGCGGGCGTGCTGCCCGCCGCCGCCGATGCCTTCATCGCGTCTTGCCGCGCGCGGCGGCTCGCGATCGAGGGCCTCATGTGCATACCACCGGCCGATGAGGAGCCGGCGCTCCATTTCGCGCTGTTGCGCGAGATCGCGCGGCGCAATGCGATCCCTCATCTCAGCATGGGCATGAGCGCCGACTACGAGACCGCCATCCGCTTCGGCGCGACCTATGTACGCGTCGGCACCGCCATCTTCGGCGCCCGGCCGACCACCGCGCTGCCCAATGCCTGAGAGCATCGAGCTCGATGACGGAAACAAAGACTTAGCGCCGAGGGCGCGTCACTCAGACTTTGTTTCTTGAGAGCCGTCTAAGCTAAGGGGTGAGATCGAGTTGCTGACCGCGTTGGCGGTCCTGCTGCAGCCGCGCGTATTTGTCGAGCGCGTCCATCATCCGCTGGGATATGTCGACCGGAGCATCGGCAGGCAGCGCCGCGCTGGGCAGGGTCGCCGGAGCGCTTATGGCGACAGGTGCCGACGCTGCTTTCGGCTGCACGCCCGAGGCGGGGATGAGGATGGGGCGCGGCGAGGTCGCCCTCAGCACCGGTCCAGAGAGATGGAGCGGGATCGGCCGGGTTACGGGATGATCCGGCACGGCCGGTCGCGGCCCATAAAGGCCGCGCTGTATTGCCGCTTTCTGATTGAGAAAGGCTTGCTCGGGCGTGGTCGCGGCGCCGCTGGTCGAAGCGACTGCCGGCGTTGCCGGTCTGCTCGGCGGGAGCGGCGCCCCCATGACCGAAGTCACGGGGATGCCGACGACAGGCGGCGTCGGCAGGTTCGCGGGTGCCGACGCGGCAGCCGCTCTCGGCGAGGCGGGAGGTGGCATCGAAGGGGTCGCCGGCGGCGGCATCGCGGTGGCGCCGGCGGCTGCTACTTTTGTCGCCCCTGAATCGGGGCCGGCGATCTTCGCCATCGCCATCTCGCCGGGGCCCTCCCCGGTCTCTTCCTTGAAGGCGATGCTCATGAAGCCGATGCCGACGCCGACCGGTCCGCCATAGATGCCGTCGCCGACGACTTCGGCGACGTTGCCGGGCGTATCGCCCGTGAGCCAGCGATAGATCGTGCTGACGACCGGGATGTGCTGGAGCGGGTTGATGGTGTCGAGCAGATCGTGGAAGCCGAAGGAGCCCCCGTCCTTCCACGCATGGGTATTGGTTCTGGCCGCGGTCGTCGTGGCGGCGACGTTTTCCGGCGTGGGAACGTAGGTCGAGACGCCATCGAGCATGGAAGGAGGCTGCATGCCGTCCTCTTAAGCAAGCCCGATGCCAACGCGAAAGCCGCAAGATATCAGCGGGTTGAGACCCCGCGGCGAGCCCCGCCGGCAACATCTGCCGGGCGCTATGCGGCAGAAACCGCTAGAGCCAATGACCGCTGCGCGTCGCCTTGGTGCGGAGATAACGCTCGTTATGGCCGTTGGCGGGGAAGATGTGCGGCACCCGCTCGACCACGCCGATGCCGCAGCGCATCAGGGCCGCTACCTTCTCCGGATTGTTGGTCAGCAGGCGGACATGCGCGAAGCCCAATTGGCGCAGCATCTCGGCCGCCGGCAGGTAGACGCGCTCATCGGCATCGAAGCCCAACTGCTCGTTGGCGTCGACCGTGTCGAGGCCGGCGTCTTGAAGCTGATAGGCGCGGAGCTTGTTGACGAGGCCGATGCCGCGCCCTTCCTGGGCAAGATAAAGCAAGACCCCGCTACCGATCCGTGCGATCTCGGCGATGGCGCCGCGCAATTGATCGCCGCAATCGCAGCGGAGGCTGCCGAGGAGGTCGCCGGTGAAGCATTCGGAATGGAGCCGCACCAGCACAGGCCCTGCAGGATCGGGATCGCCGATGAGAATCGCCAAGTGCTCGATGCCGCCGTCGCTGGGGCGGAAGGCGATGATCCGCGTGTTCTCGGCATCGGCCAACGGCACCCGCGCCTCGCTGACGGGCCGGAGCGAGTGTGCCGCCGTCGCTTGGTAGGCGGCGACATCCGCCGCCTCCAGCAGCAGGAAGCCGTCGCGCTCAGCCAGCAGGGCGGCGCTGCGCGTTGAGAGCGGTGCCACCACAGCGGCAGGCAGCAGCCGCGCGAGCTTCAGGAGCTCGACCGCGGCATCGGCGGCGCCCGACGCCTCGCTCGCCGGTCCCAGCGCCAGCCGCACCGCCTTCTCCGCCCCAGGGTCGGCGAGCTCGCGCAGCTCCTCGGCCTGTGCATCGGCCGCGAGCCGCAGCATGACGGCGCCGCCTTTGTCGCTGGGCGGCTCGGCGAGGCCGAGCGCCGCCGCCCGCCGGCGGGTCAGCACCAACGACGGCTCGCCCGCCAAGTGCCTCAGCCGACTGAGGCTTTCTGGGCCGATCCCCTCAGCCGCCTGGACCAGCAGCGCAGCGCCGGCGTGGCGTAACAGCACGAAACCGCCGCGCCGCAAATCGGTGATGGCGCGATCGATCTGGCGCAGGGCGCGCTGGTCGGGCGAGGGAGGGAGAGTGGCAGGCTTCGGGTTCAGCATCCGATCCCTATGTAGGCATGTTCCGGGCGCCCCGCCCATGCGACCATCCCAGTTGGATGAGCCCGTCCGCGGCAAAGGAGTAGCTCAGCAGCAGAAGGCCGCCAAGACAGAGCGCCGCCGCCGTGCCGGGTCCCACCGCCGGCGCTAGCGCTGCCAGCAGCACGGCGATCTGCAGGACGCAGATGGTCTTGCGGCGGAGGCTCGGTGCCAGCGGCGTGGCCAAGGCCGGCCAGAGCCGGCCGGCGGCGATATAGAGATAACGCATGAGGCCGCTCAACAGCACCCAGGCTCCGGCTCGGCCCGCCTGCCAGGCGAGCGCCGCCAATGTCAGCACGAAAAGCGCATCGACCTCCATGTCGAAGCGCGCGCCAAAACGGCTCGCAAGCCCGCTCCGCCGCGCGGCCCAACCATCGACGCCGTCAAGCGCAAGTGCCGCCGTTCCCGCTGCGGCAAGCAGCCAACGCTCGCCGGAGGAGAGGGCGCGGCCATCGGCGACGACGCCGATGAGCAAGGCAACGAAGGTGGCGCGAATCAGCGTCAGAAGATTGGCCGCACCGAAGCGGCGATGAGGCGCGTGCTCCGCCAGCCCCAGCCGCACCAGGAGCGCGATCGCCCCATAGCTCGCCATCGCCGAGGCAAGGGCGCGCCAGCCGAAACCGAGCGGCACGAGCCCCAGCAGCACCGCCAGCAGCACCCCGGCCAGGACGGCGAGCCGCGCGGCGGTATCGGTCCGCAACGCTGGTGGCATGAGCTGGTTTGACCGCAACAGTTGATTTCCCGGAGCTGATGATGGTGACAATGGCGTGGAATCTGAGGGATAACAAGGCAGCCCACCGCTCAGCCGATCTACCTCGCGGAGA
>DATJAV010000016.1:0-7849 GCA_035515835.1 Allostellaceae bacterium
GGATCGACGCCGGGAACGGCCACGACGTGGACCGCGTCCTCTCGCACTACGCGGACGAGATTTTGCTGCTGTCGCCTTATGCGCAGAGGCTCCTCGGCAACGGCCGCGTCATCGGTATTGCGGCGCTTCGCAACTACTGGACCCACGCCCTGGAGGTGCAACTCAAGCTCGCCTTCATCTTGGACGATGTGCGCGTCGGCCGCGACTGCTTGACGATCCTCTATCGCTATCACCGCGCCCAGCAGCCCCCGAGACCTTCGAATTCGGCGCCGACGGCAAAGTCGCCCGCAGCTTCGCTTGCTACGCCTGAGAGACGCTCAGCGATTGGTGAAGACCGGCCGACGCTTTTCGATGAAAGCCGCCATCCCTTCGCGCTGATCGTCGAGCGAGAAGGAGGCCTGCGTCGCACGGCGCTTGAACAGCAAGCCGTCGGCGAGGCTGGTCTCAAAGGCGCGGTTGACGCATTCCTTGATCATCATCACCACCGGCCGCGACAGGCTGGCGATGCGGGCGGCGACGCGGATCGCCTCGCCGACGAGCTCGGCGGCGGGGACGACGCGGCTGACGAGACCGGCGCGCTCGGCCTCGGCGGCGTCCGTCAGCCGGCCGGAGAGGCACATCTCCATCGCCTTCGATTTGCCGACGAAGCGCGGCAAGCGCTGCGTGCCCCCACCTCCCGGGGTGATGCCGACGGTGACTTCGAGCTGGCCGAATTGCGCCGTTTCCGACGCCAGGATGAAATCGCACATCATCGCGAGCTCGCAGCCGCCACCCAGCGCGTGGCCCGCAACCGCGGCGATTACCGGCTTGCGGCAGGTCGTGAGCCGGAGCCAGTCGCCGGCGTTGAAATCCTGCATGAAGAGTTCGGCGAAGGAGTGGAGCCCGGCCATCTCCTTGATGTCGGCACCGGCGGCGAAGGCACGCTCGTCGCCGGTCAGGACCATCGCGCCGATCGCGGGATCCGTCTCGAAGTCGTCGAGCGCGCGAGCGAGTTCGGCGATGAGCGCGGCGCACAGTGCATTGCGCTGCTTCGGACGATGGAGCCGGATGAGACCGACCGCGTCGTGACACTCGGTGAGCAGATGATCGAAGGGCATGGGGTCCTCGCCGCGCTGGATATACACAAGAGAGCGGCGAGGGTAGCAGCGCCCGTCGACATCGAGGTAATCGGTTATCTCAATGCGGCTGGATCACCAGCCGCTATGGTTCTTCGCGCCTACGCCGCTTCGGCGCCAGTCACGGGGGAAGAATGCCGCCGCTCGCCCGTTCAACGGGGGAAGCGTTGTTCGGTTAGGAACACAGCGAGGCGGTCATTGCGTGCCCAGCCCCGTCACTACCCTCTTTGATGCAGCTCGATCACGTTGCGATCGGGGTCGCGCACGAAGATCGCTTGCGCGTCGGCGCTGAAGCGCACCGGGCCGCCGCTCAGCGCGATGCCGGCAGATTCGAGACGGGTCTTGGCCGCCATGATGTCGGGGCAGAGCAACGCGACATGCGTGATGCCGGGGTGCTTCTCGGGCAGATCCATGAGGACGTTCGGTGCGCTCGCGTTGGGCGCATTCAAAATCAGGTTCAATTCCAGGCCAGACGGGTGGTCGAGAATGGCGATGGGCTCGGGACCCAGCGGCCCCGCGGTCTTGGTGAAGCCAAGCAGCTCGTAAAACCGTACCGCGCGCTCGAGGTCATGCACGCGAATGCCGATATGGGCAAGCCCGGAGATTGGGATCGCGTCTGGTCGCTGCATCGGTGCTCCTTATCGTCATTCCGTATCCCGCCTCGCATGGTACAAGTTCCAGCCAACGACCCGGAAGCCTCGCCCGGCATGGCGAGGTCCGCATCTGGTTCCAGCCCATCGCCGAACAGAATGGGTCGCCCCTCGCCGCCGCACCGACGCGCCTATTGCGCGTCGGTCCAGCTCTCCGAGAAGGCGAGCGCGCTGGTACTGAAGGGACGGCCTTCGCGCTCGGTCGGCCACGACTTGCCCTTGGCCTCGACACCGTTGCGGGTGAGCCGCGTGCCGAGTGCCGGGATCAATAGCGTGCACACTCCGTAGCGCCGGCCGCCGGTATTGGGCTGGGTGTGGATCAGCAAAGGCTTGCCAATCTCGTACCAGGTGAGCGCGATGTCCTCGCCTGGCGCTGCCGCGTGCTCAGTCCAGAAATAGTGCGGATCGCCCGACTTGGAAAACTCGGCCTCCGTGACCGGAATCGACAGGTCTTCGAGCTCCTTGTTGAGCATCCCCTGCACCGTCGACTGCAGCCATCGCGCCATCGCGATGTTGTCGGAGTAGATGCGCCAGCGGTTCTCGGTGAGCTCGCTCTTGAGGTAGAGCACGTGGCCCGGACCCGCCGGGCAGAGGATGATGCGCCAGAAACTCGCGTTGGTGGTGAGCGGATCGCCGCTCTTGGCGCTCAAGCGAATGAACGGGTTCTCGCCCGTCAAGATGGCGCGGTTGGGATCGGCGGTCGTCATGGCAAATCTCCCTCGATCGGAAAACTGGCGGTTGGCGCGCGGCGAAAGCAAGCGTCATCTTTCCGTGCGCGCGGCGGCACGTGCCGGTGGGACGGCACTGTCTGCCGAGCGCCGCGCTGAAATTCAAGTGTCTGGTCCTCAACCCCGCGGCCTCTGCTAAACTCCGGGCATGAACGCCGCGGACGCGACCCCCCTCAACAACGGCATCGCCATTCCGCGCCTCGGGCTTGGCGTCTACCAATCGGGACGCGCCACCGAGAACGCGGTGGGTTGGGCGCTTGAGGCCGGCTACCGGCACGTCGACACCGCCGCGATGTATGGGAACGAGGCCGAGGTCGGAGCCGCGCTCAGGCGCGCTATCGCCGCAGGCGTGGTGCGGCGCGAAGATGTCTTCGTCACGACGAAGCTGTGGAACAGCGATCACGGATATGACAAGGCGCTCCGCGCGTTCGACGCGAGCTTCCGCCGGCTGGGATTGGATCGGATCGACCTCTTCCTTCTCCACTGGCCGGTGCCGGAGGGTCGCCTCGACTCATGGCGCGCCTTGGAGCGCATCCTCGGCGAGGGTCGCTGCCGGGCCATCGGCGTCAGCAACTACATGGTGCGCCACCTCGAGGAGCTCCTGAACCACGCCAAGATTCCGCCGGCGGTCAACCAGATCGAGCTTCACCCCTGGTGTCAGCAGCGCGACGTCGTCGCCTTCTGCGCGGCGCACGACATCGCCATCGTCGCCTACAGCCCGCTCACCAAGGGGGTGCTGCTCGGCGACCGGCGCCTCGCCGCCGTGGCGCGCAAAGCGCAGCGGACGCCCGCCCAGGTGCTCTTGCGCTGGTGCCTCCAGAAGCGCTTCGTCACGATACCGAAGTCGGCAAAGCGAGAGCACATCATCGAGAATGCCGCGCTTTTCGATTTCTCGCTCAGCGCCGAGCAGATGGCGATGCTCGACGACTTCAACGAAGAACGTCACGTCACTTGGGATCCACGCGGAGAGCCGTGAGCGCGCGACTCGGGACCGCAAGTAGGAGGACCATCTCAACGGGCACTAGTCGTCACCTTAGAACGAAGCCGCCCGCGTCTCGCCCGGAAGCTGATGGGAGGTTGGCTCTATGGCTGCAAACTCGACGGTCTACTCGGGCGTCTTCCCGATAGCGCCCACGCCGTTCACCGAGGCGGGTGATCTCGACCATGAGGGCCAGAAGCGTGTGCTCGATTGCATGATCGATCAAGGCGTCGACGGCATCTGCATCCTCGCCAACTATTCCGAGCAGTTCCTTCTCTCGGACGGCGAACGCGATGCGTTGCTCGATTTGTGCATCGATCACGTCGCCGGCCGCGTCCCCGTCATCGTGACCTGCAGTCATTTCAGCACTCGACTGGCGGCAGCCCGCGCGCGTCGGGCTGCCGCGGCCGGGGCCAGCTTGATCATGCTCATGCCGCCCTACCATGGCGCATCGCTGCGTGCCAACGAAGCCATGATGTTGGAGCACTTTGCCCGCGTGGCGGACGCGGCTGCGATCCCGATCGTCGTCCAGGACGCGCCGCTTGCCGGCGTGACGCTGACCGTCCCGTTCCTTGTGCGGCTCGCGCGTGAAGTGCCGTTGATACGCTACTTCAAGATCGAGGTGCCGGAGACGGCAGCCAAGCTTCGCGCCCTCATAGACGCCGGGGGCGACTCGATCGCCGGACCCTTCGACGGCGAGGAGGCCATAACCCTCGTCGCCGATCTCCAGGCCGGCGCGACCGGAACCATGCCGAGCGCGCTCTGTCCCGATCTTATCAAGCCGATCGTCGCTCACTTTGGCGCCGGCCGGCGCGAGGAGGCCGCGGCCGCCTATGCTCGGGTTCTGCCGCTGATCAACTTCGAGAACCGGCAATGCGGACTGCGCGCGACCAAGGTCGCGATGGCGGAAGGTAGGGTCATCCGTTGTGCCGCCACGCGGCACCCCATTCCCCCGCTTGATCCTCGCACCCATCACGGCCTGCTGGAGCTGGCACGTTCGCTCAACCCGCTCGCCTTGCGCTGGGGGCTATAGACGACGCCGAGGAGGTTTTCCGATGTCCGTGCGGCTTCCGATCAAGATCGACGCCACCTCGAACGGCGAATTCCGGCCGGTGCCTCTCCCTCCCGAGCTCCGCGCCGCCCGGCGCATCGCCGGCGACGGTCTCATCGCCAACGCCGATCGCGTTGGCGCGCCACGGCGCGCGTTTCTGAAAGGGCTCTGCGCCGCGGCGACGACGCTCCTCGCCTACCAAGAGGTCTTCGCGGCCACCGGGCGCGTCGGCGGCAGCTTCATACTGCCGAAGGCAGCCGCCTTCGAGCCCGCGGCCGCCGCGGAATCGCTGGCGGGCAAAGACTTCATCTTCGATGTTCAGACGCACATGGTCGACGTCAACGGCGCATGGCGGCATCGCCGCGCCGGCAAAGGCTGGGAGGGCGCGCTGGCGGGCTTCCCGCAAGGGCACTGCGGCGAGGCGGACCCCGTCGCCTGCTTCTCGGCCGACCGCTTCGTCAAGGAGGTTTTCGTCGATAGCGACACGCAGATCGCCGTCTTGAGCTTCGTGCCGGGGCTTCCCGATGACAACCCGCTCAGCGTCGAGGAAGCGCTCCGCGTGCGCAGCCTCGTCGAGCGCCTCAAGGGCAGCGGCCGCCTTCTTCTCCACGCGCCGGTGGTGCCGAATGCGCCGGGCGAGCTCGAGCGCATGGCGACGACCGCGCGCGACTATGTCGTGGCGGCCTGGAAAGTCTATACGCAATTCGGCCCGGCGCGCGTCGGCTGGCGCCTCGACGATCCGCGCATCGGCGTGCCCTTCATCGAGCAGGCCCGCGCGCTCGGGATCAAGAACATCGCCATCCACAAAGGGCTCCCCTTCCCCGGCCTGCCGCTCGAATTCGCGACTTGCGCCGATGTTGGGCCGGCGGCGCAACGATTTCCAGACGTCAACTTCATCATCTACCACTCCGGATTCGAGACCGACCGGCGCGAGCTCGCGTATGACGCCGCGCATGCCGAGCGCGGCATCGACAATCTCGTCAAGTCGCTCGCCGAGAACGGGATCGGCCCGGGCGGGAACGTCTATGCGGAGCTCGGCAGCACCTGGCGCTTCCTGATGCGCGACCCGACGAGCGCCGCGCATGCCTTGGGGAAGCTCGTCCGTTGCATCGGCGAGAACAACCTCCTCTGGGGCACCGACTCGATCTGGTACGGCTCGCCGCAAGATCAGATCCAAGCGTTCCGCGCCTTCCAGATCAGCGACACGCTGGTGCAGCAGCACGGCTACCGGCCCCTCACGCCGTCGCTCAAGGCGAAGATCTTCGGCCTCAACGGCGCCAAGCTCTACGGTGTCGATCCAGCCGCGGTGATGCGGCGCGCCGACGCGGACCCGATCGGGCGCTTCAAGCGCGCCGCCCCGAGCCATCCGAGCTTCGCCACCTACGGGCCGCGCAGCGACGGCGAATACAAGGCATTCCTCGCGGCGCATGGCGGCGTACCGCTCTGATGGGCGGACGACCCGTGGTCTTCTGAAGAAACGACGATTGCAACACCGCACTCGCCGAACCGCGCAGCGCACGACAAGGGTCTATCCGAGCTGTGCTGCGAGATAGTCCGAGAACGCCCGCACTTTCGGCACTGGGTGAGGCCCCGCGGGACAGACGGCGTGCACATCGACCGGCTCCAGCGCGTAGTCGGAAAGGATCGGACGCACCTCGCCGCGCTCGAGCTCCGCCCGGCACATCCACCGCGACACCACGGCAATCCCGAGCCCCGCCTTCACGCAGGCCATCACGCCCTCGGCGGATGCGACCTGCACTCGGCCGTCGACGGCAACCGAAGTGACGGCGCCAGAGCGCTCGAAGGCCCAGCCGCGGCGACCCAACACCCCGGGCCCGACAATGCGATCGTGCCGCGACAGGTCGGGCAAGCTGTGCGGAACGCCGCGCTGCGCTAGATACGCCGGCGACGCAATGACCAGCCGCGGCGCCGAGGCCAGCAAGCACGCACCGAAGGCGCGTCGGCAAGATGCCCCAGGCGCGGCGCGATGTCGACACCTTCGGCAATAAGGTCGTCGGTCCGATCGGAGATGAGGAGCTCGATTTTCAAGCCTGGATGCTGCTCCAGAAATGCCGGCAGACGCGACATACCCTCGCGAGCCGCGAAGGCGCCAGACATCACGACCCGCAGCACACTGTGCAGGCTGTCCACCCCGCGCGCAGCATGTGCGGCCTCGTCCAGCTCGCCGAGGATTCGGCGGGTGCGCTCAAAAAAGACAACGCCGGCATCGGTCAGCGCGACGCGGCGCGTCGTGCGCGGAAGCAGTTTCACTCCCAGCCGGCCCTCCAGGCTGGCCACCATCCGCGACACCGAGGGCTGCGACATGCCGAACTCGCGGGCGACCTTCGAGAAGCTGCTGGTATCGGCGGCGCGAACGAACACCGAAAGTTCCTGAAGCCGATCACTCATACGTACGAGGCATAGGTGATTTGCATCAGTCGCGTCTACTTTTCGCTCCGCGAACAGGTGGTTTTCTCAGGGTGGGCGGCGGTGTGAAAGCCGGTCCGACGAATTCAATACTCATGGGGTGATGGAAATGCCTTCGAGAATGATTTCAACGGCCTGCGGGGCACTCGTGCTGGCGACGCTCATCGCACCGGGCGTGCGAGCCGACGCAGCCTCTGACGTCAATACGATGGGTGGGACCGCACTGCGTGGCTTCGACCCCGTCGTTTACTTCGCCCAGAACAAGGCGGTGTTAGGCTCGCCGCACTTTACTGCCATGTATCGCGGCGTCACCTACGAGTTCGCCGCCAAAGAAGACCAAGCTGCCTTCCAGGCGAACCCGGAGAAGTACGTTCCGCAATATGGCGGCTTCTGTGCTTTTGCCACCAGCAGAGGGGTAAAGGACGATGCGACCCGCACGAATTCGCGATCAGCAACGGCAAGCTCTACGTCAACAACAGCGAGCAGGCGCGGAAACTCTTTCGGGAAGACGTCGCGGGCAATATCCAGAAGGCCGATCACAATTGGCCCGACGTCGCCCAGCAGCCGATGCGTTAGCCGTTCTTCCGGTTCCGCCGGCGTCTCTCCCGGGATCAGTCTCGGAGAGGCGCCGTACGCATCGGGTGCGGTCGGCTGAGGCGCCGCCACCGCCCCCGCTGCCATGATGACGTTGCCCAGAACCGCAAGGGCGCACCGGGGGACTTTCCCCCATGCCTACGACCACCGCCAGGGCAAGCGCAGGCCTCGCCGACAAACGAGTACGCGAACGAGTCATAAGACTACCTCTTGCTACAGGCATGAGGCTCGCCGCTCTCAGGCGCAGCATGACAGCAGCGCCACATCCTTGCTGAAGGCCTGGGCGGCGAGTTTCAGGCCCTCGA
>DATJAV010000017.1:0-4143 GCA_035515835.1 Allostellaceae bacterium
TGGAGGAGATGGGAGAATGTCTCTGTCCAAGCAGACCGTCGCTATGCTGCTCGACCTGGTGGAGATCAAGATCAGCTACATGGATGTCGCTGATCGCGAGGATGCCCGCGACCTTCAGGCACTCGAGCGCTGCCGTGCCGAGCTCAAAGCGCTGCTGTGCGTCACCGAAGAGGCTGCCGAATCGGTGGTCCCTTTCGCGCGCGTCGCGCGACGGCCGGGACGCCCCCGCGCCGCCGTCTGAGCGTCTCAGCCCGGCACGCTCATGCCGCGCGCGACCGCCGGACGCGCGCCGATCGCCGCATGCCAGCGCCCGACATTGGGAAACTCTCCGAGATCGACCTTGTGCCACTCATGCCGCGCGACCCAGGGATATGTCGCGATGTCGGCAATGGAATAGGCACCGGCGAGAAAACTCTCTTCTCCGAGGCGCTTCTCGAGCACGCCATAAAGCCGCCGTGTCTCCTTGGTGTAGCGCTCGATGCCATAAGGCACGGGCTCTGGCGCGGCGCGCAGGAAGTGATGCGCCTGGCCGAACATCGGGCCGACGCCGCCCATTTGAAACATGAGCCACGCCAAAGTCTCGGCGCGCTGGCGCGGCTCGCTCGCCAGCAGCATGCCGGTCTTCTCCGCGAGATAAATGAGGATCGCCCCCGATTCGAAGACGCGGAGCGGCCGACCGCCCGGTCCTTCCTGATCGACGATGGCGGGGATGCGGCCGTTGGGATTGATCGCGAGGAACTCGGGCCGATGCTGCTCGCCTTTGGTGATGTCGACCTTGTGCACGCGATAGGCCAGCGCGACCTCCTCGAGCATGATCGAGGCCTTGCGGCCATTGGGTGTCGTCCAGGTGTAAAGATCGATCACGGTCGCTCCTCCCTTTCTTGCCGTGCCGGCGTTAGCTTAGGAGACGCCAAGGGAGAGGAGAATACCGCCGCCGGCGCTCCCTTGTGGTTTGCGGAACCAACCCTTGCCGGAGGTGTTCAAGCCTGAGTTTCCCAGAGACGGCCCCCGTCGCGCCGAGCGCGCAAGCGACGGCCCAGGACAAACGCCAGCGGAGCAGTTGCATGAAGGTGCTGATCACGGGTGCGGACGGCTATATCGGCGCCATTCTCGCTCCCTATTTGATGGAGCGCGGCCATGACGTCCGCGGGGTCGATTGTGGATTCTATCGCAATGGCTGGCTCTACGAGGACGACCGCCGACGCCCGCCGACTGCGACGCTCGATGTGCGCCGGATCGACGCCGCCGATGTCGTCGATTTCGACGCCGTCGTCCATCTGGCGGAACTTTCGAACGATCCCTTGGGCGAGCACGACCAGCGCTTGACCTATGCCATTAACCATCAGGGATCGCTCGATCTGGCGCGCACGTGCCAAGCGGCCGGCGTGCGCCGCTTCGTCTACACGTCTTCCTGCAGCGTCTATGGCATGAGCGACGGCGAGATCAAGACCGAGGCTTCGGCGGTCGATCCGCAGACCGCCTATGCGCGCTGCAAGGCGATGGTCGAGCGCGACGTTGCGGCGCTGGCCGATGACCGCTTCACACCCGTCTTCCTGCGCAATGCCACCGCCTATGGCGCAAGCCCCCGCATGCGCTTCGACATCGTCCTCAACAACCTCGCGGGCCATGCTTGGACGGCGGGCGAGGTGAAGATGACCAGCGACGGCTCGCCCTGGCGGCCGCTGGTCCATGTCAACGACATCAGCGAGGCGATCCTGCTGGCGCTCGAGGCGCCGCGCGAGGCGGTGCTGAATGAGGTGCTCAATGTCGGCAGCGACGAGCAGAATTACCGCATCCGCGACATCGCCGAGATCGTTGGCCAGACCTTCCCCGGCTGCGTCGTGACCTACGGACCGAAAAGCGCCGACAACCGCAGTTATCGCGTCTCCTTCGCCAAGATCCGCCAGCACCTGCCGGGCTTCCGCTGCCGCTGGACGGCCGAGCGCGGCGCCGCGCAGCTCCGCGACGTCTTCCGCGAGATCGCGATGTCGAAGGAAGTCTTCAACTATCGCGCCTACACGCGCCTCGCCCAGCTCAAATACCTGATTGCCACCAAGCAGATCGACAGCGACTTCCACTTCCGCGCGCCGCAGGACCGGGCAGCCGAAGCGTGATCCCTGGGCGACGGAGGTTTTGCCGCCGCTCTCGCCAGCCGCTATGAATCTCCTGCGCCCTGGGGCTTCGCCAACGCCCCAGCGGCGAGGAGAAAAGACCATGGCGGAGAGCGCTCGGCTCGGCCAGCTTTACCCGGTTATTCTGTCGGGCGGTTCGGGAACCCGGCTCTGGCCCTTGTCGCGGGCGCAGTATCCAAAGCAACTGCTGCCGCTCCTCTCCGAGCGCTCGCTGCTGCAGGAGGCGGCGCTTCGCGTCGCCGACCGTCAGCGTTTCGCCGCCGCCCTCGTCGTCGCCAATGACGAGCACCGTTTCATCGTCGCCGAGCAGCTGCGGCTCGCCGGCATCGCGCCGCAAGCGGTCGTCTTGGAGCCGGTCGGCCGCAACACCGCGCCGGCGATCGCGGTTGCGGCGCTGCTGCTGATCGCCGAAGACCCGAGCGCGCTCATGCTGGTGCTGCCGTCGGATCACGCGGTGAGCGACGTCCCGGCCTTTCTCGCCGCGGTCGATCGCGCCGCGGCGGCGGCGCGGAAGGAGCGACTCGTCACCTTCGGCATCACGCCCGACCGACCGGAGACGGGCTATGGCTACATCCAGCGCGGCGCGGCCATCGCCGAGGCCGAGGGCGCCTTCGAGGTCGCCGCCTTCGTCGAGAAGCCGGACCGGGCGCGGGCCGCAGGCTATATCGCCGCCGGCGACCACTATTGGAACAGCGGCATGTTTCTTTTCCCCGCCGCGCTCCTTCTTGCCGAACTCGAGGCGCGCCATCCCGCGACAATGGCCACCTGCCGCGAGGCGCTCGCGCTGGCGAAGCGCGACCTCGATTTCCTCCGCCTCGATAAAGCGGCCTTCGCCGCGGCGGAGAGCACGTCGGTCGACTATGCCGTCATGGAGCACACGCGGCGCGCCGCGGTCGTGCCCGCCGGCATCGGCTGGAGCGACGTCGGCACCTGGGATGCGCTCTGGCAGATCGGCCGCAAGGACGCGGCCGGCAATGTCTGCCAGGGCGACGTCGTCCTTGCCGACAGCCGCAACTGCTACGTGCGCGCCGAGCAGGGCCTCATTACCGCGCTCGGCGTCGAGGATCTCGTCGTCGTCGCCACCGCCGACGCCGTCATGGTGGCGCGGCGCGACCGGGCGCAGGACATCAAGCAGATCGTGGCGCAGCTCGAGCGCCAAGGACGCGGCGAGGTCGCCGGGCATCCGCTGGTGCACCGCCCTTGGGGCTCGTTCCGCTCGATCCACAACGGCGACCGCGTCCAGGTGAAGCACATCATGGTGAAACCGGGCGCCAAGCTGTCGCTGCAGATGCACCATCACCGCGCCGAGCATTGGGTGGTCGTTCACGGCACCGCCAAGGTGGTGCGCGGCAACGAGGAGACGGTCCTTCACGAGGACCAGTCGACCTATATTCCGCTGGGCACGCCGCACCGGCTGGAGAATCCCGGCAAGATCCCGCTGCACGTCATCGAGGTGCAGTCCGGCAGCTACCTCGGCGAGGACGACATCGTCCGCTTCGACGACACCTACGGACGCAGCTGAGCGCCGCTAGAACTGCGTGCTGGCGCGCAGCATGAAGATGTTGCGGTTGAACTGATTGATCGCCTGGGTGCCGCTCGAATCGCGATGCTCGAAGGTGTAGTTGGCGCCGAGATAGAGGTTGCGGTTGAGCAGGTACTTGGCGCCGACGGTGGCCAAGTAGTCGCTGTCGGTGCGGTTTTCGCCTTGGAAATCGTCGTTGGCGTAGGTCACCTGCCCGTTGAGCAGCAGGTTGCGCAGGAGCTCATGATCGACACGCGCGCCGACGACCGTGTGAAAATAGCCCGGAACCGAGGCGGCACCGACGACGGAGGTCGGCGCATCCTGCACGTTGCGCGAGACGTTGAACGAGACCGAGGTGAGCTCGGTCACATTCCACACCGCGTTCGCGCCGAAGTCGACGCCCGAGAGGGAGCCGAGCAGAGTCGAATCGTAGAGTTGGTCGAGATATCCGACATAGGCATCGACGTAGGTGACGCCGGTCAAGTCGAT
>DATJAV010000018.1:0-6607 GCA_035515835.1 Allostellaceae bacterium
GCCATCCCCGTAGCTCCCCCCGGCTACTGGGTCTGGGAGCCCGCACATTGGCGCTGGAACGGGTATCGCTACGTCTGGGTGAGCGGGCGCTACATCCATCCCCATGGTCACCGCAGCCATTGGGTCGAGGGCCGTTGGGTCCTGCGCCACGGCGGTTGGGTCTGGGTCGGCGCTCATTGGAGCTGACCAGCCGGGAGTAGCGAGCGGGAGCTGCGGCCGCTAGACTCGCGGCTCTCGCAATTTTGAGGTCAGCCGGCATGAGCGGCGTGCAGACTATTCCTGTCGCCGCCGCCGATGGCGAGATCAGGCTCGATCGCTGGTTCCGGCGCCACTTTCCAGGCCTCGGCCACGGCAAGCTCGAGAAGCTGCTGCGCACCGGCCAAGTGCGCATCGACGGCCGGCGCGCCAAGGCGGGCGACCGTGTTGCGCCCGGCCAGATGGTGCGCGTGCCGCCGCTGGGCGACCTCTCGACGCCGCCGCCGCGCGGCGAGCCCGTGGCGCCCCGCCCGCGCGACATCGCCATGCTCGAGCGCGCCGTGCTGCATGTCGACGACGACGTCATCGTCATCAACAAGCCGCCCGGCCTTGCCGTGCAAGGCGGCACCAACACTGAGCGGCATTTAGACGCCATGCTCGACGGGCTTCGCCTCGGCGCCCGGGACCGGCCGCGCCTCGTCCATCGCCTCGACCGCGACACCTCGGGCGTGCTGGTGCTGGCGCGAAGCGCCGCGGCGGCGGCGCAGCTGGCGCAGGCCTTTCGCGACAAGGCAACGCTCAAGGTCTATTGGGCGGCGGTGGTGGGCCTGCCGAGACCGCGGCGCGGCCGCATCGATCAGCCGCTGGCGAAGCTGCCCGGTCCCTCCGGCGAGCGCGTCATCCCCGATGAGGAAGACGGGAAGCGCGCCGTCACCTATTACCGCACCGTCGCCCATGCCGGCGACAAGCTCGCCTGGCTGATGCTGCAGCCCGTGACCGGCCGCACCCATCAGCTCCGCGCCCATTGCGTCGTCCTCGGCACGCCCATTCTGGGCGACGGCAAGTATGGCGGCGCTGCGGCCCATCCCGCGGGCGTGCCCAATGCGCGGAAGCTCCATCTCCACGCCCGCGCGCTCTCGCTGCCGCATCCCGGCGGCGGCCGTCTCGAGGTAACGGCGCCGCTGCCGCCGCACATGCAGGAGACCTGGGACTTCTTCGGCTTCGATCCCTCCGACGAGGCCGATCCCTTCGCCGACCTCGCCCCGGTGCGATGAAGCGCTTCTACGCGGCCGTCGCGGCGCATCCGGCCGAACGCGGCTTCGGCGTCAGCCTCGACGGCAAGCCGCTCCGCACCCCCGCCAAGGCCGTGCTGGTCGTCCCGACCCGGGCGCTCGCCGAGGCGATCGCCGCCGAATGGCGGGACCAGAGCGGCGAGGTGAAGCTCGACGCGTTACCGTTGACGCGGCTGGCCAGCACCGCGCTCGATCTCGTCGCTCAGCGCCAGCCGGCTGTCGTTGCGGAGATCGCGCGTTATGCCGGCACCGACCTCGTCTGCTACCGTGCCGAGCATCCGCCGGAACTCATCGAGCGCCAGCATGTCCTCTGGCAGCCGCTCCTCGATTGGGCAACCCTCCGCTACGACGCGCCGCTGCTAGTGACAGCGGGCGTGCTGCCTGTCGTGCAGCCGCCGGAAAGCCTCGCTGCTTACGCCGCCGCCGTCGCCGCCTACGCACCGCTCGAGCTTGCGGCACTCCATCTCGCCACCGCCGTCTGCGGCTCGCTGGTGGTGGCACTGGCGCTCATCGAGGGCCGACTCGACACCGACGCCGCATTCGCCGCTGCCGAGCTCGACCAGAGCTTCGAGATCGAGCGCTGGGGCGAGGATGCCGAGCAGACCCAGCGCCGCGCCGCCCTCAAGGAGGATATCGCGTTGGCGGAGCGGTTTATTGGGCTTCTGCGATCCTGAGCGCCGGACTGGCGCTTGCCCGCCGCAGGTGTTATCTCCCCTCCACCCCGCTCCGGGGGCTGATGAATGAAGGACTGATGCAGGAGATTCTTCGCCGGCTCGAGGATATGCGGGATGCCGCCCGCGGCGGCGGCGGCGAGCGGCGCGTCCAGGCGCAGCACGCCAAGGGGAAGCTCACCGCGCGCGAGCGCTTGGAGCTGCTCTTCGATGCCGGCTCCTTCGAGGAATGGGACATGTTCGTCGAGCACCGCTCGACCGATTTCGGCATGGCCGAGCAGAAGATCCCGGGGGACGGCGTCGTCACCGGCTACGGCACGGTGAATGGCCGCCTGGTCTTTGCCTTCAGCCAGGACTTCACGGTGTTCGGCGGCTCGCTCTCGGAGGCGCATGCCGAGAAGATCTGCAAGGTGATGGAGCAGGCGATGAAGGTCGGCGCGCCCGTCGTCGGCCTCAACGACAGCGGCGGCGCGCGCATCCAGGAAGGCGTCGCCTCGCTGGCGGGGTATGCCGACGTCTTTCAGCTGAACGTGCTCGCCTCGGGCGTGGTGCCGCAGCTCTCGCTGATCATGGGCCCTTGCGCCGGCGGCGCCGTCTACTCGCCGGCGATGACCGACTTCATCTTCATGGTGAAGGACAGCTCCTACATGTTCGTCACCGGCCCCGACGTGGTGAAGACGGTGACGCATGAGACGGTGAGCCAGGAGGAGCTGGGCGGCGCCATCACCCACACGACGCGCTCGGGCGTCGCCGACCTCGCCTTCGAGAACGACGTCGAGGCGCTGCTGCAGCTGCGCCGCTTCATCGATTTTCTCCCGGCATCCAATCGCGCCAAGCCGCCGGTGCGTCCGACCTCCGATTCACCGGAGCGCGACGAGCCCTCGCTCGACACGCTGGTGCCGGCCAATCCCAACAAACCTTACGACATGCGGGAATGCATCGAGAAGGTGGTCGACGAGGGCGATTTCTTCGAGCTGCAGCCGAGCTACGCCAAGAACATCCTCGTCGGCTTTGCCCGCATGGAAGGCTCGACAGTGGGGATCGTCGCCAACCAACCGATGGTGCTGGCGGGTTGCCTCGACATCGACAGCTCGCGCAAGGCGGCGCGCTTCGTGCGCTTCTGCGATTGCTTCAACATTCCCATCATCACCTTCGTCGACGTGCCGGGGTTCCTGCCGGGCACGGCGCAGGAATACGGCGCCATCATCAAGCACGGCGCCAAGCTGCTCTTCGCTTTCGCCGAGGCGACGGTGCCCAAGGTTACGGTGATCACGCGCAAGGCCTATGGCGGCGCCTATGACGTCATGAGCTCGAAGCATCTGCGCGGCGACGTCAACTACGCCTGGCCCTCGGCCGAGATCGCGGTGATGGGGCCCAAGGGCGCGGTCGAGATCATCTTTCGCGGCGATTTGGGCGACGCCGCCAAGATCGAAGCGCGCACCGAGGAATACCGCGAGAAATTCGCCAACCCCTTCGTCGCCGGCAGCCGCGGCTTCATCGACGACGTGATCATGCCGCATGGCACGCGCCGCCGCATCTGCCGCTCGCTCGCCATGCTGCGCGACAAAGAGCTCGCCAATCCCTGGAAGAAGCATGCGAACATTCCGCTCTGAGATGACGAGCACCGCGCCCTTGGCTCACGCCCCTCCCTACCCTCCCCCTCAAAGGGGGAGGGGCGCGCGCTTTCGCTAGCGATGTTCAAGAAGATCCTCATCGCCAATCGCGGCGAGATCGCCTGTCGGGTGATGCGCACGGCGCGGCGCATGGGCATCAAGACCGTGGCGGTCTTCTCCGACGCAGATGCCGATGCGCTTCACGTGCGGGAGGCCGACGAGGCGGTGCGCATCGGCCCGCCGCCGGCGGCCGAGAGCTACCTCAAGGCCGACCGCATCATCGCCGCCTGCAAGGAAACGGGCGCCGAGGCGGTGCATCCCGGCTATGGTTTCCTTTCCGAGAAGGCGGAATTCGCCGCAGCGCTCAAGAAGGCTGGCATCGTCTTCATCGGTCCCGACGTGCATGCGATCGGCGCCATGGGCGACAAGATCGAATCGAAGAAGCTCGCCAAGGCCGCGGGCGTCTCGACCGTGCCCGGCCATCTCGACGTCATTCCCCATGCCGATGCGGCGGTGAGCATTGCGCGCGGCGTGGGATATCCTGTGATGATCAAAGCGTCGGCTGGCGGCGGCGGCAAAGGCATGCGCATCGCGCGGAACGACGCCGAGACGCGCGACGGCTTCCGCTCGGCGCAGAACGAGGCGCGCTCGAGCTTCGCCGACGACCGCGTCTTCCTCGAGAAATACATCGAGGAGCCGCGTCACATCGAGATCCAGGTGCTGGGCGACGCGCATGGCCACGTCATCCATTTGGGCGAGCGCGAATGCTCGATCCAGCGCCGCCATCAGAAGGTGATCGAGGAAGCGCCGAGCCCCTTTCTCGACGCCAAAACCCGCACGGCGATGGGCGCGCAAGCGGTAGCACTGGCGAAGGCCGTCGATTATCGCTCGGCCGGCACGGTCGAGTTCATCGTCGACAAGGACCGCAATTTCTATTTCCTCGAGATGAACACGCGGCTTCAGGTCGAGCATCCCGTGACCGAGCTCGTCACCGGCCTCGATCTCGTCGAATGGATGATCCGCATCGCTTATGGCGAGAAGCTCGCTGTGAAGCAGGGCGACATCGCGCTCAAGGGCTCGGCCATCGAGGCGCGCATCTATGCCGAGGATCCCCTGCGCAATTTCCTGCCCTCGATCGGCCGCTTGATCCGCTACGCGCCGCCCAAGGGCAAGGGCATCCGTGTCGATACCGGCGTCTATGAAGGAGCGGAGATCGGCATCTACTACGATCCCATGATTGCCAAGCTCGTGGCCCACGGCGCCACCCGCAGCGAGGCGATCGCGCGGATTGCCGATGCGCTCGATGCTTTTTACATCCGCGGGCTCTCGCACAATCTGGCGTTCCTGGCGGCCGCCTTGCGCAAGGAGCGCTTCGCCGCGGGCCGCCTCTCCACCAATTTCATCGCCGAGGAATTTCCCGAAGGTTTCACCGGCGTCGCGCTGACGCCGGCGGCGCTCGACGAAGCGGTCGCGGTGGCCGCCGCCGTGCAGCGCCTGCAGGCCGAGCATGAGGCGCGCATCAGCGGCCAGCTCGCGGGCCACGGCCGCATCGTGCCGGATACCTGGATCGTCTCCTTCGGCGAGACGCGTCAGCCCGTGCGCGCGACACGCGAGGGCGATGCCATCGCCGTTGCCGAGATCGGCGGCGGGCGCCATGAGGTGACGACCGACTGGCATCCGGGCCAACCGTTGCTGCGCGGCAGCGTCGACGGGGCGCCCGTCACCTACCAGCTCGACCGCGACGGCATCGGCTTTCGCCTGACGCGGGGCGGCGCTACCCTCCTCGTCAAGGTGCTGCCGCCGCGCGCCGCCGAGCTCTTGTCGCAGATCCCGGAAAAGCAGGCGCCGGACCTCTCGCGCTTTCTGTTGTCGCCGATGCCGGGACTTCTCGTCTCGGTCGCCGTCGACGAAGGCCAGGACGTGAAAGCCGGCGAGGAACTGGCGGTGGTGGAGGCAATGAAAATGGAAAACGTGCTGCGCGCCGAGCGCGACGGCAGGGTGAAGTCGGTCCGCGCCAAAGCGGGCGACAGCCTCGCCGTCGACCAGATCATTCTCGAATTCGCTTGAGGCGCCGATGGCCGCCGCCCGACTCCTCATCATCGGCCGCGTGCAAGGCGTGGGCTTCCGCGGCTGGGCCTGCCGCACCGCCTTTCCCTTGAACCTCCGCGGCTGGGTCCGCAATCTCGCCGATGGCAGCGTCGAGATTCTCGCGATCGGCGAGGACGCGGCCATCGACCAGATGGTCGAGGCCTGCCGCCGCGGCCCGCGCATGGCCGCCGTCGACGATATCCAGCGCTCGCCCGCCGAGGACGACGGTTCCAAGGATTTCAGCGAGCGGACGTTGCCTTAGTTGCTGAATTACGCCTTTGAAAGCAGATCGTTAGAAAGACGCATGCTCACCGGGTTCCCATACGTCCTTCCCTGCAACGCCAAGCGCAACGCTCCGCGGACAGTGCGCATTCTTCATGGCGTTCGAGACCTGCCGCGGTTGCTGCGCGGTTGCTTGCCGCGATGAAGCTGGTTGGGGCCGCGGGCATCTCGTTTGAGTTGGTGGTCGTCGGCTATCAAGCCGCGAGTAACACGATCGAATATTGGAGTTCGAACTGGCTGGTCGCAACCCTGCGCATCCATCATCCCCGCGGCGACTGGACCTACACTGGCCCCTCGCTCGCGACCTTCGAGCTGGAGCAGCTCGCGGGCTGGTTCGAAGGCGTGGCGCAGGGCCACCCCGACCCGAAGGCCGGCTATTTCACCGAATCCCATCTCACTTTCCTCTACGCGCCGCCGCCCGCTTCGGCCATCGAGGTGCGTTTCGCCTTCGAGGCGGCACCGCCCTGGCTTGTCGATCGAAATCTCCGGCTCGACGGCGCCGTCCTCAGCTTCCCGCTCGCGCTCAATGATCCCGGCGCCTGCGCGCAGTATCTGCGAGAGGAGCTCGCTCGCTTCCCGCAGCGGGGGTCGGCGTGCTGAGCGTACCTCGGCTCAGGGCAGCGAGCGAAGAACGGTACCGGATAGCACCAAAACGGAAATCGGCTGCTCGGGGAAACGCGCCGGA
>DATJAV010000019.1:0-8997 GCA_035515835.1 Allostellaceae bacterium
TCGTTTTAGCCCGCGCTCGTGGCCCTCCAATTCGTCACCGCTGAAGCCCAGCGCTTGCGCTACCTGCTCAAGGGGCTTCCCCGCGAGCACTCTCTCGCGCCGGATGCGATCGCCGATCGAGAGATCAGCGTCTTGTTGCCTGCCCATGGGGTAAGCCTACGTGCCAGTCATTGCATCGGATTCAAAGCCGAAACGCGCGCGCCAATCACACCCTAACATAGAGGATCGCGAGGGCATCCATAAAGCGCTCCTTTACTGATCGAGCTTAGTCATCTCCATTATTTGCTGCGCCTACGCATCGTTTTGTTGTGAGCAAAGAGGGAGATGCCACATGCTTTTCAAAGATCGCTGCCCAGTTGGCGATATCCGAACGCTGTACGGTCCGCACGCTCTCTTGCGCCGCTATTTTGCATTTGCGGAAGCCGAAGGACGCAAACGTGGCGTTTGGTTGAGAGTACGAACCGATTTCGACCGCTTGCTGGAAGTCAGCAGGTGCCACGCCGACAGCTTTCCAAAGGTATCGCCGATCTTCGATCCCGCCTTGAGCGTCCTTTCAACGAAATCGGCATTTTGGATTGAGGCAATTGATGAATCAGGTGAGACGGCGGCGACGAGTGCGGTGCGGATCTGCGATCATGCCGAGAGGAGCCTCGCTGACGATTTTCGCTCCTTGCGAATCTTCTTCGCGCGTCCGGAAAAACATCTGCGCAACGGCGAAAGGATAGAAGTGATCGCGCCGGCAGCCGAACATATCCGCGGAAGAGTTGCCGCGTCCGGAGTCGTATGGGTAAGGCCAGACTATCGCCGGCATGGATTGACCAAAATCATCCCTCGGCTAGCGCGCAGCTGCGCGCTCACCTCTTGGAATACGCCGGTATTTTGGGGCCTGGTTAAGCCGGAGCACGACGAGGTGGGCTTAACGCAAGCCTATGGGTCCTGGCAAATCGGCGGCAAACTTGTCTTCCATATGCCGTCATGGCTTGGCGACGTAAGTCCCCTGTTTCTATGGATGGACCGAGACACCCTCATCGCCGACATCGAGACCGCAGACGATCACGCCATGATCGAGAGCTCGCGCCGGATCGAGACGGCCATAACGAAGAAATCGCCCCGCTTGCGCCAGGGCATCAGCACCCGATCATAACGAGCGCACAGCAGCGTAGCGGTTGACGTTCGCACCTCCGCGCGAACGGAGTCGACACGGAGGCGATCGGCGCGGAGTGCTTCGTCGTACGCTTCCGCGATCCATGCGCCATATTGACGATCCGGTTGGTCTTCGATGTCCCGCCCGATCGTGCGGAGCGATTCGCACGGGCGCAGATGCTGATGCCCTGCTCCGAGATGCTCAACGATGAACCGCGAGCTCCGACCTGCCTGTCGTGCGAGGACAGCGCGACTGTACGCCCGACCGTGAATCATCGCGCGATAGACATCATCCGACAGCTCGCCGCGTCGCTCGCGCCAGAGCTCGACGACCGGCCGAAGCACTGCAAAGGGAGCAGTTACCAGATTGTGCAGCCCCCGCGGCACCGAAAGCCGCGGCACCTTCACTTCGATCGGCGGGTCGGAGGCGAGATGCTCGGCGCGCTCGACGAACTCGAAGATGCTGCTGAAGAGCTCAACCGCCCGGTTGTCGCCGCTGCCGACGACGAGAAGGATTCGCCGCGGGCCGATGTCGTTCAGCACCTGCAGCGCGCCGGCGAGCGTCACCGGCGAGAAGGCGCCCGGCCGGAGCGCCACGCGAACCCCCGCCTCGATCGGCCGGACGTGGATGAAGCCGCGCTCGGTCACCGCGAAATCGACGAGGCCGAGGCGCGGATCGCGGCAGCCGACCCGCCGCGCGAGCTCAGGAGAGTCGAGCCGCCAGGGCTCGCCGTCATCGTCGATGAGAATACCGGCGGTCATCGGCGATCCCCACCTGCTGCGTGCGCCCGGCCCAGCCCCGGCAAGCATCGATGCCTCAGACCGCGGGCGTCAACGCTCGCCCCCCGCGCCGGCGCCGCGTGCCATCGTCAGCACGAGCTGACGCAGCTGCGTGCGCAGGGCCTCGTCGGGGAGCGCGCGGTAGGCGCGGATGAGATCGAGCTCATGGGCGCTGAAGCGATCGGGCTGGCTTTTTTCAGCGGCGCCGCCGCTCTCGTCCCGCGCAAAGAAGGCGAGCGTCACGCCCAGTATCTGCGTCGCCCTGATGAGGCGCCCGGCGGAGAGGCGGTTCTCGCCATTCTCGTATTTCTGCACCGCTTGGAAGCTCACGCCCAGATGATCGGCGAGCTGCTGCTGACTCATTCCCACCAGTTTCCGTGCGATGCGCAGCCGCTCGCCGGCATAGAGGTCGTGCTCGTTCCGCCGCTTGCGGCGCGTCGTGACCTTGGTCGTGGAGCGATGGTCGGCGTGTTTCATGCTACCCCCCTGAAAATCGTTCCCGGCGCCAGTTGGGCTGCTACGGCACATAGAAGCTACACCATCCTCTCCACGTATCAAGAGCGTCCTTCATGTGACGGCCCTCACCTATCCTGCCGAGGCGTGTGCCAAGCCCGAAGTGGCTAGCCGGCGTCCCTTACCTCCGCCTTGCTTTCGGTGGCAAGATGTCGGCTCTGCTGCTCACCAAGAACCTGGCGTCAACGCGAAGCGATAACCCCGAGTGAAAGGAGCGCGGCCCCGTCGTTCCGACCTTTCCTGCTGGACCGCGGGACCGGCCAGACAAAGGAGGAAGCCACATGGGTCTCTTGCTCAGCGACGAAGAACTGGCGCGCCTCATACCTGCCGACGAGGCGGCGTTTCCCTCGCCAGTGCCGACTCAGATCGTCTCCAACGGCGAATATGTGCCGCTGCCGCAGACGCGCCAGCAGCGGCAAGTGGAGGAGCGCATCAAGGAGATCGCCGAGACGCAGTCGCGCCGCCTCGGCATCGACCGGCGCCAGTTCCTGCGCAGCGCGTCGGGCATGGCGGCCGCCTTTCTCGCCATGAACGAGGTCTTCGGCCCGCTCTTTCGCGTGACTGAGGCCGAGGCGGCCGAGCCCGACGTCGCCGCCCAGCGGGCGAAGGAGCTCTCGAAGCAATTCATCTTCGACGTGCAGACGCATTTCGTGCGCGACGACTTCAAGGGCGAAGGGCTGCTCGATCTCGCGAAATACGCCGCCGAACATTGGGATCCCGGCATTGCCAAGTCGGCACCCATGACCCTCATGCGCTACAAGTTCAACAACTACGTCAAGGAGGTCTATGTCGACAGCGACACCAAGATCGCACTGCTGAGCGGCGCCCCCTTCGACGACAAGGCCTGGTGGTTCCTCAGCAACGACCAGATGGCAGACGCGCGCCGCATGGTGAACGGCATCGCCAAGTCGAACCGCATGCTCGCTCATTCCGTCATCACGCCCAAGCAGGACGGCTGGATGGCCGAAGTCGACCGCTGCATCGACGTGGTGAAGCCGGACAGCTGGAAGGGCTACACGATCGGCGATCCGCTCAATCCCAAGACGACGAAGTATCCTTGGCGGCTCGACGACGAGAAGCTCATGTATCCCTTCTACGAGAAGATCGCGAAGGCGGGGAGCCCGATCATCTGCATCCACAAGGGTCTGATGCCGGCCGATTATGAGAAGAGCGCGCCGGAATCGTGGATCTATGCCACCGTCGACGACGTGCCCAAAGCCGCCAAGGACTGGCCGCAGATCAGCTTCGTCATCTATCACTCGGCGCTCCGGCAGTTTCTCGAATCGCCCGATGCCGATCTCGCCGAGTTCGAGAAGAGCGGCAGCATCAAATGGGCCTCCGATCTCGCCGCCATTCCGGCCAAATACGGCGTCAGCAACGTCTATGCCGATATCGGCACGTCCTTTGCCAATTCGGCCGTGACCAATCCCCGCTTCTGCGCCGCCTTCATGGGGACGCTGATCAAGGGGCTCGGCTACGACCACGTCTTCTGGGGCAGCGATTCCGTCTGGTACGGCTCGCCGCAATGGCAGATCGAGGCTCTGCGCCGCCTCGAGATTCCCGAGGATATGCAGAAAAAGTACAGCTTTGCCGCGCTCGGGCCCGCCGACGGCGCCGTCAAGAGCGCCATCTTCGGCTACAACGCCGCCCGCTTCTACAAGCTCGACCTGCATGCGGAATTGCCGCTCATCGAGCAGGACCGCTTCTCGCAGATCCGGTACGCGGCGCTCGATCAGCCCTCGACGCGCAGCAACGCCGCCTACGGTTACATCGCCCGCCGCGGCTGAGCCAGCCGCTCGCTTCGGGGCCGCACGCTGCGGCCCCGTTTTTTTGAAGGCTGCATCCGCGCCCCGCGTCCTTCGACAGGCGCGCGTCGACCGCGGCCGGGGGAGGCGCTCGTTCCAGAAGGCGAACGGGCGGTCAATGCGCTCCGGCAGGTTGCGGGCGGATTGCCGCACGCCCAAGCTGCGCGGTCGTGCGACGCCGAGAAGCACACTCATACGCTATTTGGGCGACGAGAGCAGCGCTCGAAACCAATTTGCCGGGCGACGTCGACGGGCGAGCGGCCGGCCTTATTCTTGCCGTTGGGGTCGGCACCGGCGCGCACCAGCATCTCTACGAGTGCGTAGTCGCGCTTCGGGTTCACCACCGCCGACCAGAGCGGCGTGTTACCCCCGCGGTCCTGAATAGAGCGATCGGCGCCGGCTGCAAGCATCGCGCTCGCCGCCTCCGGCGCGCCGTGGATTCCAGCTAATGGAGCGGTGTCTCGCCATCGCGGTTCTTTCCGTTGACGTCGACGCCGCGACGCACGAGTTCGAGGCAGATCGCCGTGCTCCTGCCGGCGAGAGCGAGCTGCAGCAGGTTCGAACCGGACGCCTCGACGAAACTGATGTCGACCTCGGTGATAGCGGTGAAGAATACGCTCTGCTTGCCGTGCCTCACCAGGAACGAGATGTCCATCGCCTCTCTTCCTTCTCTGCGCTAGCGCTGACATTGAACGCGTGCGATCCGAGCGGCGTCCGGTTAAGGGCAAAGCCCGGGAATGCAAAAGCAGAACGATCGCTCGGTTGACGGCTTCCGCGAAAGCGTGGCGCCGTCTGCGCGTCGTCGCTTGCCGGTCCCCGCTTTCGCGCGCGAAGAAACGTTGCGTGTGTGGGTCCGTAGAGGCTTAGATCGGTAGAAGGCGGTTCGAGCCAGCTCATGACGAGGCGGCGCTGCGCAGGCGATCGAGGAGCCCCTGGAGGATGTAGGCCGCGGCCACTTTGTCGATGATCTCCGCCCGGCGCTTCCTCGAGAGATCGGCGGCGATCATCTCGCGCTCGACCGCGGCCGTGGAGAAACGCTCGTCCCAGAAGGCGAGCGGCCGGTCGATCGCCGCCAGCAGGTTCCGCGCGAATTGCCGCACGCCCTGCGCGCGCGGCCCCTCGCTGCCGTCGAGGCTGACGGGCAGGCCTACGACGATGCCGCCGACGCCATGACGCTCGATCTCGGCGACGAGGCGCTTGGCGTCGTCGCGAAAGCGGGTGCGGCGGATGGTGTCGAGCGGCGTCGCCACCAGCAAGGTCGTGTCGGAGAGCGCCATGCCGATGGTCTTGGTGCCGACATCGAGGCCCAGAAGCCGCTCGCCTTGCTTGACGGATTGCCGGAGGTCGAGAGGGTTGCAGAGGCCCATGGGCGATGCTAGGTAGCGCGCTTCCGCGCTGGAGACAACGACATCATGGCATTGGACAAGGCCGCCGTGGCGCGCATTGCCACGCTGGCGCGCATCAAGTTGCCGGAAGCGGAGCAGGGGGCGCTGGCCCAGGAGCTCACCGGCATACTCGCCTGGATGGAGCAGCTGAACGAGGTCGACACCGCCGGTGTCGAGCCGATGTCGAGCGTCGCCGCCATGGCGCTCCCCATGCGGGAGGATGTCGTCACCGACGGCAATTGCCGCGACCGGATCTTGGCCAATGCGCCCGAGGCCGCCGACGGGTTCTTTGTCGTGCCGAAGGTGGTGGAATAGGTGACGGCGCTGACCGAGCTCACGCTGGCCGCCGCGCGCGACGGGCTGCGCGCGCGGCAATTCTCGGCGCGCGAGCTCACGGCGGCGCATGTCGCGGCGGTGGTGGCGGCGCGGCCGCTCAACGCCTATCTCGCCGAGACGCCGGAGCGCGCGCTTGCCATGGCTGACGCGGCCGACACGCGGCTGGCGCAGGGCACCGCCCGCCCGCTCGACGGCTTGCCGCTGGCGGTGAAGGACCTCTTCTGCACCGAGGGCGTAGCAACCACCGCCGCGTCGCGCATCCTCGAAGGCTTCACCCCGCCTTATGAATCGACCGTCACCGCGAAGCTCTGGCAGGCAGGCGGCGTCCTGCTCGGCAAGACCAACCTCGACGAGTTCGCCATGGGCTCCTCCAGCACGACCAGCGGCTATGGCGCGGTCGAGAGCCCGTGGCGGCGGCCCGGCGACAACCGGCCGCTGGTGCCGGGTGGCTCCTCGGGGGGCTCGGCGGCGGCGGTGGCAGCACGCACGACGCTCACCGCCATCGGCACCGATACCGGCGGCTCGATCCGCCAACCGGCGAGCTTCTGCGGCATCGTCGGCCTGAAGCCGACCTATGGCCGCTGCTCGCGCTGGGGCATCATCGCTTTCGCCTCCTCGCTGGACCAGGCCGGCCCGATGACGCGGAGCGTGCGCGACGCCGCCATCATGCTGCAGGCGATGGCGGGCCACGATCCGCGCGACAGCACCTCGGCACCGGTCGCGCTTCCGGATTTCGAGGGGGCGCTCACCGGCGACATCCGCGGCCTCAAGATCGGCATTCCCAGCGAATACCGCGTCCCCGGCATGGCGGTAGCGATCGAGGCGCTGTGGCAGCGCGGCATCGATTGGGTGAAAGCGGCGGGCGCCGAGCCGGTCGAGGTCAGCCTGCCGATGACGAAATACGCGCTCGCCGCCTATTACATCATCGCGCCCGCCGAGGCGTCCGCCAATCTCGCCCGCTATGACGGCGTCCGTTTCGGGCGGCGCGTCCCCGGCGCAAGCGTCGACGAGATGTACGAGAACACGCGCGCCGCGGGCTTCGGCGCCGAGGTGCGCCGGCGCATCCTCATCGGCACTTACGTGCTCTCGGCCGGCTATTACGATGCCTATTATCTGAAGGCGCAGAAGGTGCGGGCGCGGATCGCCGCCGATTTCGCTGCGGCGTTCCAGCGCTGCGACGCCTTGCTGACCCCCACCGCGCCCTCGGCCGCCTTCGCCATCGGCGAGAAGCAGGACGATCCCATCGCCATGTATCTGAACGACGTCTTTACCGTGCCGGCCAGTTTGGCGGGGCTTCCCGGCATCTCGGTGCCGGCTGGGCTTTCGAGCGACGGGCTGCCGCTCGGCCTCCAGGTGATCGGCCGCGCTTTCGACGAGGCGACCATGCTGCGCATCGCTGGCGTCATCGAGAGCGCGGCCGCTTTTCGCGCGCGGCCGGCGTTCATCGCAGGAGGCGGCTGATGGCCGAGCTCATCCAAGGCAGGACCGGCGGCTGGGAAGTCGTCATCGGCCTCGAGGCCCATGCGCAGATCACGGCCCAGGCCAAGCTCTTCTCGGGTGCCGCCACCGATTTCGGCGCCGAGCCCAACACGCAAGTCTCCACCATTGACGCCGCCTTCCCCGGGATGCTGCCGGTCATCAACCGCTTCTGCGTCGAGCAGGCGGTGAAGACCGGCCTCGGCCTTGCGGCGGAAATCAATCTCGTCTCGGTCTTCGACCGCAAGAACTATTTCTTCCCCGACCTGCCGCCGGGATACCAGATCTCGCAATACATGCGGCCGATCGTCGGCAAGGGGAAGCTCGTGCTCGACCTCCCCGACGGCAGCATCCGCGAGATCGGCATCACCCGGCTTCATCTCGAGCAGGATGCCGGCAAGTCGATCCATGACCGCCACCCCAGCCGCACCTATGTCGACTTGAACCGCGCCGGCATCGGCCTCATGGAGATCGTCTCGGAGCCCGATCTCCGGAGTGCCGAGGAGGCCGGGGTCTATCTCCGCAAGCTCCGCTCGATCCTGCGCTATCTCGGCACCTGCGACGGCAACATGGAGGAGGGCAGCCTCCGCTGCGACTGCAACGTCTCGGTCCGCCGGCCGGGCGGGCCGCTGGGCACGCGCTGCGAGATCAAGAACGTCAACTCCATCCGCTTCGTCATGCAGGCGATCGAGCACGAGTCGCGGCGGCAGATCGAGCTGATCGAAGAGGGCGGCACGGTCAGGCAGGAGACGCGGCTCTTCGACCCCGACCGCGGCGAGACGCGGCCGATGCGCTCCAAGGAGGAGGCGCATGACTATCGCTACTTCCCCGACCCCGACCTGCTGCCGCTGACGCTCGATGCCGCCTGGGTCGAGGCGCTGCGGCAGGGCCTGCCGGAGCTGCCCGACGCCAAGCGGGCGCGGTTCGTCGCGGACTACAAGCTCTCGCCCTACGAGGCCGGGCTGCTGGCGGACGAGCAGGCGCATGCCGAGTATTTCGAGGCGGCCGCCCGCGGCCGCGACGCCAAGCTCGCCGCCAACTGGGTGACCGGCGAGCTCTTCGGCGCGCTCAACCGGATGGGCCTCGGCGTCGAGCGGTCGCCGGTGCCGGCGGCGGCGCTGGGCGAGCTCCTCGACCTCATCAGCGGGGGCACGCTCTCCGGCCGGCTCGCCAAGGACGTCTTTGCCGCCATGGTCGAGACCGGGAAGCCGGCGGCGGCCATTGTCGAGGAGCAGGGGCTCCGCCAGGTCACCGACAGCGGCGCCATCGAGGGCGCCATCGACGCCGTGCTCGCCGCCCAGGCCGACAAGGTGGCGGAATACCGCGGCGGCAAGGAGAAGCTCTTCGGCTTCTTCGTCGGCCAGGTGATGAAGGCGACTCAGGGCAAAGCGAATCCCGCGCAGCTCAATGAGCTGCTGAAGAGAAAGCTTCCGGGCTGAGCCTGCCCCCGGTTGAGTAATCGCATCCGGTGCCCCATTCTCGGGGCATGCCATCCTCCATCCAACCCCGCGACGAGGTTCGTCGCTTCATCGTCGAGAACCGCCCGGTCCGCGGGCACT
>DATJAV010000020.1:0-18090 GCA_035515835.1 Allostellaceae bacterium
TCCGGCGGATGAAGGTCATGAACGAGATTCTTAATGCGGTCTTAGCGATCGTTGCCGGCGCATGGCATAACCGCGGCGTTCTCGTGCTTGGCGTTCTCGTGCTGGCCTGTGGCGTCGTCGCCGGCGCGTTCGATCGCTTCGGCGGCGGCGCGAACCGTGCCGATGCGAACACGCCCGTGGTCGAGCGCACGCTGGTGCGTGACGGCGACCGGATCTTCGTGCCCGAGGGTTCGCCGCTCCGCCGGCGTTTGGTCGTCCACCCCGTCGATGTGCGGGCCGTGACGGAGCGCCTAGTCCTGCCGGCGGTGGTCGAGGCCGATCCGGCGCGCACCGCCAAGGTTCTTCCGGCGCTTTCGGGACGCATCGTCGAGCTCAACGTCGCGCTCGGCGACCGCGTCCGCCAAGGCCAGGTGCTGGCGGTGATCGATTCCGCCGATCTCGCCCAGGCCTTCGACGATGCCGACAAGGCGCACTCGGCGCTGTCGCTCGCCAAGAAAGCGCTGGATCGCCAGCGCGCATTGACCGAGGCGCGCGCCGGCGCGCTCAAGGACCAGGAAGCCGCCGAGGACGCCTATACCGAGGCACAAGCCGAATACAAGCGCACCCAAGCGCGGCTCAAGGAGATCGGCGCTGCGGACGAGCCACGCGACGGCAATCGCCTGCTGACGGTGCGCGCGCCCGTTGGCGGCACGGTCACCGATCTCGGCGTGGCGCGCGGCACTTTCTTCAACGATCCGACACAGCCGCTGATGACGATATCGGAGCTCAGCACGGTCTGGGTCACGGCCAACGTGCCGGAGAAGGACATCGCCTTCGTCAAGAAGGGCCAGGACGTCGACGTGACCTTGCTGGCCTATCCCGGCGAGGTCCGGCGCGGCACCGTGCTCTTCGTCAGCGACGTGCTGGACCCCGACACGCGCCGCGCCAAGGTGCGCATCGCCTTCTCCAATCCCGACGGCGCCCTCAAGCCCAACATGTTCGCCACCGCCACATTCATGGAATCGGAACGGGCGCAACTCGTGCTGCCGACCTCGTCGCTGCTGATGAACAACGACAGCACGACGGTCTTCGTCGAGGTTGCGCCCTGGACCTTCGAGCGGCGCAAGATCGAGATCGGTTACGAGGCGGACAAGACCGTGAGCATCGTCGACGGCGTCGCGAGCGGCGATCGGGTCGTCGTCGCCGGCGGCGTCCTCCTCAATGATTGACCGTATCGTCGGCTTCTGCCTCGGCAAACGCCTCATCGTCGTGATGGTGGCGCTCTTCGCCGCCGCCTTCGGTTACTACTCCTGGACGCAGATGACGGTCGAGGCTTATCCCGAGCTTTCGGACGTGACCGCGCAAGTCGTGACGCAATTGCCGGGCCTCGCCGCCGAAGAGGTCGAGCAGCAAATCACCATTCCGCTCGAGCGCGCGCTCTCGAGCACGCCCGGCCTCGCCAGCATCCGCTCCAGCAGCACCTTCGGCCTCTCGCTCATCACGCTCGTCTTCCGCGACGGCGCGGAGGATTATTGGGAGCGCCAGCGCGTCCAGGAGCGCATCAACGTGGTGACGCTGCCGCCCGGGGCGCAACCCGGGCTCGACGCGGTGACCGGTCCTGCCGGGGAGATCTACCGCTACACGCTCGAGAGCGACACCAAGAACCTGATGGAGCTCTCTGAGATCCAGCACTGGACCGTCATTCCCGCCTTGCGGCAAGTGCCGGGGGTGGTGGAGATCACCAATTTCGGCGGGTTCACCATGGAGTACCAGCTGGTGCTCGATCCGAGCGAGCTGCTCCGCTACGGCATCGGTCTCAATGACGTCGTCACCGCCATCAACAACAACAGCACCAATGCCGGCGGTGGCCGCATCGCCAGGGGCGAGCAGAGCTATGTCATCCGCGGCGTGGGCCTCATCCGCTCGCTCGAGGATCTCGGCAGCATCGTCGTGACGCAGCGGAACGGCGTTCCCATCCTGGTGCGCGATCTCGGCATCCTGCGCTACAGCCATCAGGAGCGCGAGGGCATTCTCGGCAAGGACGGCAACCCCGATACCATCGAAGGCATCGTCGAGCTGCTGAAATACCAGAACGCGTCCGAGGTGTTGAAGGGCGTCCACGCCAAGGTCGACGAGCTCAACCGGCGGCTTGCGCTTGAAGGCGTCCGCATCGTGCCCTATATCGATCGCGACATCCTGGTCCAGGCGACGGTGAGCAAGGTCTCGCACACCGTCATGGAGGGGATCGGCCTCGTCAGCATCGTGCTGATCCTGTTCCTCGGCAGTCCGCGCAGTGCGATGGTGGTGGCGGTGACCATTCCGATGGCTCTCGTCGCCGTCTTCATCGCCATGTATCTCACCAAGATGCCGGCCAACCTCTTCTCGCTGGGCGCCATCGATTTCGGCATCATCGTCGACGGCGCCATCGTCATCGTCGAGGCGATCCTGCGCCGCCGCGAGACGCGACCGCACGAGGAAATCGACGAGCGCCGGGTGCGCGAGACGATGAGCGAGGTCGCCCGGCCGATCTTCTTCGCGACGCTCATCATCATCACCGCCTATTTCCCGCTATTCGCGCTGGAAAGCGCCGAGGCGAAGCTTTTCTCGCCCATGGCCTATACCGTGGGCTATGCGCTCTTCGGGGCGCTGCTCTGCAGCCTGGCGCTCATTCCGGGCCTCGCCTATCTCGCCTTCCGCAAGCCCCGTCCGGTCTTTCACAACCCCGTGCTCCAATGGCTTCAGGCCGGGTATCGGCGCGCGCTAGGCGGGCTGATCGACCGTCCCTGGATCGCCGTCGGCGTGGGTGGCGCGGCGCTGCTCGCCGTTGTGGGGCTGGGGCTCTCGGTCGGGCGCGAGTTCCTGCCAGAGCTCGACGAGGGAACGCTTTGGCTGCAGGTGCAGCTGCCGAGCGGGCTCTCGCTCGACAAGGCGAGCGAGATGGCGGGCGAGCTTCGCCGCACCTTGCACGAATTTCCCGAGGTTTCCTACGTCGTGACGCAGCTCGGGCGCAATGATGACGGCAGCGATCCCTGGACCCCCTCCCACATCGAGGCGCCGGTCGGCCTCAAGCCCTACGACGCCTGGCCCTTGGGCGAGACCAGGGCGGACTTCTTGCGCCGGCTCAATGCGCGCTTGAACCAACTGCCGGGTTTCTCTGTCGGCATCAGCCAGCCGATCATCGACGGCGTCAACGACGTGGTGGGCGGCGCGCACAGCCCACTGGTCATCCGCATCTTCGGCGACGATTTCGCCGGGCTGCGCCGCATCGGCAACGATATCGTCGGCGTGCTGCAGGGCGTTCCCGGCACCGCCGACGCCTCGGTCTTCCAAGAGCCGCCGATCCCGCAAATCGCCATCGAGGTCGACCGCGCCGCGGCCGCCCGCTACGGCATCAACGTTTCCGACATCGCCAACCTGATCCAGACCGGCATCGGCGGCGGGCCGGTGGCACAGGTCTATGTCGCGGATCGCGTCTACAATGTCACGGTCCGCTTCCCGCAGAACGCCCGCAACAATCCCGAGGCGGTGGGCAACCTCGTCCTCAACACCGCCAGCGGCGCGCAAATCCCGCTCTCGGCGGTGGCGCATGTCAAGCTGCAGACCGGCGAGAGCACGATCACCCATTGGATGAACCATCGCCAGCTGACGGTGCGGATCGACCTGCGCGACCGTGACCTCAGCTCCTATCTGGCGGAGGCGCAGGCCAAGATCGATGCCGTGGTGCCGTTCGACCACAACAAGTACCGCCTCGAGTATGGCGGCCAGTTCGAGAACCAGCGCCGTGCCCAGGCGCGGCTCGAGCTCATCCTGTGCCTGGTGTTGGGGCTCATGACCCTCTTCCTCTATGCGGGTTTCAAGAAGTTGCGCCAGGCGCTGCTGATCCTCGGCACGGTGCCGCTCGCTACGCTGGGCGGCCTCATCGCGCTTCATGTCACCGGCGAGACCCTCAACGTCGCGACCGCGGTGGGCTTCATCGCGCTTTTCGGCGTCGCCGTGCAGAACGGCATCATCATGGTGGCGAATCTGAATCGGGTGCGCGCCAAGGGTGGGCCCCTGCGCGAGGCGATCCTCGCCGGGGCCGCCGAGCGCTTCCGTCCGGTGCTGATGACCGCCACCGTGGCGACGATCGGCATGCTGCCGGCGGCGCTGGCGACGGGCGTCGGCAGCGACGTGCAGAGGGGCCTCGCAACAGTGGTGGTGGGCGGCCTTGCGGTGGCGACCTTGCTCACCCTCTTCATCTTGCCGAGCTTCTATTTCGCCCTCGAGCAGCTGGCCGAGCGCTGGCTGGCGGTCGGCGAAGGCGAAGTCCAGCCGACCCCGGCAGAGTAAGCCGCATTTTTTTCGCGCCAGCGCGCCGGAGGCGTTGACAAGCGCCGAGACTGGGACTTATTTCCTGGCCGTCGCCGTTCTTCATACGGCCGACATGTTCGACCACCGAGAAGAAGATGGACAGTCACCCTAGACGTGCCGTCGCCAGCGCCGTTCAAGCGGTCATGGCGAGGGCGAAGGACAAAGAGGTCGCCTGCCTCGGGCAGGGTGACGGAGAGGTGGTCCTCTAGGCCTCTTCGGTTCACCCGAAGCCGCGGCGGCGCGGCAGAGGAGGTGAACCATGAGGGATACCCTCGCTCTGGCGCTGGTTCGCGCCGAGCTTTGCCGGGTCCGTGCGACGGAGCATTCGCCCGTCCGCGGGACGCGTTGGCATTCCCGCTCGGGGGCCATCATTGAGCGGATGCTGCGGTCGATCCGCGCGGCCAGCCGCTCTCTCATCAACGGCACTCATGCGCGGCGCCACGCTGCGTCGGAGAACGTCCCTCCTCCCGCCTAGCCTTGCGGGCTCAACGCCGATTGCTTCATGGCGCTGGCGTTTTTGAGCCGGTGCCGATTTCATGGAACCGTCTTTTCCGGGGATTAAAAACCGGCGGGGGTGATCTCTTCCGGTGCCGATCGATTGGGGCAAGGCAATGACGAGGAACATGGCCTTGGGCGCGTTGGGCCTCCTTGTCCTCGCGACCGCCGAAGCCGCTCAAGCGCAAGACCAAAAAGCGACCCCGCCTGCTGCTGAAGCCGCTGCGGAGGATTGGAGCTATCATTTCCAGCTGACGTTCATCGAGCAAGGCTATCCCGGCTTCCCGTCGACGGTGCAGGGGCCGCAAAGCCTGCCTGCCCACGGGGAGGCGCGCGAGACGATGAGCGGGACGGCGTTTCTCGGCGGGCGCCTGCCCTGGGAGACCGGCGAGCTCTACATCAATCCCGAATTCAACCAAGGCTTCGGCCTCGATCGCACGTTCGGCGTGGCGGGCTTTCCCAATGGCGAGGCGCAAAAGGCCGGCTTCGACACGCCGAAGCCCAACGTGGCGCGGCTCTTCCTGCGTCAGACCTTCGGCCTCGGCGGCGAGCAGGAGGAGCTCGAGCCCGACCTCAACCAGCTTGGCGAGAAGGTCGACGTGTCCCGCATCACCATCACCGCCGGCAAGATCGCGCTGCCCGACATCTTCGACGACAACCGCTATGCGCATGACCCGCGCACGAGCTTCCTCAACTGGTCGATCTGGGAGTCGTCGGCATGGGATTATCCGGCGGACGAGAAGGGTTATGTCGATGCGTTCGTCGCCGAGCTCAACGAGAAGGACTGGGCCTTACGTGGCGCCTGGTCGCTCGAGCCCAAGGTCGCCAACGACCGCGACCTCGATCCACGCTTCTGGAAGCACTACGGCATCACCACGGAGCTCGAGACGCGCCACACGCTCTGGGATCAGCCCGGGACGGTGCGCTACCTCGTCTTCCTCAATCGCGCGCCGATGGGCAATCTGCAGGAGGCTGCCAACCTTGCGGTCGCCACCGGCACGCCGGCCGACATCGCCGCGGTACGGCGCGACCGCTGGAAGGTCGGGGTCGCGCTCAATATCGAGCAGGCGATCACGGCGGATATCGGCGTCTTCAGCCGCTTGAGCTGGTCCGATGGGCGCACCGAGGATTGGGCATTCACCGATGTCGACCGCAGCATCGCGACCGGCGTCAGCCTCAAGGGTGCATCCTGGGCCCGCCCCGCGGACACCGTGGGCCTCGCGACCGCCGTCAATTTTCTCTCGAAGCCGCATCGGAACTTCTTTGCTGCCGGCGGCACCGGCATTCTCGTCGGCGACGGAACGCTCGACTATGCGCCGGAAACCATCGCCGAGGCCTTCTACGACTATCGCATCCTTGCGCCGCTCTCGGTCGCACTCGACTATCAGTTCATCGCCAACCCCGCCTATAACGAGGCGCGCGGCCCCGTTCACGTCTTCGCCACGCGCGTTCACTTGCAGTTCTAGCCATGTTGAGGCGACGATGACGCTTGGCGATGTCGCGATCCAGCTCGCTGCCGCGCTGACGCTCGGCGCCATCATCGGCTTTGAGCGGCAGTGGCGTCAGCGCATGGCGGGATTGCGCACGAATGCCTTGGTGGCGCTGGGTGCGGCGGGATTGGTCGCCTTTGCGCTCCGGACCTTCGGCGTCGCCAGCGTCCCGCTCGGGCTCTGGCAGCTCGACAGCACCAACCTCGAAGGCGGCGACAGCGTTGAGAGGTGACCGCGAGCCTTCACTCCGCCACGCGCAATGACGCGGCGCTCGAGCAGATCGTCGGCCGCTTGAAACTCGAGAGCCAGGTCACCGCCGTGCGCTGGCACACGAGCGAAATCGCGGAGTGACGCGGCGCTCCGCGGGCCGCTATCGTGGCAACCGCATAAGCCGGGAAACGAGGATATCATGGCCGCCTACGAGCAGATTCTCTACGCCGTCGAGGACGGGATCGCCACCATCACCTTGAATCGGCCGGAGAAGCTCAACGCCTTCACCAACACCATGCGGGTCGAGCTCATCGCCGCCTTCGACGCGGTCGATGCCGATGACGAGGTGCGCGCGGTAATCGTGACCGGCGCCGGCCGCGCCTTCTGCGCTGGCGCCGATCTCTCCGCCGGCGGCAAGACCTTCGACTACGCCGCGCGCGGCCTCATCGGCGCCGAGGAACAGCGGCGCGACGGCGGCGGAACGGTGACGCTCCGCATCTTCTCCTGCAAGAAGCCGGTGATCGCCGCGGTCAACGGTCCCGCTGTCGGCATCGGCGCCACCATGCAGCTGCCGATGGATATTCGCCTCGCCGCCGAAGGCGCGCGCTTCGGCTTCGTCTTCACGCGGCGCGGCGTCGGGCCCGAGGCGTGCAGCAGCTGGTTCCTGCCGCGCCTCGTCGGCATTCAGCAGGCGCTGGACTGGACCTTGACGGGCCGCGTCTTCGACGCGGCCGAGGCGAAGGCGGGCGGCCTCGTGAAAGCGGTGCTGCCGCTGCCGGAGCTCCTGCCCAGGGCGCGCGCCTGGGCGCGCGAGATCGTCACCCATACCTCGGCCGTGTCGGTGGCGCTGGCGCGGCAGATGCTCTGGCGCATGCTGGGCGCCGAGCACCCGATGGCGGCGCATCGCATCGATTCGCGCGGCATCCAGATGATGGGCCGCTCGCCCGATGCCTATGAGGGCGTAGCCTCTTTCCTGGAAAAGCGCGCGCCCCGCTTCATCATGAAACCAAGCCAGGACATGCCCGAGTTCTTTCCCTGGTGGACCGAGCCGCCCTTCGCCTGAGCGGCGCCGATCCTCAGCTCCGGCCGGCGCCGGCCGCGGCCACCATCTCCTTCAGCCGCTTCACCGCGACCGAGAGCTGATAGTCCTTAGCCGTGCCGATGACGGCGGGGTCGATGGCGACATCCTGGCTCGGGTTATCGGCCGTCGCCGCGGCATTGGGGTCGCTCGGGTTCTTGAGCGCGCCGCGCAGATCGGCCTCGTGCATCACATTGGCGTCGACGATCTGCTGGTCCTTGGGCGGTAGCACAACCTGGTCGGGGTTGATGCCCTCGTCCTGGATCGAGCGGCCCGACGGCGTGAAGTAGCGCGCCGTGGTGAGCCTGAGTGCGCCATGGCCGTCGAGCGGGATGATCGTCTGCACCGAGCCCTTGCCGAAGCTGCGCGTGCCGAGGATGGTGGCGCGATGGCGATCCTGCAGCGCGCCGGCGACGATCTCGGAGGCCGAGGCCGAGGCGCTGTTGATGAGCACGACCACCGGCACGCCGTGCAGACGGTCACCGTTGGGCCGCGCGTCGAAACTCTCGTTCTCGCCGGGCGAGCGGCCGCGGATCGAGACGACGTCGCCGCCGTCGAGGAAGTCGCCGGCGACGCGCACGGCGCTATCCAGCAGCCCGCCGGGGTCGTTGCGCAGATCGAGAACGAGGCCTTCGAGCTTGCCGCCGCTTTGACGCCGTAGCCGGTCGATGGCATCGACCACTTCGCCTTGCGTCTTCTCCATGAAGGTGGTGATGCGGATATAGCCGATGTGGTTGGGTTCGAGATGGGCCTTGACCGAGGCGACGCGGATCACTGCCCGCGTCAGGGTGACGTCAAAAGGCTTCTGTCCCATACGCAGGATCGTGAGCCGCACTTGGCTGCCGGCGGGGCCGCGCAAGAGGTCGACCGCTTCCTTGAGGCTCAAGGTGTCGGTCGCCTTGCCGTCAATGCGCAGGATGACGTCGCCGGGCTTGATGCCTGCTTCCGCCGCTGGCGTGTCGTCGATCGGCGACAGCACCTTGGGATGGCTGTCGTCGCGCGTGAGCTCGGCACCGATGCCGCTGAACTCGCCGTGGCTGTCCGACAGCATCTCCTGGTACTCGCTCTCGTCCATGTAGTCGGAGTGCGGGTCGAGACCGGTGAGCATGCCTTTGAGGCTGTCCCGCGTCAGCTGGTCCTCCTTGACGGGCTCGACGTAGCTCGAGCGGACTTTGTCCATCACGTCGCGGATGAGGCCGATATCGGCGTCGTCCGTTGCGGCGGTGTGCATGTCGGAGCAAGCAACCAGCGACAGCAGCACCGCCGCCAAGGCGGAGGCAGCGAAGCGCGAGGAGAGTACGGTTTTCATGGCTCACATCACGGGGCTAGGGCAGGGGCGGCAGCGCCCCGGACCAGAGCATGGCTCAGGCCGGGGCGCGCGAGCAAGCGTTATAGCCTTCCGCCGTGAGCGGGTCATCCCCGGCCAAAAGGCCAACAACCTCGTCCCAGCATTAATTTCGCGTTAGCATCCCCCGGAACGCCGAAAGCGAGGAGAACGATGGGCTGGGAGAAGGAGATCGACGAGCTGCGCCGGCGCGAGGCGCTTGCCCGGGCAATGGGCGGCGCCGAGAAGGTTAAGCGCCAGCATGACGGCGGCAAGCTCACCGTGCGCCAGCGCATCGAGCGGCTGCTCGATCCCGACAGCTTCCACGAGATCGGCGCCACCGCCGGCCGGGCCCAATACGACGCCGAGGGCGCCCTTTCCTCGTTCATGGCGGCGAATTTCGTGGTCGGCCGCGGCCGCATCGAGGGGCGGCCCGTGGTGGTGGGCGGCGACGACTTCACCGTGCGCGGCGGCGCCGCCGATGCCGCGATCCGTGGCAAGCAGATCATCGGCGAGCAGATGGCGCTGGAGCTCCGCCTGCCGCTCATCCGCCTCGTCGACGGCACCGGCGGCGGCGGTTCGGTCCGGACGCTGGAGACGGAAGGCCGGACATACGTGCCGGCGAACCCGGCGTGGGATCTGGTCGTTGCCAATATGGGCATGGTGCCGGTGGTGGCGCTGGGCTTGGGCTCGGTCGCGGGGTTGGGCGCGGCGCGTCTCGTCACGGCGCACTACTCGCTGATGGTCGAGGGCATCTCGCAGATGTTCATCGCCGGGCCACCGGTGGTGGCACGCATCGGCCAGACGCTCACCAAGGAGGAGCTCGGTGGCAGCGAGATCCACGCCCGCGCCGGCGCCATCGACGACGTGGTCGAGAGCGAGGACGAGGCTTTCCTCCGTGCGCGCCGCTTTCTCTCCTACCTGCCATCCTCCGTCTTCGATCTGCCGTCGCGGGGGCCCGCGACCGACGTCGCCGACCGGCGCGAGCCCTGGCTCATCGACGCCGTGCCCCAGGATCGGCGCAAGGTCTACGACATGCGCCGCATCGTCCGCGCCGTCGTCGACCGCGACAGCTTCTTCGAGATCGGCCGCAAATTCGGCGGCTCGGCGATCACCGGTCTCGCCCGGCTCGATGGCTGGCCCGTCGCCGTGCTGGCGAGCGATCCCTACATCTATGGCGGGGGCTGGACGGCGGCAGCCTCGCAGAAGGTGACGCGCTTCATCGATCTCGCCAACACCTTCCATTTGCCCGTCGTGCATCTCGTCGACATCCCCGGCTTCGTCATCGGCCTCGAGGCCGAGAAGGCCGGCACCATTCGCCACGGTGCCCGCGCGCTCGCCGCGGTCTATCAGGCGAAAGTGCCGTGGTGCTCGATCCTGGTGCGGAAGGCCTTCGGCGTCGCCGGGGCGGCGCACGCCAATCAGGCGCGGCTCCATTATCGCTACGCCTGGCCCTCGGGCGATTGGGGCTCGCTGCCGGTCGAGGGCGGCATCGAGGCGGCCTACCGCGCCGAGCTTGAGGCCTCGACCGATCCGGAGACCCTGCGCCTCGAGATCGAGGCGCGGCTCAATCGCGTGCGCTCGCCCTTCCGCGTCGCCGAGGCCTTCGGCGTCGAGGAGATCATCGATCCCCGCGACACCCGGCCGCTGCTCTGCGAATTCGCCAATCTGACGGCGAAGCTGCGCGAGGCGGGACCGGTAGCGACGGCGATGCGGCCGTGAGGGAGCGGGCTATATTCATGATGGTGCATCCGTCGGCAGGAGGATGGCGCCGCTTGCGCCGCCCTGCCATAAGTCATTCTTTACCGACCCGCGTTTAAATCGAGGCAAATTCACTGAGGAGGCAGGGGTGAGCGACAAGGTTGCCATCGTCACCGGCGGGCTCAGCGGTCTTGGCCGCGCGATGGCGTTAGGGCTCGCCCGGAGCGGTGTCCGCGTGCTGGCGGTGGGCCATATCGCCGGCGATGCCGAGCAGCTGCACGCCGAGGTCTCGCAGTCCGATGTCCGCGGCAAACTGGTGCCGATGCTGGCGGATCTGCGCCGCCCGACCGAGTGCAACCGGGTCATCGACATGTGCCGCGCGAAGTTCGGTCGGTTCAATATCCTGGTCAACAGCGCCGGCCTCACCTTCACCTTCATCTGGCCCGGCCTTTACCGCCGGGCGAGCAAGCCAAAATTCTGGGAGGTCACGGACGACATCGTCCAGGCCGTCATGGACACCAATTTCGTCGCCGCCGACCAGATGGGCCGCCGCGCCGCGCCGCTGTTCGTGAAGCAGGGCTGGGGCCGGATCATCAACGTCACGACCCGGCTCGAGACCATGAACCGCCCCACCACCGGTCCCTACGGTCCCTCCAAGGCGGCGCTCGAGATCGCGACGGAGGTCTGGGCGCAGGAGCTCGCCGCCACCGGCGTCACCGCCAACATCCTCAATCCCGGGGCCGGCGCGCACACGCCGGGGATGGCGGTCGAGGCGAGCGAAGCGAGTCGCGCGGGGAAAATGCCCCGATTCGTCGAGCCTGACGAGATGGTCCCGCCCTTGCTTTGGCTGGTGTCGCCCGAGGCCGACGCGGTCAACGGCTACCGCTTCGATGCCATCACGTGGGATACCTTGCTCGACCCGACGGAGGCCGCCCGCAAGAACGCCCGCAAGGCTGGCTTCGAGCTCCACCCCGAGGACGCTGCCGGGTTCTGACGCAAGCCGAGGAAATTTCGGTTCAGCGCGCGAGATAACTGGCGAGCGCGCTGTGCTCGGTCGCGTTGAGGCGGAGCCCGAGCTTGCTGCGTCGCCACAGCACGTCCTCCGCGGTCACCGCCCATTCCTCTCGGCGCAGCCAATCGACCTCGCGCTCGCTCAAGCCCGCGCCGAAATCGCGACCAAGATCGGCCTGGCCGCGCGCACCGTCGAGAAGGCGTCGCGCTTCGCTGCCATAGCTCTCCGCGAGACGGGACGCGACCCCGGGCGCGAGCCAGGGATGGGCGGCGGCGAGCTCCTGCGCAAGCGCAGCGACGCCACCCGGCGGCAGGTCGCCGCCCGGTAGGGGCGCCGTCGCCGTCCACGGCCCGCTCATACCCGGAAGGAAGCGCTGCAGCTTCTCCAGGGCGTGCTCGGCGAGGCGGCGATAAGTGGTGATCTTCCCGCCATAGACCGAGAGCAGCGGCGGGCCTAGGACGTCGATCTCGAGCCGGTAGTCGCGAGTGACAGCGGCGGCCTTCTTGGCGTGGTCGTCATGCAGCGGCCGTACGCCGGCATAGCTCCAGACCACCTTGGACGGCGTCACCGCGCGGGCGAGCCAGGAGGACGCGGCGCGGCAGAGATAATCCGTCTCCGCAGCGTCGATGGCGACCGGGCCGGGGGCGGCCCCAAAGGGAATATCGGTGGTGCCGATGATGGTGTAGGCGCCGGCAAACGGCAGAAGGAAGATGACGCGGCGGTCATCGTTCTGCAGCAGATAGGCCTGCTCGCCCTCGTAGAGCCGGTTGAGGACGATGTGGCTGCCCTTGACGAGACGGAGCTCGCTGCGCGCCTCGGCAATGCCGCAGCGCCACAGCACGTCATCGACCCATGGGCCGCCGGCATTGACGAGGATCGCGGCCGCGACCTCGCGCGTGCCGGCGGCGCCGGCGAGGCGCGCCCGCCAGAGGCCGCCATCGCGACGCGCGTCGATGAGCTCGGTGCGGGTCAAAATCTCAGCGCCGCGCTGTCCTGCGGCGATGGCGTTCAGCACGACGAGCCGCGCGTCGTCGACCCAGCAATCGGAGTAGACGAAGGCGGTGCGGAGGCCCTGACGGAGTGGTGCGCCATAGGGATGGCGGGCCAGGTCCACCGTCTCCGTGCCGGGCAGCTCGCGGCGACCGCCGATATGGTCATAAAGAAAGAGCCCGGCGCGAATCATCCAGCGCGGACGCAGCCGCGCGTCATGCGGCAGCACGAAGCGCATGGGGCGCACGATGTGGCGGGCATTGCGCAGCAGCACCTCGCGCTCGCCTAACGCTTCGCGCACCAAGCGGAACTCGCCATATTCAAGATAGCGCAGCCCGCCGTGGACGAGCTTGCTTGAGGCCGAGGAGGTCGCGCCGGCGAGATCGCCCTTCTCGATCAGCAGCACGCGAAGGCCGCGGCCGGCCGCGTCGCGGGCGATGCCGGCGCCGTTGACGCCGCCGCCCACGACCAGGAGATCGAACGCGGTCAAGCGCGCCGCCTCAAGGGACGAGATGCAGCGCCGCCCGGAGCGTGCTCTTGCCGTCCGCCGCCGTCCATTGCGCGCGCAACGCACCCTCGACGAGATGGAAGCGCAAGGTGCTCCGGTCGTGTTCCGCGAAGACCAGCGTGTCGCCGAGAACGCGGCCATTGCGCTCGGTCACTCTCGCCTTCAATTCCGGCAGCGGTCCCGCGCCATAGGCGCAGACCGCCTGGACCTCGTCGCCGGTCGCATGCTCGACGACGAGCATCAGCTCGCGCCCGTTGTCGTAGACGCCGTACCATTTGCCGAGAAAAGGATCGGCCGGGCCGCCGTTCGGCGTGGCGACGGCAAGATCGGCGGGAAGCTTGAGCGACGCGCTCGGCACGTGGCCGAAATCGCTGGCGCATTGATCGAGGGTCGGCATCGGACCGTCTGCTGCTACGGCGAGCGCGCAGCCGCCGAAGCGGCGCAGGAAGAGGGCGGTGTCGCCGGAATTGTGCCCCGAAAACCCGTCGGGACGATCGATGATGAGATACGGCACGTCATGCGCCGAGAGAATCGCGGCTGAGTGCTCGCCGCGCCCGCCGGGATCGAAAGGATCGTCGGCGAAAAAGCTGATCATGATGCGGCCGTGACGGATGTCGTCGAGATAGTCATACAGAATGGCGGCGTTCTTCACGTAGGTCGGATGGTCGGTGCCGTACCAAGCGGGCGCATCGGCAATCACCGCGTCGATCCCGTCGCTCTCCGCTGCCGCCATCAGAGCGAGCCAGGCGCCGCCCGACTGGCCGGCGAGAACGATCCGCCCATAGCCTTCTGCGCGCAGGCGTCCCGCGGCGGCGATGATCTCGTCGCGTGAGCGCCGCGGCTCCTCGCTGATGCGCGGCCGCAGCAGGCGGTAGACGTCCCAACCATTGTCGCGAAACAGCACCATGAGCGGTGGCAGCGGTGCGGCCGAGGCTTCGGTGCCGTAGAGAGAGTTGAGGCCATGATTCCAGATCACCGCGCCCCGCGCTTCCTTGGTGCCGTGGAGCGGCGTTTCCGGATAGGCCGGCTCCAGCCGAAACTCGCCTCGCGCGCCCAACGGCAGGATCGCCACCCCGAGCAGGAGCGCCACCACCCCTTGCCATCGCGCCCCACGTCTTGCCCACGCCGTCATCGCCGCCACTCTGCTGAAGCACCGCGTGTAAGACAAGGACCGCCCGCGCGTCAGCGCCGCGCGTCGCGCGCACGAATACGCTCGCGATGGGCGACATAGACGCCGCTGGCGACGATGAGCGCGGCACCGCTCCAGGTCCAGACCGTCGGCACCGCGTGGAAGACGACATAGCCGAGGAGCGTCGACCAGATCATCTGGCTGTACGTGAAGGAGGCGAGCAGCGAGGCGCCACCGCGGCTCAACCCGGCGATCAGCAGATACTGACCCGTCGCGCTCAGGAGCGCCATCGTCGCCATGATGCCCCAATCGACAGGGCTCGCGCTCTGCCAGATATAAGGCAGCGGCAGGCTGCTGAGCGCGAGGCCGATAACGGTGGAGTAGAAAAGCGTGGTGAGCGGGCGGTCGGCGGCGCCCATGCGGCGCGTGACGACGATGCTGAGCGCCCAGCAGGCCGCGGATGAGAGCGGCAGCAGCGCCACTGGCCCGACCGCGCCCGAGCCCGGGCGAAGGACGACGAGCACCCCGGCAAAGCCCAGCGCCACCGCCGACCAGCGGCGCAATCCGACGTGCTCGCCCAAGAGCGGCACCGAGAGCACCGTCACCAGCAATGGCGAGGTGAAGCCGATGGCACTCGCATCGGCTAGCGGCATGCGGGCAAGTCCGGCGATGAAGAGGACGGCGGCGCCCATCACGCCGACACCGCGGACGAGTTGCAGTGCCGGACGACGGGAGAAGAAGAGTCGCGGATGGCGCAGGAGCGGCGGCGTCAGCAGCATCAGGATCGCGAGATAGCGGCCCCAGACGACCTCGACGGGATCGAGATGCTCCGCCAGCAGCTTCGAGAGCGCATCCATGATGCTGAAGAGCGCCACCGCCAGCAGCACCAGAAGGATGGCGTAGAACGGCCGCTCGGCCTCGGGTCGAGGGGCCGCCGGCGCGGCGGGAACGATGGTCATGGGCGGAAATGCGCGGACTGTCTCGGCGCTTTCTAGACAGCGCTGGGCGCGATTACAATCGAAGCGACGACGGAGGAGTTCACCTGGTGCCGGAGCATGTGCGGCTCGCCGAGCGGATCGACGAATTCGGGCTTGGCGAGGCCCGAGATTTTCTGCTTGCGAGCGCGGTGCCCTGCTATCTCATCCTGCGCGGCGACGCGGCGAGTGGCGCGCCACTGGGCGCCACGCGCTTCGGTGGGGCTCCAGACCTTCCCGAAGGCACGGCTTGGCCGCGCGGCAGCGACGGGCGGCTCGCGAATTTCTTTGCGCAGCTCGACTTTGCCGATCTCGCTGTGCGGATCGATGCGCCGGAGCTGCCGCGCGAAGGCCTGCTCTCCCTCGTCGCCACCTCGATCGAGACGGGCCTGGAGCTCATCGGCGTCACCGCGCTGATGACGCTGCCCGGCACCCCCCTGATGTGTGCCGAGGCGCCGGAGAGCAGCCTGCTCGTCGCACCCGAGCGCGCTGCCCCGGCGCCCATCCACGTGCGGTTCGCCCGGTACCTCAGCCTGCCCCGCCACTCCCGCGCCTTTCGCCGGGCGCTCGCGCCTAAGGTCCGCGACGACGAAGCCTTTGCGGCGTTCATCGACGAGTTCCTGCTGCGGCAGAACGACGAGATCGGCCGGCTCCTCGGCTTTGCCGCCGACCCGCTTTATGGCTCGGCGCACGACTACTATCGCCGGCTCTATTTTCACAGCATCGGCCGTGCTGGCTTTGAGTGGCAGGATTATTGGGAGAGCCAGGAGGAGTACGACGCTTATCTCGTACGTTGCCACGAAGCATCGGCCGCGCAGTACCGCCGGCGCATGAAGCCGGAGGTGCTGCGATGGCTCTTCGAGCATCGCGCAGAGGTCGACGCCGGTGCCGCGACATGGCTGCTGCTGCTGACGGTCGAGAGTAATCGCGCGATGGACTTCAACATCAACGATTCCGGCGCGATCTATTTCTTCCTGCCCGCCGCCGATCTCGCCAAGGGCGATTTCTCGCGCGCGACGGCCGATCAGTTCGGCTAACGTGCCGGTTGCCGGCGACAATCGTTAGGTCCAAGAGCGACGAGAAAGAGGAGCGCGTCCATGGCATTGAAAGACATCTTGGTTCAGGTCGACGACCGGCGCGGCGCCACGGCGCGGATCGAGGTCGCGGCAGCGCTGGCCGGCGCCCATGGCGCGCATGTCGCCGGGCTCTTTGTCATCGAGCCCATCAATTTCGCCGGCATTGCCACGCCCATGGGGGCCACCGGCGCCTATGAGACGGTGCTGGAGCAGCATCTGACGTGGCGGCGCGCGGTCGGAGAAGCGCTCGGCGAAAAATTCATCGCCACGGTCGAGGGCGCCGGCGGCAGCGCCGAATGGCGCATCGTTGTGGGCGATCCCGGGCGCCTCGTGCCGCTCCATGCGCGCTACGCCGATCTTGCCGTGCTGGCGCAGAGCGATCCCGACGATGAGGCGGTCGGCGCCGGCGTCGCCGAGCTGGCGCTGCTTGGCTCCGGGCGTCCGGTGCTGGTGGTGCCCTATATCGGCGCCCGGGCGCCCATCGGCCGCCGCGTGCTCGCGGCATGGAACGCGACGCGCGAGGCGGCGCGCGCCATCAACGACGCGTTGCCGTTGCTGGCGCGTGCCGACAGCGTGACGGTGCTCTCGATCGACCCGCGCCACGGTATCGCCGGCGACGGCGATCTCCCCGCCGCCGACATCGCCCTCCATCTGGCGCGCCACGGCGTCCGCGCCGAGGCGGCCTATACTGTGGCGGAAGGTGTCGGCGTCGGCGACATCATCCTCTCGCGGGCTGCCGATCTCGGCGCCGATCTCATCGTCATGGGTGGCTACGGCCATTCGCGCCTGCGCGAGCTGGCGCTGGGTGGCGCCACCCGGACGATGCTGCAAGAAATGACGGTACCGGTGCTGCTCTCACATTGAGCGGCGCGCCATCACCAGGTTTCGCCAAAGGGGCGGATCTCGACAGTGAACGACCACGCGCTGCGGTCCTGCTGGACCACGTGCCAGATCTCGTCGGCGATCGCGGCCGGCTTGATGAAGAACGCATCCGGGGCGTTCGGCCAGCGCTGGCGCGTCCAGGCCAGGTCGATCACCGCGTCGATGACGACATAGGCGACATGGACGCCCTTGGGGCCAAGCTCGCGCGCAATCGCCTCGGCGAGGATGCGCTGCGCGGCTTTGGTCGGCGCGAAGCCCGCGAAGTTCGCCTTGCCGCGGAGCGCCGAGGTGTTGCCGGTGGCGATGATCGCGCCCTTGCCCACTTCGACCATCGCCGGCGCGAGCCGGCGTGCGAGATAGAGCAGCGCCATCGTGTTGACCTGGAAATTGCGATTGAGGATCTGCGGATCGATCTCGAGGAAATTGCCGCGAGCACCGCCGACGGCGTTGTGGATCAGCACCGACGGCACGCCCAGCTCGGCCTTGACCGCCGCAATCGTCGCATCGAGTTGCGCTTCGTCCGTCACGTCGCAGACATAACCCCTGGCGTTGGCGATCTCCTGCGAGAGCGCGGCGAGGCGCTCGCCGTTGCGCGCCAGCATGGCGACGCGAAACCCCCCGGCAGAGAACCGGCGGCCGATCGCGGCCCCCGTCCCCGGACCGACGCCGGTGACGAGGGCCACGGGCCGCTTCACGTTGTCATCGCCCATCGGCAAACTCTTCTCTTGCGACCTCAGGCGGCGTGGAACACCAAGCTCCTGATCTCGATGCTCTCGCGCGGCAGCACGTCGGCGGGCGCCGTTGGGTCGAGGAAGGCGGTGTGCGGCACGAACCGCGCCCGGCCGTCGATCGCCGAGTCGAAGCATTTGATGAGAACCGCCTCGTCGCGGGG
>DATJAV010000021.1:0-9404 GCA_035515835.1 Allostellaceae bacterium
CTCTCGATAAAACCGCGGACTTGCTGGCGAACCCCGGCCTCCAGCGGATCGAGCCAGTCCTCGACTGGGCATGGAACCTCGGACGCGATCGCGATATCCTTCGTCATGGCGTGATCTCCTCCGGCGGCGCCAACCGCCGGTTGTTTGCGTTGCAATTAGGAGATTACGCCACCTTCAAATTTCCACCACGTCCGCGACACGACCTGATATGAGCCGCTTCCCGACTGACGGACACCTTCGCTCGCGGGCAGGTTTCTGCCCCAAGAACGACCAGAGTGCCGGGAAGCGGCTCGACCCGCATGCGCAAGGGCGCCCCTTGGCTCAAAGCGACCTTGCTCCAGTGCGCCTGGGCCGCCGCCCGAACCAAAGGTAGCTATTTCCAGGCGCAGTTTCCTCGCCTCATGCGACGGCGCGGCTCAAAGAAAGCGGCCTGCGCCGTTGCCGCCTCCATCCTCACCACCGCATACCACATGCTGCGCAACGGACCGCTCTATCAGGACTTCGGCGCCGACCACTTCCACCGCAACAACATGACTGCCCAGACCAACCGCCTCGTGAAGCGGCTGCACGATCTCGGCTATACCGTCGAGCTCAGCACACGCGCCGCATAGGAGACCACCCCGCCGGCAGCGTGGCGGCAGCAGCATGTTTATCTTTAGACACGGAGGGGACGGAGCGCACGGAGTTTTTTAGACGCGAAGCGTCGATATCTCGTTTCCTCCGTGGCCTCCGTGCCGCCGTGGTGTAGTTTCTTCTCACTGGGAGCGTTCGCATGAAGGTTGCCGCTTGGGTCATCGCCGTTCTGCTTCTGCTCGCCAGCTTTGTGCTCTTCTTCGAGGCGCTGACGGCGGCCTACAGCGTCTGGCTCAGCCTGCCGATGCTTCTGCTCGCGGGCATGTTGATGGGGCCGGGATTGATCGCGCTGCTGGGTTTGCTGGGCGTCTACGACCTCGTGGTCGAGGTCAACGGCCATCGCATGGAATTCCGGAAATGGCGGGGGGAGTGAGGGAATGCAGCCTCAGGGCCTGACCTGCCCATTGCCGCGCACCACGTATTTGTAGCTCACCAGCTGCTCGGCGCCGACGGGGCCGCGCGGGGGGAGGCGGCCGGTGGAGATGCCGATCTCGGCGCCCATGCCGAACTCGCCGCCGTCGGCGAATTGCGTCGACGCATTGTGCAGCACGATGGCGCTCTCGACCTCGGCGAGGAAGCGCTCGGCCGCGGCGCGGTCCTCGGTGACGATGGCGTCGGTGTGGTGCGAGCCATAATGGTTGACGTGCTGGATCGCCTCGCCAAGGCCGTCGACGACGCGAACCGAGAGGATGGCGTCGAGATACTCGGTGGTCCAGTCCGCTTCGCTCGCGGGCACGGCCTTGGGGTCGAGCGCCAGCACCGCGGCGTCGCCGCGAATCTCGCAGCCGGCGCGATGGAGATCGCCGAGGATCGGCGGCAGCAGCTGCGGCGCCACGGCGCGGTCGACGAGCAGCGTCTCGGCGGCGCCGCAGACGCCGGTGCGGCGCATCTTGGCGTTGAGCACGATGCGACGCGCCTTCTCCGCATCCGCGGCGCGGTCGACGAAGACGTGGCAGAGGCCCTCGAGATGAGCGATGACCGGCATCCGCGCCTCGCGCTGCACGCGCTCGATGAGCGAGCGCCCGCCGCGCGGCACGATGATGTCGATGAACTCGGTCATCGCCAGCATCAGGCCGACCGCGGCGCGATCGCGCGTCGGCACCAGCTGCACGGCATCCGCCGGAAGACCCGCGGCGGCAAGGCCGCTGCGCACGGCGTCGGCGATGGCGCGCGAGGAATGGAAGCTCTCGGAGCCGCCGCGCAGGATCGCGGCGTTGCCGGCGCGGAGGCACAAGCCGCCCGCATCGGCGGTGACGTTGGGGCGCGACTCGTAGATGATGCCGACGACGCCGAGCGGCACGGTGATGCGCGCGATGTCGAGGCCGTTGGGTCGCGTCCAGCGCTGGAGCTCGCGGCCGACGGGATCGGGCAGGGCGGCGACTTCTTCGACGCCTTGCGCCATTCCCTCGGTCCGCTTCTCGTCGAGCGCCAGGCGATCGATCATGGCCGCCGAAAGCGCGTGCGTGCGCGCCTCGGCGAGATCGCGCACATTGGCGGCGAGGATCGCGGCGCGCCTGTCGCGGAGCGCGGCGGCGGCTTCCTTGAGCGCTTTCGTCTTCTGCCAGGACTCGGCGCGCGCCATGGCCGCCGCGGCGGCGCGGGCGCGCTCGCCGATGGCGCGCATCTCCGCGGTTAGCCGGGCCAGTTCGTCGCGGGCTGCCGTCGCCGTCATGCGGTCACCACCAGGTCGTCGCGATGGATCATCTCGTCGCGTCCACGGTAGCCGAGGATGGCCTCGATTTCACCGCTTTTGTGGCCGGCGATGGCGCGGGCATCGGCCGCGGAATAAGCGGAAAGGCCGCGCGCCAGCTCGCGGCCGTCGCGGCTCCGAACCGCGACGGCGTCGCCCCGCTCGAAGCTGCCCTCGACCGTGACGACGCCGGCGGGCAGCAGGCTGGTGCCGCGGCGGAGCGCGGCGGCGGCGCCGTCATCGACGGTGAGCGCACCCATCGGGTTGAGCGTGCCGGCGATCCAGCGCTTCCTCGCGGTGCGGGGCTCGGCGGCGGGAAGGAACCAGGTGCAGCGCGCCCCCGCTTCGATGGCGGCGAGCGGATGGAGCGCGTCGCCCCGCGCGATCACCATGCGGCAGCCCGCGGCGATCGCAATGCGCGCGGCGGCGAGCTTCGTCACCATGCCGCCGGAGCTGTAGCCGGCGGGCGCGGCGCCGCCCATCGCCTCGATCTCGGGGGTGATCTCGCGGATCTCCGGGAAGTGGCGCGCGGCGGGGTCCTTGCGCGGATCGGCGTTATAGAGCCCGTCGATGTCGGAGAGCAGCACCAGCGTGTCGGCGCTGATCATCTGCGCCACGCGCGCCGCCAAGCGATCGTTGTCGCCGAAGCGGATCTCGGCCGTGGCCACGGTGTCGTTCTCGTTGATGACGGGGACGGCGCCCAGCGCCAGCAGCTGCTCCAGCGTCGCGCGCGCGTTCAAATGCCGGCGGCGCTCCTCGGTGTCCTCGGGGGTCAGCAGGATCTGCGCCACGGTGAGGCCGTGCTTGGCGAGCGCCTCTTGATAGGCGTGCGCCAAGCGGACCTGCCCGGTGGCGGCGGCGGCCTGCTTCTCTTCGAGCTTGAGGGCGCGGCCGGTGAGGCCGAGGTGGCGGCGGCCGACGGCGATGGCACCGGAGGAAACGATGAGGAGCTCCTGGCCCCGCTTCCGGCAACGTGCCAGATCCTCGACCAGCGCCTCGAGCCAAAGGCGGCGGATGTCGCCGCTGGCGTCGTCGACGAGGAGGGCCGAGCCGATCTTGACGATGAGGCGGCGCGCGTCCGCGAGCCTGCCGCTCATGACGCTTCGGCCGGTGCGGCGGATGCCGCCGACTTCGCGCCCGCCCCGACGATCACCTGGTAGAGCGCCGCCATGGTCGCGGCGACGCCGGTGCCGGCGACGCCCGAGAGCGCCATCACCTTGCCTTTGCTGGCGCGCTGCAGCTTCCGGCGCTTCGCCGCCAGCTCTTCCGGCACGACGGCGTCGGCCTTGTTGAGGCCGATGATCTCCGGCTTCTCGGCAAGACCATGGCCGTATTTCTCGAGCTCGCGGCGGATCGTGCGATAGTTGGCGACGACGTCCTCCTCGGTCGCGTCGACGAGATGGAGGATGACGGCACAGCGCTCGACATGGCCCAAGAAGCGATGGCCCAATCCAGCGCCTTCGCTGGCGCCCTCGATGAGGCCTGGCAGATCGGCGATGACGAACTCTTCGCCATGGACGCCGGCCACGCCCAATTGCGGGCGGAGCGTGGTGAAGGGGTAGTCGGCGATCTTGGGCTTGGCGCGTGAGACCGCGGCAAGCAGCGTCGACTTCCCGGCGTTGGGCAGGCCGACGAGGCCGGCATCGGCGATGAGCTTCAAGCGCAGCCAGATCCAACGCTCGGCGCCGGGCCAGCCGGGATCGGCGCGGCGCGGCGCGCGGTTGGTCGAGGTCTTGAAATGCGCGTTGCCAAAGCCGCCATCGCCGCCTTCGAGGAGCACGCGGCGCTCGCCGGGCGTCGTCATGTCGAAGAGCAGCGTCTCGTTGCTCTCGTCGCGGATCTCGGTGCCGACGGGGACACGAAGGAGAATGCTGCTCCCGGCGGCGCCGCTGCGGTTGGCGCCCATGCCGTGATGGCCCTTCTCGGCCTTGAAATGCTGGGCGTAGCGGTAGTCGATGAGGGTGTTGAGGTTCGGCACGGCCTCGATAACGACGTCGCCGCCCCGCCCCCCGTCGCCGCCGTCGGGGCCGCCGAATTCGATGTATTTCTCGCGGCGAAAGCTCACGGCGCCGGCGCCGCCGTCACCGCTTCTCACATAGATCTTCGCCTGGTCGAGGAATTTCATGGCAGCTCAGCATGGACGAAAAAGGGGGAATGTGGCCATTCCCCCTGAAGCGTTGTCGCTCGTATGGGATGGCGCTACTCGGCGGCCTCCGACGGCAGCTGGAGCGGCTCGATCGAGATGTAGCGGCGCCCCTTGGTCGTCGTGTGGAAGGCGACATGGCCGTCGATCTTGGCGAAGAGCGTGTGGTCGCGCCCCATATCGACGTTCTTGCCGGGATGGAAGGTGGTGCCGCGCTGGCGCACCAGGATGTTGCCGGCGACGACGATCTCGCCGCCGAACTTCTTGACGCCGAGGCGGCGGCCGGCGCTGTCGCGACCGTTGCGCGAGGAGCCGCCTGCTTTCTTGTGCGCCATCGCCTCTCTCCTATGCTGCGCCGGGCTCGATCCCGGTGACGCGGAGCACGGTCAGCTTCTGGCGATGGCCGCGCTTCCGGCGATAATTGTGGCGCCGCTTCTTCTTGAAGATCAGCACCTTGTCCGCCTTGATCTGCTCCACCACCTCGGCCGTCACCTGGGCGCCCGCAACCTTGGTGCGCGCCTCGGCGCCGTCGCCGATCATGAGCACGTCCGCCAAGGTCACCGCGGTACCGGGCTCGCCCTCGAGCTTCTCGACGGTGATCACGTCGTCTTTCGCGACCTTGTACTGCTTTCCGCCGGTACGGATCACTGCGAACATGGGCCAGAGCTTTGCTTTGAAATGCCGAACGGCAGGGGAGCCCCCGTCCGAAGGTCGCGCACTATAGCGGCGAAAGCGACGCTGTCAACCATGTTGGGCCTCGAGAGGGTCGGGCATTGGCGCCATTCTTAAAACCATCTTAAAATCCCAAATAAAAATTGTGGCGTAGTCGTGGCATATCCCAGTATCCGTGAATGATTCCTGTTTGCCTTGACGCCATGATCAAGATAACATCAAATCATCGCCTGGAGATTTTTCGGTTTCGGCGACATGCCGAAAGGAGGCGGAGATGGAAACATTGATCCAACTGGCGGGATATCTCGTCTCCGTCCTTGCCGCGGGCGCCATTGTCGTAGGCATCGAGGCGCTGAACGAGCGCTGCCCTTATGGCCGCATCGACGGCCGCCAGCGCCTGCCGGCGACGATCCCGGTGCGGCCCGTCGTGTTGCGGCGAAACCGCTCCTAGGTTAGCTTCCGCTCCGTCCGTCGACCGGCGCGGGCGTCCTTTGCCTGCGCCTTCCTAGTCTTTGCGCGCGGGAGAGGTGCCGGAGCGGTCGATCGGGGCGGTCTCGAAAACCGTTGTGCCCTTTACTGGGTACCGAGGGTTCGAATCCCTCCCTCTCCGCCACTTCAGAACAGAACTGCGAACGCCGGGCATAGCCGATTTTACGCCCGAGGCGGCAGCGAGCGTCTGAAGCAGATTGCTTTTCGAGCCGATAATGCGGACCTCGCGATCTGCCACCTCGACGCGCTGGGCGAGGGCACGAAGGTGGTCGCGCCGATAGCCGCCGCCCTCGCTCCTGATGCGCTCCCTTGCCGTTCTGGCGAGCTGCTGGACCATCTGGGGCGTGGCGGCTTGGTGGGCTGACGACTCCAGCATCGCGGCAGCGCGCTCTGCATCGGCGTGCGCCTGGTCGCGGATCGCCTTGAGGCTCGCGATGCGCCCTTTCAGCGACGGGTCGTCGAGATCGGCAACGCCCGCCTCGATAGCGTCATAGAGCCGTTTGAGACGCAGATTGGTCTCCGTGGCGCGCTTGTTCAACTCCGCGATATGTTCGCGGCGGCGCTCGGCGCGTTCCTGCCGACGGTCGAGAACGGACGCCAGAATTTCCTCGAGCCGCTCCGGCTGGAGCAATCGATCCGCGCTGTGCTCGGCGACAAGGCTGTCCAGCTTCTCCATCGGAATCGAGCGGCCTTTGCAGCCGGTCTCGCCCCGCCGCGCTTTGATCGAGCAGGTGTAGTAGCGATACCGCCCTCCCTTCCCGGTCCTGAGCGTCATGGCGCCGCCGCAGTCGGCACAGAAGCAGATGCCGGTAAGGAGGGTCGGGCCGCTCACGACGCGCGCCGGCGTGACCTTCGGATTGCGCGCCCGCAAATGCGCCTGTACGGCGTCAAACATCGTCTGGTCGATGACCGGTGGCACGTCAACCGTGACGATCTCGCTTACCGGCTTAAGCGTCTTGTTCTTGGCGCGCTTGTTGAACTCGTGGCGGCCGACATAGGTCGTTCGCGTCAGGATGCGGTGGACCTGCCCGACGCCCCAGCGCCCGCCATCGCGCGTGAAGATGCGATGCTGGTTGAGATAAGCCGCGATGTTCTTGACACCCATCGGGCCGTTCGTGCCGTCGCCTTCCAAGGCGAGCCGATAGATCAGCCGAATCGTATCCGCGTGCAGCGGATCGATTTCCAGCTTCTTCTTGACCTTCGCTCCGCGCTGCTCGGCCGCGACGACGCGATAGCCGATGGGTGGCGGGGAGCCGTTCCAGAAGCCTTGCCGCGCGGTCTCTTTCAAGGCGCGCAGGACGTGCTTGGCGTTTTCCTTCGATTGATACTCGTCGAACAGCGCCATGATCTGCCGCATCATGACGTGCATCGGATCGTCGCCCATCTCCTGAGTAATCGAGGCGAGCCTGACGCCGTTCTTGGCGAGCTTCCGGACGTAGAACTCCAGCTCGAAGTGGTCGCGGAAGAAGCGAGAGAAGCTGTGGACGATGACGATATCGAATGGCGCGGGCCTGCTCGTGCCCGCCTCGATCATGCGCTGGAACTCGGGCCGGCGGTCGTTGGTGGCGGAGGCGCCCGGCTCGACATAGGTCTCGACGACCTGATAGCCGCGTGAAGCGCAATAGGCTTCGCCCCGCCGCTTCTGATCGGGAATCGACACATCATGCTCGGCCTGCCGCGCCGTCGAGACGCGCAAGTAGAGGGCGGCGCGCAACGGCACGGTCATTTCGATTGTCCTCTCAGATCACCGGTGCGGCCCGAACAGTTCATCGAAGAGATCGCCGAACCGTGCCTCGAACACGTCCAGCTCGGCGTCGGTGATTGACACAGGGTCGGGCCAATCGTCGGTTACGGTCCACGCTTCAACATCGTGCTTGAGCGGTCGCCCGATCCGAGGCCAGGGCTCCGGCTCGATGTGAAGGTCATCAGGCAGAAGGCCCAAGCTGGCGCGTGGTCGGGACATTGCGCCATGATCGCGCGGAGCCTCCGGGACCGGAACGGCCGATTTTTACGCCAGAGCATCCTTCCCCTTCCCGGTGGCAAAGATCACGCCGCAGTGCCGAGTGGCGTCGCGCGTTCGATCCGCTCGCGCTCGCGGGGGCTGTTCATCGCCTCCCACAGATCGCTGCGCCGCTGCACGTTCAGCCAGAAGTCCGGGCTGTTGCCGAACACGCGCGCGAGGATCAGCGCGGTCGCCGCCGTCACGGTCCGGCGGTCGTTGCACAGCTCGTTGACGTGCTTGCGCTGAACCCCCATCGCCTCCGCCAGCGCGGCCTGCGTCAACCCCATCGGCTGCAGGAACTCCTCGACCAAGATTTCGCCGATCGTGGCCGGCTTACGCTTCGTCGTCAGCATGGTTCTCCTCATCGGTAGCTATGGTCGTCGAGATAGATGCCTTCCGCCTCGCCGCGGCTGCCATCCCACCGGAAGACCAGCCGCCATTGCCTATTGACGCGGATCGAATGGAACCCCGCCAGATTGCCGCGCAGCTTCTCGAAGTGATTGCTGGGCGGCACCCGCAAGTCCTGATCGGTCGTTGCGTCGTCGATCATCTGGAGCTTGCGAAACAGTCGGCTTTCGAGGTCGGACGGGATGTGCCGCGATCGCGTATCGTCGACGAAGAACGCGCGCAGCCACTCGTCCCGAAAGCTCACGATCATCCCGCGGCTCCGCTGATGTATCTATGTACCACTCATGGGTACAAAATACAATGCCGAGGCCTGTATTCGGGATGGATGGCGCTCGGCGCATTGATATCATTGATCTTTTGGTGGGAAGCGCCAGCAGAGGTATCTCAGCGTCCACGCAAATTCGCCAAGCTCTCGTCCTGGCTAAAACAAGGCGGTCCAAGCGATGGGACCGACGCCCGGCACGGTCATGAATCGGCGGCATATCGGGTCGCGAATGACCACTTGGAGCACGATCTTGTGCAGCCGGTTATAGCCTTCGAGCACGGTACGGCGCACGTCGAGCAGCGTGGTGATCATCGCCTCGAAGAGATAGTCGGCGTGCTCCATCAGCTCGTGAATGCGAGCTTCGAACTTCGCGTGGCTAACCTGGCCGACACGCAAGCGGGTGCGGCTGTCGTTGTGGTAGCCACGCTCCAAATCGCTGTCGAGATAGAGGCTGTCGCCGGCGCGAAGAACGTGGTCGGTTCCCCCCGAGCGTCAAGGTTAGCGTCCCGTGCTCGACCGCGAGGTATTCGCGGGATCCGGCACGGTGCGGGGGAAAATGCCGGCGCCGTCGCCCGGCGCCAAGGTTAATCGCTCGCCATGTCCTTGGCGCGGTCGCGCGGCAGAACGTAGGACAGCTTAGAATCATCGAGGAAGTCGTCGCGGCAGATACTGCCGCTGCGCATTACACCATGCAGCATTTTTTGAACTTCTTGCCACTGCCGCAGGGACAGGGATCGTTACGGCCGATATGCCGAAGCGGGTTTGCGCGGGGCTCAAACAGAGCTGGCAGCTCGTCGAAATTGCTTCGCCCCTTTCGATCGTTCCGGTATTCATCGCTGAATGCATACCAGGTCGACAATTCCGCAACCGTGTCGCCGAAGAGGGTATACGGCCCGTCGTTTCTGGAAGGGATTTGGCCGGGATGTGCTATTGCAAAAGCGAGGTCGCTTTCGAAATGATGAAAGCCGAGCCAGGTCTCATCGACGAAGCCGCGATCGAATGCTTCTTTGACAAGAGACGTGAGCGTGGTCGCCCCGAGCATGGCAATGGCCGACTGCCATCCCTCCCAGACGTAGCAGCACGCCTGCGGCTTAATCGCTTG
>DATJAV010000022.1:0-8274 GCA_035515835.1 Allostellaceae bacterium
CGAATCTGATGTACATTGACGAGGCCTGACGCGGATCGCTGCGCCGCGCTCGCCCGAATTCCGGGCGCACTTAGGCTAGGGGGGTGACTGTTAAAAACCATTGAAGCGGGCCGTCTATTTTCCCACTGCGTCACTGTAAGCCTTCGCCTTGGTTGGCCGCGGCGGTTCGTCGATAGGCGCCGTTCCCGCGCAAGCGGGAACCCAGAATTGTAGCGCTCCGTCGGTTGCCCTGGCTTCCCGCTATCGCTGGGAAGGACGATAGGAGCGGATTGGCCCTTCACTTCGCGTATCAACCCTGGCATCCCTCGCCCTCGCCCCTTATCTTAACCGTCATGGCTCTGCTCACCGCGACGCGCGCGCAGGCCGAGGGTGGCCGGCGCTTTGTCATACAGTCGGAGTTCCAGCCGGCGGGCGATCAGCCGCAGGCGATCGTCGAGCTCACCCAAGGCATCGCCTGCGGCGAGCGCGAGCAAGTGCTGCTCGGCGTCACCGGCTCGGGCAAGACCTTCACCATGGCGCATGTCATCGAGCGGACGCAGCGCCCGGCCCTCATCCTCGCGCCCAACAAGACCTTGGCGGCGCAGCTCTATGGCGAGATGAAGAGCTTCTTTCCGGAGAACGCGGTCGAGTATTTCGTCTCCTATTACGACTACTACCAGCCCGAGGCCTATGTCCCGCGCACCGACACGTATATCGAGAAGGAATCCTCGATCAACGAGCAGATCGACCGCATGCGGCACTCGGCGACCCGCGCCATCCTCGAGCGGCGCGACACGGTGATCGTCGCCTCGGTCTCCTGCATCTACGGTATCGGCTCGGTCGAGACCTATTCCGAGATGACCTTCTCGCTCACCGTCGGCGAGCGCATCAATCGCACCCAGCTCCTGGCGCGGCTGGTCGAGCTGCAATACCGTCGCAACGACACCGCCTTCTTCCGCGGCACCTTCCGCGCCCGGGGCGACACCATCGAGATCTTCCCGGCGCACTACGAGGACCGCGCCTGGCGGCTCTCGCTCTTCGGCGACGAGCTCGAGGCGATCCACGAATTCGATCCGCTGACCGGCGAGAAGAGCGGCGCGCTCGACGAGATCACGATCTATCCCAACAGCCACTACGTCACGCCGAAGCCGACGCTGCTGCAGGCGATCGAGCAGATCAAGATCGACCTTCGGCTCCGCCTCGAGGAGTTCCACGCCCAGGGCAAGCTCTTGGAGGCGCAACGCCTGGAGCAGCGCACGCTCTTCGACGTCGAAATGATGGCGGCCACCGGCAGCTGCGCCGGCATCGAGAATTATTCGCGCTATCTGACCGGACGGAAGCCGGGCGAGCCGCCGCCGACGCTCTTCGAGTATCTGCCCAAGGACGCGCTCGTCTTCTGCGACGAGAGCCACGTCACCATCCCGCAATTGGGCGGCATGTTCCGCGGCGACTATGCGCGGAAATCGGTCTTGGCCGAATACGGCTTTCGCCTCCCATCCTGTGTCGACAACCGGCCGCTCAAATTCGAGGAATGGGACGCGATGCGCGGCCAGACGGTGTGCGTCTCGGCGACGCCCGGACCTTGGGAATTGCAGCGCACCGGCGGCGTCTTCGTCGAGCAGGTGGTGCGGCCGACGGGCCTCGTCGATCCGGTGCCGGTGATCCGGCCGGTCGAGAACCAGGTCGACGACCTCATGGCCGAATGCCGCGACTGCGCCAAGAAGGGCCAGCGCGTGCTGGTGAAGACCCTCACCAAGAAGATGGCCGAGGCGCTCACCGAGTATTTCCACGAGAACGGCATTCGCGTCCGCTACATGCATTCCGACGTCGACACGCTGGAGCGCATCGAGATCATCCGCGACTTGCGCCTCGGCGCCTTCGACGTGCTGGTCGGCATCAACCTGCTGCGCGAGGGGCTCGACATTCCGGAATGCGCGCTCGTCGCCGTGCTCGATGCCGACAAAGAGGGCTATCTCCGCTCGCGCACCGCGCTCATCCAGACCATCGGCCGCGCCGCGCGTCATCTCGAAGGCCGCGCCCTCCTCTATGCCGACCGCATCACGGAGAGCATGAAGGCAGCGATCGGCGAGACCAATCGCCGCCGCGAGAAGCAGCAAGCCTATAACGCGGCGCACGGCATCACGCCCGAAAGCGTGCGGCGCGGCATCGCCGACATTCTCGAGAGCGTCTACGAGCAGGACCACGTCACCGTCGGCCTCGGCGAGAGCGCTCAGGCACACTACCAGGGCTCAAACCTCAAGGCGGTCATCGCCGACCTCGAGAAGCAGATGCGGACCGCCGCCGCCGATCTCGAATTCGAGGAGGCGGCGCGGTTGCGGGACGAGATCCGCCGCTTGGAGCAACTCGATCTCGGTCTCCCGGCCGACGGTCAAGTGCGCCCCGCCGCCCGCTCTCAAGCCGGCCGCGCCGGGACCTCGGCGAAAGCGCTCGCCAAGGCGAAGGCGCGTGCGCGCCAGCGGCGGCGCTGATAGCGTCGGCACAAAGGCAATAGAAAGTCTCAACGCTTCGATCTAAGTGCTTTTAACCATAGGGTAATTGGAACCGGGGCCGAGCCTTTGGGAGTTGTTCACAGGGAGGCCGAAATGAAGCCACCTACTCCTATGTGAATGGACCGTGACAGAATGTTACAGAGGATTTACACTTGACAAGCAAAATATCCATTCATTTCAATGAGATGGAAATTATGCCTATAATTTAAGCAAAGTGGTGAAACCTTAGGTTTGTCGGCCATAGAGGGGCCGCGGAGGGAGTTTTTCGACAGTTTTGTCCACAGGCACCGTGGATATCCGCGAGCGGTTGACGAGGATGCGGTGGCTGCGCCAAGTGAGAGCCCGATGAGCGATCTCGGCGGCACCGAAGAGCAAGACGTCCTGGTGGCCCAAGGCGGCGGCGTCGCGCGCGGGGCCGGGGTGATCGGCGACGCGCTCAAGACCATGCCGCCCGGACCCGGCGTCTATCGCATGCTCGACGCCAAAGGCGACGCGCTTTACGTCGGGAAGGCGCGCAGCCTGCGCAACCGCGTCGTCAACTACACCCATCCCGCCAATCTTTCCAATCGGCTGCGCCGCATGGTGGCGGAGACGCGCTCGGTCGAGGTGGTCGTCACGCACACCGAAGTGGAAGCGCTGCTGCTCGAGAACAACCTGATCAAACGGCTGATGCCGCGCTACAATGTGCTGCTGCGCGACGACAAGTCGTTCCCCTATATCCACCTCACCGGCGGACACGACTTCCCGCAGATCATCAAGCATCGCGGCGCGCGCAACGCCGGCGGCGAGTATTTCGGGCCCTTCGCCTCGGCAGGCGCGGTGGCCCGCACCATCGTCGCCCTACAGCGGGCCTTTCTGCTGCGCTCTTGCAGCGACAGCATCTTCGCGAGCCGCACCCGCCCTTGCCTCCTCTACCAAATCAAGCGCTGCAGCGCACCTTGCGTCGGCCGCATCGATAAGCCGGGCTACGACCACTTGGTGGAGGAGGCCAAGGGCTTCCTCACCGGCCGCAGCAAGGAGGTTCAGGAGCAACTCGCGCAGCGCATGCAGCAACTCTCCGACCGGCTCGATTTCGAGAGCGCCGCTTTCGTCCGCGACCGCATCCGCGCCTTGACGCATGTGCAGGGACGCCAGGACATCTCGCTCGAGGGCATCGCCGATGCCGACGTCATTGCCGCGCATCAGGCGGGCGGCCATACCTGCGTCCAAGTCTTCTTCTTCCGCGCCGGCCAGAACTGGGGCAATCGCGCCTATTTCCCGAGCCACGACCGACAGATGCCCGTGGAAGAGGTGCTGGCGGCGTTCCTCGGCCAGTTCTACGACAACAAGCCGCCGCCGAAATTGATCTTGCTGAGCCACGAGCCACCGGATTGCGCGCTCATCGAGGATGCGCTCTCGACCCATGCGGGGAGCCGGGTCGAACTGGCGGTGCCGCAGCGCGGCGACAAGCGGAAGCTCGTCGAACACGCGCTCATCAATGCGCGGGAGGCCTTGGGACGGCGGCTCGCCGAGAGCGCCTCGCAGCAGAGGCTGCTTGAGGGGGTCGCCGCGGCGCTCGGCCTCGAGGCGCCGCCGCAGCGCATCGAGGTCTACGACAACAGCCACATCCAGGGAAGCCACGCGGTCGGCGCCATGATCGTCGCCGGGCCCGAGGGCTTCATCAAGAGCGCCTACCGCAAATTCACCATCCGCGGCGAACGCGCCGAAGGCGCGCTCGGCGCCGCCATCGATGCCGCGACCGAGCCGCCGCCGGCGCTGCTCACCCCGGGCGACGACTATGGCATGATGCGCGAAGTCCTGAGCCGGCGCTTTGCCCGCGCATTGAAGGAGGATCCGACGCGGGAGCGCGGCGCCTGGCCCGACCTCGTCTTGATTGATGGCGGCGCCGGCCAGCTCTCGAGCGCGCAGCAGGTTCTGGCCGATCTCGGTATTGACGACATCGCGGTGGTCGCGATCGCCAAGGGACCCGACCGCAATGCCGGGCGCGAGCGCTTCTTTCGCCCGGGGCGCGAGCCCATGAGCCTCGACCCCAAGGATCCGGTGCTTTACTACCTGCAACGGCTGCGCGACGAGGCCCACCGCTTTGCCATCGGTACGCATCGCGCGCGGCGGGCCAAGGCGATCGGCAGCTCGCCGCTCGACGAGATCCCCGGCATCGGCGCGCGCCGCAAGAAGGCGCTGTTGCACCATTTCGGCTCGTCGCGCGGCGTCTCGCGCGCCGGATTGGCCGATCTCGAGCGGGTCGAAGGCATCAGCAAGGCGGTCGCGCAAAAGATCTATGACCATTTCCATGCCGAGCCGTAGAGGCGCTAGACTGGCCGCGGCCCGCCCTCTCCGCGCGGGACCGGGTGACCCATGTGGACTTCGCTGCCCAATCTGCTGACGCTGTCGCGCATCGCCGCGATCCCGCTCGTCATTGCCACCTTCTACATGCCGCCGCCCTACGGGCCGTGGATCGGCTGCGCGCTCTTTGCGCTGGCGGGCTTCACCGACTGGCTCGATGGACAGCTGGCGCGGATGTGGCAGCAGCAATCGGAGTTGGGCCGCTTCCTCGATCCTATCGCCGACAAGCTGCTGGTCGCCGCCATTCTGTTCATGCTGGCGGCGCTGCAGCGCATCTCGGCGCTGGCGCTCTTCCCGGCGCTGGTCATCCTCTCGCGCGAGATTCTCGTCTCGGGGTTGCGCGAGCATCTCGCCACCCTCAAGGTGCGCGTCCCGGTTTCGCGTCTCGCCAAATGGAAGACGGGGCTGCAGATGGGCGCGATCGGGTGCCTCCTGATCGGCGATGCCGGGCCCTCGGCGCTTGCGCTTGGTTGGGTCGGCGAGCTCATGCTGTGGGCGGCGGCGCTGCTGACGCTGGTGACGGGTTACGATTATCTGCGCGCCGGCCTCATGCATCTCACCAACGAAGCACCGGTCGAGGCGGCGAAACCGAGCCGCGCGACGTGAGCGACGGGCCGCCGATGCGCATCTTCGGGCTCGCCGGCTGGAGCGGCAGCGGCAAGACGACGCTGCTGACGCGCCTTTTGCCGGAGCTCGTCAGCCGCGGCTTTACCGTCTCCACCGTCAAGCACGCGCATCACAGCTTCGACATCGACCAGCCCGGCAAGGACAGCTTCCGCCACCGCGAGGCGGGGGCCAGCGAGGTGATGATCGCGTCGGAGAAGCGCTGGGCGCTCATTCACGAGCATCGCTCCGCCCCCGAGCCGACGCTCGCCGCGCTCCTCGCCAAAATGACGCCGGTCGACCTGCTGCTGGTCGAGGGCTTCAAGCGCGAGGCGCACGCCAAGCTCGAAGTGCATCGACCAGCGCTCGGCAAGTCGCTCATTTGCCGCGAGGATCCCGACATCGTCGCGGTCGCGACCGACGTCCCGATTGCCGGGCTCGGTATTCCACAGCTGGCGCTCGACGACGCGACCGCAATCGCCCGCTTCATCCTGCGGCATTGCGGCCTCGAGGCGCGCTAGCATGGCGCAGCTCAGCGACGACTGCTTCGCCTTTGGCGGCGATCTCTTGTCGATGGCGGGGGCGCTCGCGCTCCTTGGCGAGAAGGTGACGCCGGTCGTCGACAAGGAGCGGGTACCGCTCGCCGCGGCGCGCGGCCGCATCCTGGCGGCGCCGCTCGTTGCGCCCCGCGCCGTGCCGCCGCACGACAATTCCGCCGTCGACGGTTATGCCGTGCGCTTCGACAATCTCGCTGCCGACGCACCGACGGTGCTGCCGGTGATGGGACGCGCCGCGGCTGGCCATCCGCTCGAGCACGCAGCGAAGCCAGGTGCGGCAGTGCGCATCTTTACCGGCGCGCCGATGCCGGAGGGGCTCGACACGGTGTTGATGCAAGAGGATTGCGTCGAGAGCGAGGGGCGCGTCACCATTCCCGTCGGCATTCGTCGCGGCGCCAACCGCCGCCGCGCCGGCGAGGACATTGCCGCCGGTGCCACCGTGCTCAATGCGGGTCAGCGGCTTCGCCCGCAGGAAATCGGTTTGGCGGCGTCGTTGGGATTTGCCGCGCTCACGCTCTACCGCCGGCTCCGGGTCGCCCTTTTCTCGACCGGCGACGAGCTCCGCGAGCCCGGCGACGCCTTGCCGGCGGGCAGCATCTACGACGCGAACCGTTTCGTGCTGCAGGCGCTTCTCGACGGGCTCGGCGCCGTGGTCAGCGATCTCGGCATCCTTCCCGATCGTCAGGCCGCGATCCGCGAGGCGCTGCTCCACGCATCGCGCGAGCACGATCTCATCGTGACCTCCGGCGGGATGTCGACCGGCGTCGAGGATCACGTGAAGGCGGCGGTCGAATCCGGGGGCCGCGTCCATTTCTGGCGGCTTGCGATCAAGCCCGGTCGTCCGGTGGCAATGGGCCAGGTCGCGCGCGTGCCCTTCATCGGACTCCCCGGCAATCCCGTCGCGGTGATGGTGACCTTCCTGATCCTGGCGCGGCCGCTGGTGCTGCGGCTCGCCGGCGCAACCGTCGTGCCGCCGCGGCGCTTCCGCGTTACCGCCGGCTTCGAATACAAGAAGCGCGCCAAGCGCTGCGAATATGTGCGGGCACGGCTCGAGAAGGGCGAAGATGGCGGCTGGATAGCGCGGAAGTTTCCGCGCGACGGCGCCGGCATACTCTCCTCCATGGTGGAGTCCGACGGACTCTGCGAAATCGGCGAAGGCATCAGCCGCATCGCGCCCGGCGCCGCCATCGACTTCATTCCGTTCGGCGAGGTGATGGAATGAGCGACAGCCTCGATCTGCGCAATCCCTTGGCCGCCTTCCGGCTCGACGGCGAGGTGGCGCTGGTGACGGGCGCGGCGAGCGGCCTCGGCGCCGCCATTGCCGTGGGCTTGGCGCATGTGGGGGCGCGCGTGGCGCTCCTCGATCGCGATCTTACCGGCGCCGCGGCGATCGCTCGCGCGCTGGCCGCGGCCGAGGCGCATCTTCTCGACGTGACCGACGGCGAGGCGGTCGAGCGCCTCTTCGCCGAGATCGCGGCGCGCCGGGGCCGAATTGACGTCCTCGTTAACAGCGCCGGCATCGCCGTTCGCCATGCGGCGCTGGAGCTTGCGCGCGAGGATTGGGAGCGTGTGATGGCGGTCAACGTCACCGGCTCCTTTCTCTGCGCCCGCGCCGCGGCGCGGCACATGCTGCCGCGCGGCATGGGCCGCATCGTCAACATCGCCTCGATCATGGGTTTCTCGGGCGGCATCTATCCCAACGCCGCCTACCAGACCTCGAAGGGCGCGGTGGTCAACCTCACCCGCGCGCTCGCCGTCGAATGGGCGCGCCAAGGCATCCGCGTCAACGCGGTGGCGCCGACCTACATCCGGACGCCCCTCACCGCGCCGTTGATGCAACGGCCCGAGGCCGTCGCCGAGATCGAGCGACGCACGCCCATGGGCCGCATCGGCGAGCCCGAGGACATTGTCGGTGCCGTCCTCTATCTCGCGACGCGCGCCTCGGCCCTCGTCACCGGCCACACGCTCGCCGTCGATGGAGGATTTCTGGCGCAGTGATCGAAGCAATGACGCTCAGAGGAAGCTATAGGGGTCCACATCGATTTGCACCCGTACGCTCCCCGGCACCTTGACCTTGGCGAGCCACTCGCGCAGCACCGCTTGGATGTTGACGTTGCGCGCCGTCTTCAAGAGGAAGCGCCGCCGATGCCGCCGGCGCAGCACGGCGAGCGGGGCCGGCGCGGGACCTAGCACCTCGACGCCGGGCATGTGGGGCTGCGCCCTGGCATAAGCGCGGGCGGCGAGGTCGGCGCTCTCGTCGTCGGGACCGGCGATGATGAGCG
>DATJAV010000023.1:0-10448 GCA_035515835.1 Allostellaceae bacterium
TCCTGCTCTCTCACACCGCCCTTTCCGGATCGAAAGCGATGGGCCCGACGCCGCTCAAGGGGCGGCAGATCAGCCCGGACCACGCGCGCGCGATTGCCGAGACCGGCGGGTCGATCGGCATCTGGCACTTCTTCCCGAGCCTCGACAAGTACGTCGATGGGCTCAAAGAGATGGTGGAGGTCGTCGGCGCCGATCACGTCTGCATCGGCACCGACCAGCAAGTCGCACCCGGCAGCCTGCAAGACTATGCGCATTGGGTCGAGCTCGTCGCGGCAATGCTGCGCGGCGGGTTCACACCCGAAGAAGCCGGAAAGATTGCCGGCGGCAACTACATGCGAATCTTTCGCGCCGCCGTCGGCGACGGTTGAACGCAGGCGCGACTGCACCTACGGCGCGCTCGCGTCATAGGTTGGCGCTGCGGCGCGCTGGACGCACCCCGCCCGCTTCGTTTATCGTCATATCTAGAAGAATATAGCGGGATCGAGCGGCATGGCCGCCGCGAAAAAGAGTAGAATGCGGTGAAAATGAGCGCGCGCAACCACTTCGCCGGCACCGTCAACGACGTGAAGCGGGGCCAGGTGATGGCGCAGATCACCGTCGATATCGGCGGGGGCAACAAGATCATGTCGGCGATTTTCACCGACAGCGCCGATGATCTCGGCCCCAAGAAGGGCGACAAGGTGACCCCGGTCATCAAATCGACCGACGTCATTATTTTCAAGGACTGACCTCCCGCAGCTCCGCGAGCGCGCTCTTACTGCCTCACCGCCTCAGTGTTGATCTTTGGCGCCGCCGCGCCATCGTGTCGAACACATCGGCTGCAGCCGAGCGCAGCGGTGCAACGGCGGCGAGGAAGGCGGTGACGCTCGCGCTGCGGAGTGGAATCCAGGGCTTGCCCGACTGCCGGCAAAGGCGCTTCACCAGGAGCGCCGCCTCGTGGCTGGCGCAGTCGACCGGGAAGAGCGCGATATCGGCGTGGCTGACGAGCCCCGGCAGCAGGCCGCTCCGCTCGTCGAGGCCGCCGTCGTGATGGAGGAAACGCGCCGAGGCGCGCTCGGAGACCGCACGGAGGTGGTCGACCTGATGCGGCCGGCCGCCGACATAGAGCACCGAGAGACCGCTGAGATCGAGCGCGCCTCTTTCCTCGCCGTCATCGAGGAGGGCCGCGAGATTCTCTTCCGCGGTCACGAGCTCCGCGCGGAGGGCGTCGTGCGCGGCGATGGCGCGGCCCTCCCTTGCCTCGGCCTCGGCGCGCGCGGCAGCGCTCTCATCGAGACGCTGCTCGGCGCGCTCGCGGCGCGTTCTCTCTGCCGCCAGCTTCCGCTCCAACGTGGCGATTACGGACGCGAGCGCGGCGCCTTGGGCCGGCGTCTCCTCCGCCGAGCGGCCGCCGGCCTCGGTGCGTTCCGAGAGCGCCGTCGTCAGCGCGCGTATCTTCTCGTCGCGCTCAACCACTGCATCGCGTAGCTGCGCCTGTTGACGCTCGACCTTGGCCAGGAGCGCATCGTTCTCTTCCTCGAGCTGGCGCAAGCGGCGGATATCGGCGCGGTTGGCGGCGCCCACCAGGTGCGAGAGCATGTGGACCTCGCCGAAGACCTTGCGCCGGAGCGCGCCGCCGGTCTCGGGATGCGTCAGCGCGGCCCAATAGGCGCCGGGAACATCGCCGCGCTTCACCGCGTCCGCCCAGGCGGCGCTGACCTCCGACTCCAACTTCCCCTTGGCGAGTTGGTTGATGGCGAGCTGATGTCGGCGGTCGAGCGAATTGTTCAGGAGCTTGGCGGCGGTATCGCGGCTGCGCGCCAGCAGCACGCCCTGGCCGTGCAGCTCATGGTCCACGCGGTCTCCGCGCCCGGGAGCTTGAGGCGGATCAGGAGTTGACGCAGCTCCGCGGTCGAAAGATAAGTGCCGACGATCGAGCAATGGAAGTTGCTGTCGATCTCCCAGATGCGCCGTCGGCGCCGTTCACGCAGCAGATCCGCCATGTCGTCGTCCGCGGCCGCGGTCTTTCCGATCATCGCCGGCGCGATCTGACGCGCGCCCGGTGCGGGCATGCGTCTGATGTCGAGGGGGAAGACTGGCGCCATCGGGCCTCCTTTTTGTGCGGATCTGGCCGCACGCCCATCATTATATTTAACCGTATATAACGACGGACCATTTGAACCGATATAGCTTAGGCATGTCAAGGGCCTGGAAGGCGATCTGCCGAGCATGTGTCCGCCGCCGATCTCTGCTGCTGCTCGCGGTCGGCATGTTCCCGCCACATGGCGGGCGGGGCGGCCAAGATAGTTCTTGATGAAGGTTGCAAGGCGACACGTCGTGACGACGTGTCTCTCATCCGCAGACGTAGGGAAGGGCCTTTTCGCGCAGCGACGCAGCGCGTGCTCAATGACGGGAAGTGCCATCCGCCGGCGGCCGCCAGCATTCGCTGCCGCCGCTCTGCATCGTCTCAGCTACCGATGGCGAATTCGACGCCCTGCGCGAGCGGGAGCTCTGTCCCGTAGTTGATCGTGCTGGTCGCCCGGCGCATATAAGCGCGCCAAGCATCGGAGCCGGCTTCCCGGCCGCCGCCGGTCTCTTTCTCGCCGCCAAAGGCGCCGCCGATCTCGGCGCCGGAGGGACCGATATTGACGTTGGCGAGCCCGCAATCGGAGCCCGCGACCGAGAGGAAGACTTCGGCCTCGCGCATGTCGCGGGTGAAGATCGAGGAGGCGAGCCCGGCACTGACTGCGTTCTGGCGCGCGATTGCGTCGCTGAGCTCGCCGTAACGCATGGCGTAGAGAATGGGCGCGAAGGTCTCGCGCAGCACCGGTCCCTTCTGCTCGGGCATCTCGACCAGCGCCGGGTGGACATAGTGCGCCAGGGGTCTCCCGGGCGCGTCCCATCGCGCGCCGCCATGCACCGTGCCGCCCAACGCCTTCGCCGCCGCGAGCGCCTCCTCCATCGCCTGATAGGCGGCGCCATCGATCAGCGGCCCGACCAGGGTCTCGGGCTTCAGCGGATCGCCGATGCGAACCGTGGCATAGACCTGCTTCAGCCGCGCGATGAAGGCGTCATAGATCGCGTCCTGCACGAAGAGGCGCCGGAGGGTCGTGCAGCGCTGTCCGGCTGTGCCGATGGCGGCGAAAGCGACGGCGCGCAGCGCCAAGTCGAGATCGGCGGAGGGAGCGATGATGGCGGCATTGTTGCCGCCGAGCTCGAGGATCGAGCGGGCCAAGCGGTGCGCCAAACGCGGCGCCACAGCGCGCCCCATCGCGGTCGAGCCGGTGGCCGAGACCAGCTTCACGCGCTCGTCGTCGACGAGCGCTTGGCCGAGCGCAGGGCCGCCGATGAGCACCTCGCAGAGGCCCTCCGGCAATCTCTCGCCAAACCGCGACATCGCCTTGCGCAGGATCGCCTCGGTCGCAAGCGCGGTGAGCGGCGTCTTCTCGGAGGGCTTCCAGACGACGGGATCGCCGCAGACGAGCGCGAGCGCTGCGTTCCACGACCAGACGGCGACGGGAAAGTTGAAGGCGGAGATCACGCCGCACACGCCGAGCGGATGCCAGGTCTCCATCATGCGATGGTCAGGCCGCTCGGTGGCGATCGTCAGCCCGTAGAGTTGGCGCGAGAGGCCGACGGCAAACTCGGAGATGTCGATCATCTCCTGCACTTCGCCGCGGCCCTCCGACAGGATCTTGCCGGTCTCGATCGTCACCAACCGGCCAAGATCCTCCTTTGCCGAGCGCAGCTCCTCGCCCAGGAGGCGGATCAGCTGGCCGCGCTGCGGCGGCGGCACGCTGCGCCAGGCGAGGAAGGCCGCATGCGCGCGTCCAATCGCTTGCGTGGCCTCGGCGGGCGAGGTCTCGTGCACCGCCGCGATCACCTCGCCGGAGATCGGCGTCCAAGCTGGGCGCGGTCCGCCGCTGTAGCGATCGAACGGAACGCCGAGTCGGTGCAGGATCGCCGCGGCGTCCTCGGCAAGGGTGGTCTCGGCCAAAAAATCGGACATGGGTCGTCCTCCGTCTCGAAATCGGCCAGGGCTGATCAGGCGCCCGCTTCGTTGGCTGTGACGCGCCAGATGACGTTGCCGACATCGTCCGCCATCAGCAGAGACCGGCGGTCGTGGCCGAGCGTCAGCCGCCGTATTTGAATGGCGGCTCCTCCGATCAAGGCCACACCACGCGCAAAGAGGTCCGAGAAGCTCACGGGATAGTCTCCTGAGGTCAAAGAAAACTACCCGGCAAATCGCGGCATCACTTCGCCGGCCAATAACTCGAGCGTTTCGACGTCGTTCTTGTAGGCGCTGCTGATGAGGAGCTGAACGCCGGCATCCCGGTATCGGCCGATCAGGTCGCTGACCTGCGAAGGAGTGCCGGCGAAGCCGTAGAACTGCTCCGGAACCGCGAGCTGGCGGCGCTTGGCGGCGAGCGCCGCCTCGTCGCGCGCCAGCACGAAGCTGATGATGTTGCTTCGCTCGATCTCGTCATAGTCCCGACGCTCGGCATCGCAGTGGCGGCGCAGCACCTCGAATTTGTGCCGGACCACATCAGGCGTGCCGGCGACATTGCAGGCGTTGGCCAGTCGGGCGACGGCCCGCAAGGTGAGCTGCTCCCCGCCGCCCCCGATCATGATCGGCGGATGCGGCTTCTGCACCGGCTTGGGCTCGAGGATGGCATCCTTGGCGTGGAAGTATTTGCCGGCGAACGTCGTCCGCTTCTCCGTCCACAGGGCGCGAATGAGTCGGACCGCCTCCTCCATCTGCCCGATGCGCACCGCCGGCCGCGGCGGAAACTCCCAGCCGTATTGCCGGTACTCCGTCTCGAACCAGCCCGCCCCGATGCCGAAGGTGAGGCGGCCGCGGCTGATCTGGTCGACGCCCGCTGCGATCTTCGCGAGGTGCGTGGGATTGCGAAAGTGGACCGACGAGACGAGCGTCGCGAGGCGGATGCGCCGGGTCACGGCAGCGAGCGCCGTCAGGATCGTCCAGCCCTCCATGAACGGCTCGTCCGGGGCGCCGACCATAGCGATCTGGATGAGATGGTCCATCACCGAGAACCAGGTGAAGCCGTGCTCCTCCGCCCATTGCGCCTTGGTCTTCACGGCATCGAAGATGCCGCTCGCGTCCGTGCCGAACAACCAGGAGGGATTGTGGATGCCGAATTTCATTCTGGACCTTCCGATCTCTAGCGCAGCACGAACGGAGTTTGCAGGCGGGCCTTCCGCATGGAAAGCCAGACGCTCTTGGTCTCGAGATACTCACATCTCTGCGAGTGCGTTCATCGTCGCAATGCCGACGGCACGGCGCATGTCGCCCGCCGCGGTCTCCTTCAGCAGCGCACGGCCTCAGCCCTTCTCCGCTTCGAGCTTCTCGACGAGGGCGGGAAGGACGCGGAGGTCGTAGCCTTTGGTGGCGGCCTCTGCGACGAGCTTCAGGGCGCTCTCGCCATCGAAAAGGACGCGACCCGCCGCCCACAGCAGGTAGCACCGCGTGCCGCTGCGGCAATGCGCCAGCACCGGCTGCGGGCTGCGCAACACGAGGCGCTGAAACTCCTGCACTTGCGTCCGCGTGATGGCACCCGTCACCACCGGCATGTAGCGATATCCCAGGCCTTGCTTCTTCGCCTCGGCCTCGGCCTCGGCGGCGGTGAGCTGGCCCGGCTCCTCGTTGTCGGGGCGGTTGTTGACGATGGTGGCGAAGCCCGCTTGCTTCAGCGCGGCGATGTCGCTCTTGGCGATTTGGCCCGCCACGCTCACCATCTCGTTGATCTGCGTCGGCTGCATGCGGCGCCTCCCTTCCGTCGCGGCAGCTTAGCACGTCGCTAGAGGTCCAGCACCAGGCGCTTGCTCTGGGCGCGGGAGATGCAGATGCACATCGATTTCCCCGCGCGCTTCTCGGCGTCGGTCAGATAATAGTCGCGATGCAGTGGCTCGCCGGCGATGACGGCGGTGACGCAGACGCCGCACTCGCCGCGCCGGCAATCGGAGAGTGGCTCGGCTCCGGCCTCGATCAACGTCTCGAGGATGGTGCGATCGGCGGCGACGGTGAGGGTGCGGCCGCTCCGCGCCAGTACCAGCTCGATCGGCTGGTCGCCGATGGCGGCAGCGGCTTCGGCGAAGAACTCGAAATGCACCTGCTCGCCGGGCCAGCCGGCATCGCGGCAGAGCACGAGCGCCGCCTCGATCATCGGCTTCGGGCCGCAAAGATAGACGTGGCGACCGGGCGCCGGCGGTTTCAGCGCGCTCGCTAGATCAAGGCCGCGCCGCGGATCGCCGCCGTCGAAATGGAAATGCGCGCGGTCGCCTGCGAGCGCCGCCACCTCGGCGCGAAACGCCATCGCCTCGGGAGCGCGCGCGCAGTAGTGCATCTCGAAGCGCCGCCCTTCCGCCGCCAGTACCCGCACCATGGCCAGGATCGGCGTGATGCCGATGCCGCCGGCGATGAGGAGATGCTCGGCGGCGTCGGCCGCGAGCGGAAAGTCGTTGCGCGGCTCGCTGGCGTTGAGGCGCGTGCCGACCGTGAGGCGGTCATGCATGAAGGCCGAGCCGCCGGCCCCTTGCGTTTCCCGCAGCACGGCGATCTCGTAGAAGCGGCGCTCGCCGGGTGCGCTCGCGATCGAATAGGAGCGGGTTGCGATCGAGCCGTCGGCGAGCCTCACCTCGACATCGATATGCGCGCCCGCGGTAAAGCCGGGAAGATCGCTGCCATCGGAGCGTCTGAGCCTCAGTCCTCTAATCCCCGCCGCCAAGTCGCGGCTCGACGCGACGACGAGCTCGAGCACGCTCATTCCGGCATACCCGCCCGCCGGAGCCCCTCAATCAATCGGACTAGGTCCTGGGCCCGCAAATGCGGGAAGCGCAGATGCGCCGTCGACAAGTGCAGCGTCGGATCGGCGGCGAGGATCTGCCGCACCACCGCGCTGCCTTCCTCGCGCCGCCCGAGCAGGCCGAGCGCCGCCGCCTTGTAGCGCGCTGCGGCGAGGTGCGCCGGCTGAAGGGTCAGCGCCTGGTCGGCTTCGATCGCTGCCGCTTCATAGCGTCCGGCAACGATCTGCGCGAGCGCAACGCCGGTATGATAGAGGTAGAGCCTCGGGTCGCGCGGACTAAGACGCCTGGCGCGGTTCAGATGCTCGATGGCAGGATCGTACTCGCCGAGGGCTGTCCTGACATAACCGCTCGCGAGCCACCCAAGGGCAAAATTGGGATTGAGGCTCAGCGCCCGGTCGATGAGGCTTAGGCCCAGCTTGTTCTCGCCGCCGAGAAAAGCGAGCCCCCACCCGCCATGGCCCAACGCCATCGGATCGCCATGCGCGAACTCCACCGCCCGATGCGCGAGGCTCATCCCCTCGGCGATCTCTCGTTCCGGATCCTCGAGCCAGCCCTGGCTCTTGCGCAGAATGAAAAGATTGGAGGCAAGCGCGTAGGTCGGAGCAAAGTGGGGATCGAGCTCAATCGCCCGATAGAAATATCCCAGGAGCTCGCGATGGTTGTCGCGCGTCAACAAATGGAACCGCGCGGCCCCGCGCAGGAAGAGGTCATAGGCATCGAGATTTGCCGGCGGCTTGCGCAACACGCGCCTGAATTCCGCCCCCTCGAGTTCCGGCACGATGCCGCCGACGACCCCGGCGGTGAGCTGATCCTGGAGCTCCAGAATGTCCTCGACCGGCCCCTCGAAGTGGTCCGCCCAGAGATGGACGCCGGTCGCCGCATCGATGAGCTGCCCGGTGATGCGGAGCCGCGTCGCCGACCGCCGCACGCTGCCTTCGAGCACATAGCGGACGCCGAGCTCGCGGCCGATCTGCTTGACGTCGACGGACTTCCCCCGATAGCTGAAGCTGGAGTTGCGTGCGATCACCATGAGCCAGGGAAGGCACGACAAGCTGGTGATGATCTCTTCGACCAAGCCGTCGGCGAAGTATTCCTGCTCGCGGTCGCTGCTCATGGTGTCGAAGGGCAGCACCGCAATCGACGCCTTTCCAGGCGGTGGCAGCGCGGCAGCGGGCGGGACGCCGGTGGCGGGAGCGATCGCATAGGCGCGAACCGGATCGGCGATGTGCCGAAGCTGCTGCTCACCCAGGTCCTGGACGGAGAGCGCGAGCTTGCCGCGCACTTCATCATAGGCGGCGCGCGAGAGGCAGATGCCCCCGGGGTCGGCCATGGTCTGGAGCCGGGCCGCGATATTGACGCCGTCACCGAGAATGCCCCTTCCCTCCACCAGCACCTCGCAGAAATTGATGCCGATGCGGAACAGCAGGCGTTGGTCCACGGCCACTTCGGCATTGCGCTCGGCGCTCAAGACCTGCATGGCCATCGCGCATTCGACCGCGGCAATCACCGAGGGGAATTCGGCCAGCAGGCCGTCGCCGACCATGTCGACGATGCGCCCGGCATGCGCGGCGACGATCGGCCGCACCGCCGCACGATAGCCGCGGAGCCGCCGCACCGTCCCTTCCTCATCCTCGCCCGTGAGACGCGCGTAACCGGCGACGTCCGCCGCGAGGATTGCGGCAAGCCGTCGGCGCGCGCTCACCCCGGCATCTCCCCCGCCGGCGCGAGTTCGGCCAGAACCGCGTCGACGGTGGTTATGTCCGCGAGCAGTGCCATCGCTCTCAGGCTTGCATCGTGCATGTCGGGGCTCGCTGACGAGCAGGCATCGGCGGCTACGACCACCTCATAGCCAAGATCGCTCGCATGCCGCACTGCACTTTCTACCACATAAGTCGTAGATATTCCGGCGGCGATGAGGCGCCGCGGACGAAATGACGCAACAATGTCTTCGAGCGGCGAGCCATGGAAAGGGTTGTTGCGGCGATGCGTCACGACCGGCTCGCCCGGAAGCGGCCCTAATTGTTCATAGAATTCGGCGCCCCAACCGCCCTCAATCATCGCCCGCTCAGCGATCACGCGGCGCCAGATCGGCGCGTTGGCGACAATCTCGCGATAATCGGTCGGAAAAGCGATGCGCACGGAAACGACCGGCACACCGGCGCTGCGGGCGCCGTCGATAAGGCGCTTGGCGGCGGCGATGATCAGGGCGCGCTCAGGGCTCTCGGCGGCGATGCCGACGCGGATCTTGCCCTGGGGGTGCACCACCTCGTTCTGGTAGTGCAGCGCCAGGAGGAGGTGAGATGGCAAAATCTTGAGCCTCCCCGTACCTTCTCTCCCCCGGCGGGAGAGGACATCACAAAAAGAGCTGCACCACCTCCATCGGCGCGTCGCAATTGACGAGGTCGATGCGCTTCATGGCGATGCGGTAGTCGTCGCCGTGGCGCCTGAGCCAATGCCGCACCGTGCCGCCGAAGAGGCGCTGCTCCTCCTTGCGATATTCGAGAATCTGCACGGTGGAGCGTATCACGAGATCGGCCTTGGGGCTCATGCCGCCATCGCTCGTGGCACCGCGCTCGGGATCGATCATCACATTGCCGACGACATGGCTCATACGCGTCGGGAAATCCTGGCTGAACGCGCGGGGATGGGTGATGCGGATGACGCGCATCTCGAGCCGCATGCGGTCCTCGGCGTAGAGCGAGATGGTGTTGACCGGGTCTTTCTGCCCGATGACCGACGGGACCCAATAGAAGCAATCCTCGGTATAGAGCGCGAGCCACTCCTGCCAGCGCTTCTCGTCGAGCAGCATCGCCTCGCGATAGAGGAATTGCTCGAGGGCGCGGAGGTCGGCGGCACGAAGATCGCTGTCGGAATGCATGCTACGCCTCCGCCGCCATGAAGCGCAGCCAGGCCTGATACTGGTTGCGCATCGGCAGCTCGCTGGTGCCGATGGCGCTCGTCCATTCGTTGTCGCGGCGATCGCGGCCGGCATCGCGCTCGAGGCTCACCCAATCCCCGGCTTGCGCCAGAAGCCCTTCCTGGACGCGGTTATAGGCCTCGTGGTCGTCGGGCATGACGATCGAGCTCGGCGAGTTCACCACGTTCGAATAGACGAGGGTGTGCTTGTAGAACTCGTCGGGCGCGCCCTTGAGGCGGAAGGCGTAGACGTCCATCTGCGTGCGGTCGACCGAAAGCGGGCGGATGTTGCGCAGCTGCTGATAGCCGGACTGGATCGAGACGTTGGGATAGAAGATGGTGTTGTGGCGGTCGACGGCGAGGATCGCCTCGGTGCGCTCCTTGCCATAGGTCTTCTCCATCGCCGCCATGTATTGCCTGTAGACGGGATCGGTGCGGCGCGGCGGAAAGATCCCGCCCATGAAGCTGTGGCCGTTGGGATGCGCCTGTAGCGTCAGCTTCTCCCAGAACGAGTAGGGAAAGCCGTTGTTGCGGGTGAAGCGCACCGCCAGGGGATCGGGCGCGCCCTCGGGGAGATGCTCCTTCGCCCAGATCTTGCCGGCGTCCACCGAGGATTCGTGGACGACCATGGGATGCATGGTGTCGTTGAGATTCTCGACGAAGATCTTCCAATTGGCGCGGAAGACGACGCGGAAGCAGCCGCCCACGACCTCGAGCGCACCTTCCGG
>DATJAV010000024.1:0-15063 GCA_035515835.1 Allostellaceae bacterium
GAAGCTGGGGCTCGTGGCCCTGGCGGTCGGCCTTGTCGCCGGTTTCGGCACGAGTGCCGCGCAGGCGCGCGTCTTCGTCGGCATCGGCGTCGGCGTCCCCTTCTATCCTTATTATCCGCCGGCCTACTACTATCCGCCGCCGGTCGTCTACGTCCCGCCGCCGGTCTATGCTGCGCCAGCAGCCCCGGCCTATGTGCAGCAGCCGACCTCGCAGTGGTATTACTGCGACAATCCGCAGGGCTATTATCCCACCGTCCAGTCTTGCAGCACGGGATGGCGTCCGGTTCCGGCCCGATAAGCAAGGAGAAACAGATCGTGACGCATTGGAGAGCGACCACGGCCATTCTGACAGTCGGCCTCCTGGCGGGCTGTGCATCGGCGCCGATGGGGCCGCGGGTGCAGGTGATGCCTGCACCCAACAAGCCCTTCCCCGTCTTCCAGCAAGAGGACGCGAGCTGCCGGCAATTCGCCCAGCAGCAGAGCGCCGGCGCCGTCGAATCGGCGAATAACTCGCAGCTTGGCGCCGCTGCCATCGGCACCGTGCTGGGCGCCGGCCTCGGCGCGGCGATCGGTGGCGGCCGCGGCGCGGCGATCGGCGCAGGAGCGGGCGCTGTGGCGGGCACCGGCTATGGCACCAATGCGGCGGCGCGCGGCACCTACACCGCGCAGCAGCTCTACGACAACGCCTACTCCCAGTGCATGTACTCTTACGGCAACCAGGTTCCGGGCGTATACCCGCAAGCGCCCCCGCCGCCCCCGCCGGGTGCGTACCCGCCGCCACCGCCGCCACCGCCTGGCCCGCCCCCGCCGCCTCCGCCGCGGTAACCGCTTCCAAACGCCGCCGCAGCCCGTCAGCTGCGGCGGCTTGCTTTCCCGGGCTCACCTTCGCATTCTCCGTCACTGGCGCCGAGTAAGGAGCGCCGGCACCGGAGAAACGCATGCCGGATACGCCGATTCGCGTCGGTCTCTTCGTTACGTGCCTGGTCGACCTCTTCCGTCCGACGGTCGGTTTTGCTGCCGTGAAGCTGCTGGAGGATGCCGGCTGTCTTGTCGAGGTGCCGGCGCGCCAGACTTGCTGCGGCCAGCCGGCCTACAATTCGGGCGACAAGAGCGACGCCAAGGCAATCGCCCGCGACGCAATCGAGGCCTTCGCCGGCTTCGACCATGTCGTCGTCCCGTCAGGTTCCTGCGCCGGCATGATCCGCCGGCATTTTCCTTTGCTCTTCACCGACGAGCCCGAGACGCGCGCCAAGGCCGAGGATCTGTCGCGGCGGACGCATGAGCTGGTCTCCTTCCTCGCCGATGTGCTGAAGCTCGACCGGGTGCCGGAGACGCGCTACGCGGGGATCGTCACCTATCACGACGCCTGCTCGGGGTTGCGCGAACTCGGCATCAAGGCCCAGCCCCGCCGGCTGCTGCAAAGCGTGGACGGCCTCCGCCTCACCGAACTGCCCGGCGCCGAGACCTGCTGCGGTTTCGGCGGGACTTTCTGCATCAAGTACCCGGCGATCTCCGATCGCATGGTCGCCGACAAGGCCGCCGATATCGCCGCGACCGGCGCCGACACCTTGCTCGCAGGCGATCTCGGTTGCCTCCTCAACATGGCGGGCAAGCTGACGCGGCTCGGGAGCGAGCTGCGCGTTCGCCACGTCGCCGAGGTGCTGGCGGGCATGACCGAAACAGTGCCGCCGATCGGCGGCGTGGCGGCGCAGGGCTGATGCAGCCGACCAGCCACAGCTTCAAGGAGAATGCGCGCCAGGCGCTCGGCGACGCCAATCTGCAGAAAGCGCTGAAGCTGATGCAGAGCGGGTTTCCCGCGCGCCGCGCCGCGAGCATCGCGCGATTGCCCGAATTCGACGCGCTGCGCGATCAGGGAAAGGCGATCAAGGATCACGTCCTCGAGAATCTCGACGTCTATCTCGAAACGTTCGAGAAAAACGTCGTGGCGCAAGGCGGCGAAGTGCATTGGTGCCGGACGCCCCAGGAGGCGCGCGAGGCGGTGCTGGCGATCTGCCGCCGTCTTGGCGCCAAGACCGTCACCAAGGGCAAGACGATGATCGCCGAGGAGATCGCCCTCAACGACTACCTCGAGGCGAATGGCGTTACGCCGGTCGAGACCGACCTCGGCGAATACATCATCCAGATTCGTCGCGAATACCCGAGCCACATCATCGCGCCCGCGCTTCATCTGGTGAAGGAGCAGGTCGCCGAAAGCTTCCGCGCCACGCACAAGGGGCTCGACGCCAAGCGCGCGCTCGAGGACGCGCCGACGCTGGTCGCCGAGGCGCGGAGCATCTTGCGGCAGAAATTCCTCGCCGCCGATATCGGCCTCACCGGCGCCAATTTCTGCGTCGCCGAGACCGGCTCGACGCTCATCGTCACGAACGAAGGCAATGGCGACCTGACGCAGACGCTGCCCAAGGCGCATATCGTGCTGGCGAGCATCGAGAAGTTGACGCCGACGTTGGAGGACGTCTCCACCATTTTGCGGCTGCTGACGCGCTCGGCCACGGGACAGGAATTCTCGGCCTACACCACCGTCTCGACCGGCCCCCGTCGCGCCGACGATACCGATGGCCCCCAAGAGTACCATGTCGTCTTTCTCGACAACGGCCGCAGCGCCATGCTCGGCACCGAGTTCCAGGACATGCTGCGCTGCATTCGCTGCGGCGCCTGCATGAATCACTGTCCGGTCTATGCCACGGTCGGCGGGCACGCTTATGGCTGGGTCTATCCGGGACCGATGGGGGCGGTGCTGACGCCGACGCTGGTCGGGATCGACGAGGCCGGCCATCTCCCCAATGCCTCCACGTTTTGCGGCCGCTGCGAAAGCGTCTGCCCCATGAAAATTCCGCTGCCGCAAATGATGCGGCATTGGCGGGAACGCGAGTTCGCGCAGAAGCGCTCGCCCGCGGCCTATCGCTATGGCCTCGCTTTCTGGGCCTTCTTCGCGCGGCGGCCGGCGCTCTACCGTCTCGCCATCGGACTGGCCGCGCGCATCCTTGGATCGATCGGCGGACCGCGCGGCCGCTTCCGCTCGTTGCCGCTCGCCGGCGGTTGGACGCAGGGTCGCGACCTGCCGGCGCCGGAAGGGCGGACCTTCATGAGCCTCTGGGCGGCGCGCCGCAAGCGGATATCACCGTGAGCGAGGCGCGCGAGCAGATTCTCGGCGCCATCCGCCGGGCGCTGGGCCGGGGCGCTGCCGATGAGGCGCGCCGGACGGCGATCGCCGATCGTCTCGCGCGCCACGAGCACAACCTCATTCCTGCCCGCACCCAGGGCCTCGATCCTGCGGGGCAAGTGGCGCTCTTCGTGCAGATGGCCGAGGAGGCGCAGGCCACCGTCGCGCGCGTCGCCGGCGCGGCGGACGTGCCGGCGGCGGTCGCCGAGTACCTCTCGCAGCGCAATCTGCCCTCGCGCTTGGTGATGGCTCCCGACCCGGCGCTCGACGGCATTCCTTGGAGCGAGCGGCCGCTTCTCGAGATTCGCCGCGGCCGCGCCGAGGATGCCGACCAGGTCGGCGTCACCGCCTGCTTCGCCGGCATTGCCGAGACCGGCACTTTGATGCTGATCTCCGGGCCCCACAGCCCGACACGCAACAACTTCCTGCCGGACACCCATGTCGTGGTGATGCGAGGCGCGCAAGTGGTGGCGAGCTACGAGGATGGCTGGACGCGGCTGCGCGCCGCCATGGGCGAGAAAGGCATGCCGCGCACCGTCAACCTCATCACCGGGCCGTCCCGCACCGGCGACATCGAGCAGCGCATCGAACTCGGCGCGCATGGGCCGCGGCGGCTCCACATCGTGCTCATCGATGACGAGGCGCGGCCTTAGCGCCGAGGAGCGCGCCCTCTGGCGCGCTGCGGTGCGTGGCGTGGCACGCCGCGATGAGGCCGCGGCGACCGAGCCTGCGGCGCAGCCACCGCCGGCATCGCCAATTTCGCCGCGCCAGACGGCGCCGCGCGCCGTCCCGCCCGCACCGGGTACCGGTATCGATCGGCGCAGCGCGCAGCGACTCCGGCGCGGCGACCGGCCGATCGAGGCGCGGCTCGACCTTCACGGCATGACGCAGGAGGAAGCGCATCGCGCGCTCGCGGGGTTCGTCGCCCGCGCCTGGAGCGGCGAGCGGCGCACCTTGCTGGTGATCACCGGCAAAGGCGGCGCGCGAGGCGGCGTGCTGCGCGCCGCGGTGCCGCGCTGGCTCGGCGAGGCCCCCAACGCGGGCCGCGTTCTCGCCATCGCTCCGGCGCAGCCGAAAGACGGCGGCGCGGGCGCGTTTTATGTGCTGCTGCGTCGGCGGCGATGACGCCCTTCGGCGTGCGGCTTCGCCAACTGCGCGCCGAGCGCGGCATCACCCTCAAGGCGATGGCGGAGGCGCTCGGCGTCTCCGCCGCCTATCTCTCGGCACTGGAGCATGGCCGGCGCGGGCGGCCCACTCATGCGATGGTCGTCGCCGTGTGTGCGCTGCTCAACATCATCTGGGACGATGCCGACGAGCTCCATCGCCTGGCGCGGCTCTCCCATCCCCGCGTCACCGTCGACACTGCCGGGCTGTCGCCGGCCGCGACCGAGCTCGCCAATCTGCTGGCAGAGCGCATCCGCAAATTGCCATCCGAGCGCGTCGCCCGGCTGCTCGACTTGCTGAAGAGCGCGCCAACCGCGTCGCCGAAGCGGCGGCGGTGACTCAATCCAGCACAGCGCGTGCGAGCTCGGTCATCTCGAGGATGAGCGCGAAGGCGGCCTCGCGCGTCAGGTTCTTGTGCTCGAAGACATGGGCGGCCAGCACCATGTTGACGGTTTCATCGTCGTTTGAGAGCGGCAAGCTGATGCGCTTCACCGACATCAGCGTATCGCGACCCTCGAGCGAAAAGACGTTCTCGCTATACATCGCGCGCCGCCGCCAAGCCATCTCCTCGTAGATGCCGATGACGTATCGGCGATAGCCCACCGTCTCCGGTAGCACGTCGTTGATGAAAAGACCCGTGGGCTCCCGTCCCGTGCCGCGCCAGAAGACGTCGCCGACGCGACGGTAGCGAAAGCGTGGCGCGCCGTCGTCCCAGACGACGTCGAGCAGCATGATGTGCGGCCAGATGTCGCCCGGAATCTCCAAGGGATCGATATCGCAGCGCGCCGGCATGCGCCGCTCGCGGCGCTTGCCGGCCCAGTAGCGGTAGAGTGCGTCGAGACGCTGGTCCAAGGGGTGCTCGTCTTTTGCCGCGGCGCGAAGGCCTTTCGAGGTGCCGCCAAATTTGGCAAAAGATAATGCAAGTTAAGCCGGCGCGCTGCGATAATCTCCGGCAAATTTGCTAAATTTATCGAAGCAATTTAGCTAAATTTGTAGACGATTGAGCTTCGCTTGCCGCGGCAGGAGCGTACACTCCCTGACGGCGGAAAAATCCACGGACGTGCAGCATGAGCACCTCAATCCTGGTGATCGAGGACAGTAAGGCACTTCGTCTGATCGTCGAACACAGCTTGTCGCAAGCGGGCTACAGAGTGACCAGCGCGCAGGACGGCAGCGAAGGCGTGCGCCTCTGGAGGGAGACGCAACCCGAGCTCGTCATCACCGACATCATGATGCCCGAACGTGACGGCATCGAGACGATCCGCGAAATCCGCCGACAAAAACCGCACGCGAAGATCCTGGCGATGACGGGATTCTACCGCAGCGGCAGCATCGATTTTCCCGAGATGCTGCGGCGCCTCGGCGCCGATGACGTGCTGACGAAGCCCTTCCTGCCGAAGGCGCTGCTGGCGAAGGTCGATGCCATGCTGAAGCGGCCGCCCTTCGCCGCCGCTTAACCGCGCTTTAAGCACTCTGGACCATGGTGGGTGCCATGGCCCGTCGGCAAAAGCACGGCGCGGATGAAACGCTAACCCAGGCGGATCTCTCGCATCTGCGCCTCCAGGACATGACCCCCGAGCAACGCGCCGAGCTGCGGCGTCGCTACGACGCCTTCGTGCGCCATTTCGGCGAGGGCGCGCCAGCCGCCGGCGCGGCAGCGAGCAAGAAATCCGCGCCGCGCAAGTGGGTGCCGGGCGCCAAGCGCTGAAACGGCACAGACGAGAGCGTGCCGCGCCGTCGTAAACGATCGGTTAACCAAATCCGGGCAGGCTCCGTCCAGCTGTCGTGGCAGGGCGGTGCCGAGTGACCCATTCCATTGAGATCTGGCGGGAAATTCTGTCGACGCCGGCGCGGCTCGTGGCGCTCTCCGAGCGCGTGAGCGACGACGAGCTGCCGGGCGGCGTCGACGGCGACGGCCCGGTCGTGGTCGAGCTCAGCCGGATCTATCCCGGCCTCTCGCGCGAGATCGCCGAGTATCTGGCGCGCTGATCGCTAAAATTGCCGGCAATCTTATCGGCTTCTCAAACGCCGCCGCCGACACTTGCTCGCGAAGGAGAGCGCGCGTGGGACAGATCGGCAGCAGGACGAGCCTGAGCGAGCGTCGCGCCGCCGCCTCGCGCTGGCGGGAAAGCCAGCGCAAGACGGTACCGGCCTCGATCGCCCAGCTGGTCGGCGCCTTGAAGCGGCTCTGGGCCGAGGCGGCCGAGCAGGCCGAGCAAGCCTATGTGGCGATCCAGCAGCATTCCTTCGGACCTTACTGGACCTTTCGCGCCAAACTCGACGAGCACGCGGCTTTGGCGGCGGTGATCCGCGGACGCCTGCCGGCGCTGCGCGAGACCAATCGCCAGCAGGCCGCCGATGTCGCTGCCGCCGTCGACCGCGAGGAGCAGGAGCTGATCATCCTCTCGGTCAAGGCGTGCCTGCGCTTCTGCTTCGCGCTCTCGGCCAATCCCTCGCTGCCGGTGGGTGCGCGCGAGACCTTCGTGCACGAGATCGGCGCGCTCAAGGAGGCGCGCCGCGCGCTCGAGCGCGGACCCGCCGACACCTTGCCCGAGGGCATGCTGGATGATCTCGGCACGGCGCAGATGATCCTCGAGGAGATCATCGAGAAATCGCCATCGCTCAGCGATTTCGATCAACCGGCCGAAGATCCGCCCCCCGTCGCCGCATAAGCGTGCGATGCGGGCGCGGCCTGCCGCGCATTTTCGCCCCGATAGAGCGGCAGAACGACGACGAACGTCGTTCCCCGGCCAGTGTTGCTCTCCACCTCGATGCGACCACCATGGCTCTTGACGATGCCGTGGACGACGGAGAGCCCGAGCCCCGTCCCCTCGCCGACGCGCTTCGTCGTGAAGAACGGGTCGAAGATGCGGCCGCGGGTTTCGGCATCCATCCCGCAGCCGGTGTCGGTGATCGACAGGCGGACAGCCGCTCCCGAGAAGGCGTCGCTCGGCGATAGCTGATCGGCAGCCGATATCGAGAGGTTGAGGGAAATCCTGCCGCGCTCGCCGCCGATCGCCTGCGCGGCATTGGTCATCAAATTGACAACGACTTGGTGGAGGTGACCGGAATCGCCAAAGACCGGCGCGGGCGCCGCGATCTCCGTCGCGCGCCGCGCCGCCGCAGCGACCATGTCGAGATTTGCTCGATCGCCGCTGCCGAAATCCGTGCGGCGGGCGATCTGCTGCGTCAGCGCCAGGATGGGAACGAGCGCGTTGTTGAGGTCGTGCGCGATGCCGCCGGCGAGCGTCCCCAGTGCCTCGAGCTTCTGCGAGTGCAGGAGCTCTCGCTCAAGCTCCGCCTGACGCTCGCGCGCGGCGTGCGGCTCGGTTATATCCTTGACCGTGCCTAGCATGGAAAGCGGTTTGCCGCCCGCATCGCGAATAAGTTCGACCTCGCGGTAGATCCAGCGAATCGTTCCGTCTGGCCGGATGATGCGGTATTCGAAAGGGGCCGGGCACGCGCCCCGTGCCATCTCGGCGTGCGTGGCGGCGATGATGTGACGATCGTCGGGATGAACGAGATTAAGGAAGTTCGCGGTCGCCGGCTCGAAAGTCTCCGGCGCGACGCCCATGATCCGATACAGCTCGTCGGACCACTCGGCTCGGTCCGTCGTAAGGTCTTGCTCATCGCTTCCGGTGGCGGAGACGCGCTGAGCGCGCGCCAGATGGTCCTGGCTGCGACGAAGCCTGTCGCCTTCCTCGGCGAGGCGATCTCCTGCCGCGTGCGTCGCTCGACCTCGCGGCGGAGCGTTTCCGTTAGGACGGCATATCATGACGCCGATGCCGACCAGTCCATGGCGTGGCGATTGATCGGTTCGAGCGCTTCCGCTTTGCCCAAGCCGACGATCGCAATCAGAGGGAAGCCTTCGAGGCGCAGTCAGTGGAAAATGCGGGTGACATGGTCGAAGCGACTCGCGTTCTCGCCCGATCCCTGGGAAGCCGACCTTGAGGCGGCCAGCAATTCCGTGCCATCGAGCGATGCGCCAGGTGCCACGGTGCCTGTCGCGGTGAAGCGAGCGCGAATGATGCCGTCGGTCCCAGCAAGCGTCATGACCCCGGTTCGACCGAGGTCAACCTTGCGATAAAGCGTCGTGAGGTAGTCGGGGCTGAGGGAAAACAGGAGAACGCCGGCGAAGCTGCCGTCGGCATGCTCCAGGCGCTTCGTGACTTGAATGGTGACTGGGCCCGAAACGCGATCCAAGACCGGCTTGCCGATGAACACGCCGTGGCTCGGCTCCTTGACGTGGACACGGAAATGCTCTCGATCCGAGAGGTCCGTCGGTTTCGGATGCGCGTCCAGGGTTGTCGCGACCAGCCTTCCGTCGGCGGCCGATGATCGCCACCTGCACAGTCGAGGCCGCGAGCTCTGGGACCTGGGCCGCCCACTCTCCGAGGTCGAACGCATCACCCTCCGCGCGGATCCGATGATCGATGAGGTTCATCGCGCCGGTAACCGCGTTCATGACGAGGCGGATCTGCTCTTCGAACGCGGCGGAGAGATTGCTCGCGTTCGCCTCGACTTGAGCAAGGGCCGTCTCGCGCTGGGCCCAGATGATGATCGCGATCAGGGCCCAAACGCACAGCGCCACGGCTGCGGCGAATAGCCGTATCCTCTGCCGCCAGGGGGCGGGTCGTCGGCGCAGGTTCGCTGGCTCGAGACTTATCTTCCCTGAATCCGATCTCGGTCCCACGGGGTTACGCGGCTGTGCACGCACGATCTCACATACCGGGCGGTTCATGATCAGGCGACGGACCATCCTTTATTGATCCTCAGACGATGAGGGCGAGCGGGCCCGCCCGCCGTGGTCAATCCAGGGGCGTTGGGCTTAGCCGAGCGCCGCCGGTCGCCGCGCGAGCGACAGCCAGATGCCGCCACCGATCAGGACGGCCCCCGACAGGCGCCCGAGCATCTTCGCGCGCGATGGCTTCATGAGCCATGCGCGGCCGAGCCCCGCGGCGACGGCCCAGCCGGAATCGCAGGTGGCCGCCAGCAAGACCGACGTCACGCACATCGCGGCGAGCTGCGGCGCCGCTGGCAGCTTGGGATCGACGAATTGCGGCAGGAATGCCGTGAAAAACGCGATGGTCTTCGGATTGGTGAGCGCCACGGCGACGCCACGCACGAAACTCACGCGAACGCTGGGAATTGCCGCGGTGATTTTTCCGGCGTTCCGCCATGCTCTGATGCCGACCCACACCAGATACGCGGCGCCGACCCATCGCAGCACCTCGAAGATCGCGCCGGTGTGCTCTAAGACCCAATTGAGGCCGAGCGCGATGGCGGCGAGCAGAAGCGCAAGGCCGAGCGAGGTACCGGCAACGGCGGTCAGCGCGGCACGGACGCCGTGACTGGCGCCGGTGGCGATCACCAGGGTCACGACCGGGCCCGGTGTGACGAACAGGATGGCGGCGACGACCGTGAAAGCAGCAAAGAGTTCCCAATTCATGACCGCCCTCCGGTCCGGTCTATGCCTCTCCCGCCAGACGCTCGAGCGCGGCGAGCCAGCGCTGCGTCGCGCTCGGCCAGTCCGGCAAGGCCGCGCCGGCAGCGGCCGCGCCGGCGGCAAGGCGGGCGCGGAGCGAGGCATTGTCGAGCATCTGCGCGAGCGCACGCGTGAGCTGATCGCGATCGCCGGGCGGCACCAGCAGCGCTGCGTCCGCCGGTACCGTTTCCGGGATGGCGCCGGCCGTGGTGGCGACGATCGGCAGGCCATGCGCCAGCGCCTCGGCCAGCGCCATGCCGTAGCCTTCGTGATACGAGGCGAGGACGAATAGGTCGGCCTCGGCATAGGCGTTGGCAATGCGCTCATGCGGCCACTCGCCGGCGAGTGTGACGCGCTGTTGCAGTCGATGTTGCCGAATCGCCTGGGTGAGTGTGCGCGCGGTCTCGGGCGATCGCTCGAGGCTGCCGATGCAGATGAGTTGCCACGCCCGGTCGGCGAGCGGGGCGAGCGCCTCGATGACGAGCAGGTGGCCCTTGCGCGGCGTCACGGTGCCGACCGTGAGCAGGAGCGGTGGCCCCTCGGGCCGCTGCGCGCGTGGCGGTGCCCGATCGGTGCCGGGCGGCGTCACGGCGATCGCCGCCGGCGCCACGCCCAACTCGATCAGGTGCCACTCGGTCGTCCGGCTGGGACAGATGACGCCGCGCAGCCGCGGCAGGAGCCGCGCCTCGGTCCGGGCCAGCGTCTCGCGCGTCGCCAGCGGCAATCCGGTCTCGAGCGCCAGCGGATGATGGACGAAGCCGACGGGCCGGAGCCGCGATGCCTGCGGCGGCAGGCTCTCGGCGAAGGCCGGTAGCGCCAGGCCATCGATGACGGCGGTGCTGCCGTCGGCAAGGTCGTCGAGCACAGCCGCTGCGGCACGGCGCGCGGTGGCGTCGACCAGCGGGAAGCGACCGGAAAGCTCGTGGACGTTCACCCCGTGCCCCATCGCGCGCAGCCCCTCGACGATGCGGCGGTCGAAGAGATAACCCCCGGTCCGTTGATCGATCGCACCCGGTACGATGAAGGCAAGGTCCATCAGGCGAGCGCGCCCTCAAAAGCCGCCCACGCGACCGGCGATTCGCGCAAGACGACGCGAAGACCCGCCAACGCGCCGGCCGTGCCGGGGCCCAGGGCGCCAGCAGCGACGCGCGCCTTCAAGCGGCGGAAGATCTCGCCGGCGAGGAACTCGGTCGTGGTGTTGCGGCCGCGGAAGGCCGGCAGCTCGTCGAGGTTGCGGTAGTTGAGCTCGGACAGGACGGCCTTCAGCGTCGCCGAGGCGAGACCGATGTCGCAGACGAGGCCATTGCCGTCGAGCTCGGTGCGACGGAACTCGATCTCGACGGCGTAGGTCGCGCCATGGAGCTGCTGCGCCGGTCCGAAGATCTCGCCGACGAAGCTATGGGCGATCATGACGTGGTCGCTGACGGCGAGGCTGTACATGGGGGCGGCTCCTGGGCGGGCGGAGATACAGCGAGGCGGGTGGTATGACAAGCGGGGACGGGTCCCCCTCAGGCCTCCCGAAAGCCATTACCCCTTGGCGGCGCGCTCCGCTTGGCGGCGGAGGTGGTCGAGAACGCGGGCGTTGTTCTCATGGATGATCCAGCGCGCGAGCGGCAGCCAATAGAGGATGGGCTCGAGATGGAGCTCGTGCGCCGTGCGCTCGTGGATGTCGGTGCCGCCGTCGGGCCGCCGCGCCCGCCCTTCATCCCGGGAGGTCCCGAGAGATCCCGCGAGATCCCGGGAGAACCCAGGAGAGCCCGGGAGAGCCGAGGAGAGGCTCGATTCGATTGTTTCGCCGCAGATCCCTAGCCGCTGTCATAGCGCACGACATGGCAGAGCGTGCCAGCCGGCGCCGCGGCGAGGCGGGCCATCGTCGCCGGGAGATCGGCAAACGCGCTCTCGCCGGTCAGCAGATGGTCGAAGACGGGATCGCCGAGAAGGTCGAGCGCCAGCATCAGGCGGAGGCGAGGGCTGCGCCGCGCACGGCGCGCGGTTGCGACGGCGCCCACCTGCGAGGAGACGAGGCGGAGGCGATGCGGGTGAAAGGCTTCGCCGAGCGGCAGCGACACGGGTCGGTCGCCGTACCAGCTGAGATCGAGCACGGTCGCTTCGAAGCCGGCGAGCCCCAGCGCCGTGACGAGTCCCTCGGGGCTGCCGCTGGCGTGGATCACGAGATCGGCATCGCCGGCGGCGTCGCCCGGCAGCGCAAAGCGGCAAGCGAAATGCCGGGCAAGCGCGGCCCGCGCCGGGTCGATGTCGACCATCGTCACCTCGACGCCGGGGATGCGCTGCGCCAGCGCCGCCGTGAGCGCGCCCACCGTGCCGGCGCCGACGACGACGATGCGGTCGCACAGCCGGGGCGCGCCGTCCCAGAGTCCGTTGAGCGCCGTCTCCATATTGGCGGCGAGCACGGCCCGGGCGTCGGGCACGGCATCGGGCACCAGCAGCACCGCTGCTTCCGGGACGACATAGCGATCCTGGTGCGGGTGAAAGCAGAAAACGCGCCGGCCGAGGAGCGCCGGCGTGCCGCGCTCGACAATGCCGACGGAGGCGTAGCCGTATTTGACCGGCGCCGGGAAATCGCCCTCTTGGAAGGGACCGCGCATCGCCTGATACTGGCTCTGCGGCACGCGGCCCTGAAAGACGATGCTCTCGGTGCCGCGGCTGATGCCGCTGCAACGGGCGCGCACCAACACTTCGCCCGGGCCGGGCGCGGCAAGATCGCTCTCGAGGAGCGCCCCCCGGCCCGGCGCGGTCACCCAGAAGGCGCGGGTGCGCTCAGTCACGAATGATGCATTCGAAGAGCATGTCCTCGCCCAGGCTGAAGCGGCGGACTCGTGGGCGCAAGCCCTGATCGGGCGCATGGATCTCGGGGAGCGTGAGGCCGGGCTTCCCCGAGCCTAGGATCATCGGCGCCACGGTGATCTGCAGCCGGTCGAGGGCACCCGCGGCGAGAAAGCGCGAGATGGTGATGCCGCCGCCTTCGATGAAGAGCGAACGGCAGCGGCGTTGCGCGAGCGCGCGCACAATCGCAGAGGGCGCGATGCCACCGCCGCTGCGCGGCAGGCCCAGCACTTCGGCCTCGCCCAGGCGCTCGCCCGGGCGCACGCGGTCGGCATAAGCCAGCACCAAGGTTGGCACGGCGCCATCCCGAAAGACGCGGTAATCGGGACCGAGGCGGCGCTCGCTGTCGATGACGACGCGCAGCGGATGCGTCCCGGCGCAGCGGCGCACGGTGAGTTGCGGATCGTCATGGCGCACCGTCCCCGCACCGACGATAATGGCGTCCGCCAGCGCGCGCATGCGATGCGTATGCGTGAGATCGGCGTCGCCCGTCACCCAGCGCGAGGCGCCGGCCGAGGTTGCGATCCGTCCATCGAGGCTTTGGCCCAAATGAGCGACAACCAATCCCTCGGCAGGCGGCTGCGCATAAGGGAGGTAGAGCGCCACGAGATCAGCGGGATCAGCCGGAATCCACGCCGGCCGATTGTGGCGGCGGAGCGCGATGAGCCTCTCCCAGGTGGCATCGTCTAGCATAGGCGCCCTTGATCCTAGGGGATGGCGATAGCGGCGACAGCCTCTTTTTGCGGCGGCTGTCACGCTGTCGCTCGGAACGAGGAGGGAATAAAAGATGAGCCGGGACGGCGAGGCACTGAACAGAAAGAGCGACCGGCGTTGCGCGCCGCGGATTTTTTCTTGCTCGTGCTCAGCGTTCTGTCGGCAGGCGCCGCGGCGCGGCCATTCCCGGACGAGACCGGCTTTCTCACGGCCGACATTCCGCTGATCGAAGATGGCAAGCCTGCGCCCAAGGATCGCTCGGTCACAGGGTATCTCTTCAAGCCCGGCGGCGCGGGGCGCTTTCCCGCGGTGGTGATCATGCGTGGCTGCGATGGTCTCGGGTGGCTGCGGCCGACCCGGCCGAGTTGGACACTCTTCAAAGGCCACGCCCAACGCTATGTCGCGCATGGCTATGCTGCGCTGGTGCTCGACAGCTTCGAGCCGCGCGGCATCGCCGAGGCCTGCGGCGCACTAATGGCCGTGACGCCGACGCAGCGCGCCTGGGACGCGTTGAGCGCCGCGCGATATCTCATGACGCGCGCCGACATCGACCCACACCGCCTGCTGCTGCAGGGGGATTCGCATGGCGGGCTTACCGTGCTCTGGACGCTGCGTCAGGGCGCGCCCGGGCGCTCGCCCTTCGCCGCCGGCATCGCGTTCCATCCCGGCTGTATCGCGGCGACCGGCTTCACCGCGCCCATTCTCATCCTCATCGGCGACAAGGACGATTGGACGCCGGCGCGACGCTGGAGGAGATGGTGCGCGCGCTAGAGAGGCGGGGCATCACGAGCTCAAGGTATTTCCCGGCGCCACTCACGCTTTCGACTTCCCGATGGACCCCCACACCAACGCGCTGGGTCATTTCCTCGCCCATGACGCAGCGGCCACGGCGGCGAGCTGGCAGGCGATCGATGCGTTCCTCAGTCTGGTAGCAGGGGAGAGGAGCCAGGACTCAAGGAAACGGGGATCGGGGATCGATGCATTAGAGTATCACCTCGCGCCTGGCACCTGGCTCCTGGTGCCTGGATCCTCACGCCTGAACGTCACCACCAGCACGTCGCGAAAGGCCGGCTCATGGGGGTCGACCGGCTCGACCGGGGTCACGCCGTGGTAGACGCGAGCGTCATGCACCAGCGCCGCGTCGAAGGGATCGGTCAGCGTGAAGCTGCCGAGAGGGCGGCGGTCGAGATCATGGATAGTGGTGGTGCCACGGCGGATGTTGTGGCGACGGACGAGCAGCACCAGCACGTAATCGACGCCGTCGCGATGGAGCCCTTCCGGTGTCGGCTTGCCCGGCGCCCCGGGCCCAGCCTCGATGCGGAACTGGTGCAGCTCGATGTGCCAAGCGCGGATCGTCGCATCCACTTCCTCGAAGAGCGCGCGCGAGAAGCGCAGAATGGTGCCGAGGCTGGCGCTCGCCGCGACGGCGTCGGGCAGCGGCTCGAACCAACGCTCGATGCCGCCATGGAGCGGATTGTAGTCGGTGCTCTGATAGTGCGATTGGTGGGGCGCCCGGGTGATGGCCGTGCCAGACGCGACGAAGACGGCATAGCGGCGCCGCCGGTAGCGTCCGCCATCCGCCATATAGGCGTCAATCGGCATGCCTTCCCAGCTTCGAGCAAACGCCTCCCAGTCCGCCAGCGAACCAGTGGCCGCAAGCGAGCGGCAGAGGCCA
>DATJAV010000025.1:0-8716 GCA_035515835.1 Allostellaceae bacterium
CCATGGCGGGCGAGATGGTCCGGGGTGATGTTGAGCAGCACCGCCACGTCGCAGGCGAGGCTCTCCGTCAGCTCGAGCTGATAGGAACTCATCTCCAGCACATAGACGCCGTTAGCGCCGAGCGGCGGCAGCGACAGCGCGGCGGTGCCGAGATTGCCGCCGACGGCAACGCGTCGGCCGGCGCATTCGAGGATGTGGGCGATAAGCGCCGTCGTGGTCGACTTGCCGTTGGTGCCGGTGATGCCGACAAAGCGCGCCTCGCGGCACGAGAGCGCGAGCAGCTCGATGTCGCCGAGGATGGGAACGCCGCCGGCGCGGGCTTGGGCCGCGACAGGATGGGGCTTGGGAAAGCGGTGGGCGATGCCGGGCGAGAGCACCAACGCCGCGATGCCGTCGAGTCCGCGCTCAGCGAGGTCGACGATCGGGACGCCGGTCGCGGCGGCGGTCTCGCGCGGGCCGCGGGCGTCATCCCAGGCTAGGACGCGCGCGCCGCCTCGTCGCAGCGCCGCCGCCGTGGCGAGGCCCGATCGCGCCAGACCCAGCACCGCCACTTGCTTCTCCCGGAATGCCGTCACCTCGATCATCCCTCCCTACCGCAGTTTCAGGGTCGAGAGGCCGGCGATGGCCAGGACCGAAGCGATGATCCAGAAGCGGATGACGATGGTCGCCTCCTGCCAGCCCTTCTTCTCGAAGTGATGGTGGAGCGGCGCCATGCGGAAGACGCGCTTGCCGGTGAGCTTGAAGCTCGCCACCTGGACGATGACGGAAATGGTCTCGAGCACGAAGAGTCCGCCGATGATGGCGAGCACCAGCTCGTGCTTGGTGATGACGGCGATGACGCCGATGGCGGCGCCGATCGAGAGCGAGCCGGTGTCGCCCATGAAGACCATGGCGGGTGGCGCGTTGTACCAGAGGAAGCCCAGGCCGGCGCCGACCAGCGCCGCGCAGAACACCGCGAGCTCGCCGGCGCCGAGGACGTGGTGGATCTGCAGATAGGTGGCAAAGACAAAATTGCCGGAGAGATAGGCGATGAGGGCGAAGCAGCTCGCCGCGATCATCGCGGGGACGATGGCGAGCCCGTCGAGCCCGTCCGTGAGGTTGACGGCGTTGGAGGCGCCGGTGACGACGAAAATCGCCAGCAGGATGAACAACCAGCCCAACTCGATGAGGACGTTCTTCAGGAACGGGACCGCCAGCGCAGTCTTGATGGCGGGATCGCGCGTGAGCCAGACGACGACGATCGCGGCGACGGCGCTGACGGCGATCTCGGCCAGCAGCTTGCCGCGGCCGGCGAGGCCGGAGGAGGAGCGCTTGGTGAGCTTCTTGTAGTCGTCAAAGAAGCCGATTGTGCCAAAGGCGACGGTGACGAAGAGCGTCACCCAGACATAGCCATTGGCGAGATCGGCCCACAACAGGGTGGAGACGACGAGCGCGAGAAGGATGAGGAAGCCGCCCATGGTGGGCGTGCCCTTCTTGCGCAGGAGATGGCCCTCGGGACCGTCGAGGCGGATGGGCTGGCCTTCGGCCTGCTTCGACCTGAGCCAGGCGATGACGCGCGGCCCCATCAGGAAGCTGATCAGCAGCGCCGTCACCAAGGCGCCGGCCGACCGGAAGGTCAGATAGCGAAATAGATTGAAGGCGCTGAACTGCTCCGCATGCGGGAAAAGCAGATCGTACAGCATGGTTCAGCTCTTCACCGTCGCCGGCGTGGCTTGGCCGGCGCGCAGGCGCTTCACGACCTCGCTCATGCGGCTGCCGAAAGAACCCTTGACCGTGAGAACGTCGCCGGGCCTGAGGCGCCGCGAGACGATCTCGGCCATGTCGGTGGAGGTCGCGGCATGGCCGCCGCGCATGCGTTTCGGTAACGCGTCGTAGAGGGCACGCATCTCCGTGCCGCTGGTGAAGACGAGGGTGATGCCGGCCTCGATGAGCGCGTCGGCGAGCCCGGCATGGAGGCGCGAGGCCTCGCCGCCGAGCTCGAGCATGTCGCCGAGGACGGCGATCCGGCGGCCACCCTTGCCGGGGATCATCGCGCCCAGCACGGCGAAGGCGGCGCGCATCGAGGCGGGGCTCGCGTTGTAGCTCTCATCAATGAGCTCGGCGATGCCGTCGCCGACCGCGATCCGATGGCGCCGGCCGCGGCCGTCGAGCGGCGTCAACGAGGACATGGCGGCAGCCGCGATGCCAACATCGCCGCCGGCTGCCTTGACGGCGCCCAGCACGGCGAGGCTGTTCATCACCCAATGCTGGCCGGGGATGGCGATGCAGTAGTCGACGACCTCGCCCATCACCGTGGCGGTGACGGCGCTCGCGGTGGCGTAGAGATGGCTGTCGATGAGCCGCACCGTCGCCTCAGGGTGGCCGCCGAAGCCCAGGATGCGCGTGATACCCTGGGCGCGCGCCGCCGCGGCGAGGCGCGCGAAATGCGCGTTGTCGCGGTTGAGCACGGCGGCGCCGGTCGGGTCCATGCCGGCGAAAATCTCGGCCTTGGCGTCGGCGATCGCCTCGACCGAGGCAAAGAAGCCGAGATGCGCCGGCTCGACCGTGGTGATGACCGCTACGTCCGGACGCGCCAGGCGCGAGAGCGCGTCGATCTCGCCGGGATGGTTCATGCCCATCTCGAAGATGCCGAAGCGCGTCTCGCGCGGCATGCGCGCCAGCGACAGCGGCACGCCCCATTGGTTGTTGAGGCTGCCGACCGAGGCGAAGGCGGGGGCTTGCCGCTCGAGCGCGCGCCTCAGCGCTTCCTTGGTGCCGGTCTTGCCGACGCTGCCGGTGACGCCGATGACCCGAGCCGCGCTCCGCCGGCGCGCGGCGCGGCCCAGCGCCTCGAGCGCCGCCATCGTGTCCGCTACCAGCAGCAGAGGGGCGCCGTCGGCAAGACCGGCGGGCAGACGGGCAACGAGCGCTGCCGCCGCACCCTTGGCGAGCGCGTCGGCGGCGAAGTCATGGCCATCGAAATTGGGGCCGACCAAGGCGATGAAAAGATCGCCAGGTGCGACGGAGCGGCTGTCGATCGATACGCCGGTGGCGACCCATTCGCCCGTGCTGCGCCCGCCCGTGGCGGAGGCCGCTTCGGCGGCGGTCCAGAGCGAGGTCATGAGGCACGCCCCCTTAGCTCGGCCACGGCGTCGCGCGCGACGGCGGCATCCTCGAAGGGATGCGTGACCCCAGCGATGATCTGGCCGCGCTCATGGCCCTTGCCGGTGATCAGCAAGAGGTCGCCGGGCTCCAGCAGCGCGAGCCCGCGGCGGATAGCTTGGGCGCGGTCGCCCACCTCCTCGGCTTTGGGGCATTGCGCAAGAATGGCGCGACGGATCGCCGCCGGCTCCTCGCCCCGCGGATTGTCGTCGGTGACGATGACGCTGTCGGCGAACCGCTCGGCAATGGCGCCCATCGTCCCGCGCTTGCCGGGATCGCGGTCGCCGCCGCAACCGAAGACGAGGACGAGCCGGCCGCGGCAATGGGCGCCAAGCGCGGTCAACGCCGTCTCGAGCGCGTCGGGGGTGTGGGCATAGTCGACGATGACGGGCGCGCCCGAAGGGTGGGTGGCAACAAGCTGCATTCGCCCCGGCGCGCCGGTGAGGAGCGGCAGCACCTCGAGCGCGCGCTCGACGGGGGCGCCGGTGGCGATCGCGAGCCCGAGCGCGGCCAGTCCGTTGGAGGCTTGGAACGCGCCCACCAACGGCAGCACCAGCTCGTGCGTCTCGCCGAAGATTTCGAGACGGAGCGCCTGTCCCGCCGCCAAGGGACGTGCGTCCAAGAGGCGGAGATCGGCGCGGTCCGCCGCGCCGAAGGCGAGCACGGTCTGGCCGCGCTGGCGGCAGAGCTGGGCCAGTCGCATCGCCTCGATGCTGTCGGCATTCAGCACCGCCGTGCCGTCGGGCGGCAGCAGCTCGGTGAAAAGTCGCGCCTTCGCCGCGAAATAAGCTTCCATATCGGCGTGATAGTCGAGGTGATCGCGTGTCAAATTGGTAAAGGCGGCGGCCATCAAGTCGAGCCCGTCGAGGCGGAATTGGTCGAGGCCATGGCTCGATGCCTCGAGCGCCACATGATCGATGCCGCTCCGCGCCAGGATGTTGAGCTCGCGATGAAGCGAGACGGGCTCGGGCGTGGTGAGCGATCCCCGGTGCTCGAAGCCCGGCCCGACGGTGCCGATGGTGCCGAGGCTTGCCGCGCGATGGCCGAGATGCTGCCAGATCTGGCGCGTGAAGACGGTGACCGACGTCTTGCCGTTGGTGCCGGTGACCGCGACCAGGGCCTCGGGCTGGGGCGCGTAAAAGCGCGCCGCCATCCGTGCCAGCCTGCGGCGCGGATTGGCGTCGAAAATGACACGCACCGGCGGCTCGCGCCGTGCCAGCGCGGGATAGCGCCCGGGATCGTCGGTCAGCACCGCGACCGCGCCCCGCGCCACGGCGTCGTCGACGAAGCGGCCGCCATCGACGCGCGTCCCCGCCAGCGCCGCGAAGAGAAAACCGGGCTTGACGTCGCGCGAATCGGCGGTGAGGCCGCGGATCACGGGATCGCCGGGAGAGGTGAGGGTGAGTGGGCCTTGTGCGCCGTCCATGAGATCAGTTAGCCGCAAGTTTCCGCCCCTGGGGGCTCAAGGAATCGACCATCAAAGAACGGCGGATTTCGGGCGAATCTTCGTCGACCGGCTGAATTCCCACCAAGGGCGCCATGCGCTCGATGACGCGGGCGACGGCCGGCGCCGCGACCCAACCACCGGTAGCGAATCCCGCCGACGCTTTGTTCCCGTGGGGCCGGTTGATGCTGATCATGACGACGTAGCGGGGCGCCGTAATGGGGAAGACGCCAATGAAGGACGAGAACAGCTCGTGGCGATCATAACGCTTGTCCGAGACCTTCTCGGCCGTGCCGGTCTTGCCGCCGACGAGATAGCCCGGCGCGTTGGCAAGCTTCCCGGTGCCGTGCTCGACGACGAGGCGAAGGAGCCGGCGCAGATCCTCCGAAGTGCGGGTCGAGAGCACCTGCTGGCCGGCGGGAGCGTAACCGGCGGGGCGCTTGATCAGCGTCGGAGGGTGGAGCACACCGCCATTCACCACGGCGCTGACTGCCGTCGCCATCTGCAGCGGGCTAACCGAAATGCCGTGGCCGAAGGCGATGGTCATGCTGTTGACCTCGCGCCAAGGCGAGGGCACCAGCGGCGCACCGAGCTCGGGGAGCTCGAAATTGGGCGTCTTCAGCAGACCGAGGCGACCGAGGAAGTCCTTCTGCCGATCGATCCCGACAGCGAGCGCCATACGGGCGGAGCCGATGTTGGAGGAATATTGGAAGATCTCCGGGACGGTCAGCCAGCGGCGTTGGGCGTGGTCGTCATGAATGGTGTAGCGCCCGATCTGCAGCGGCTTCGTCGCGTCGTAAGAGCTGGCCAGCGTCGCCGTGCGCGTCTCGAGCGCCAGAGCCGTATTAAAGATCTTGAAGGTGGAGCCCATCTCGTAGACGCCGAGGGTCGCCTGATTGCGTGCGGCATCGCTGTCGGCATCGACCGGCTGATTGGGGTCGAAATCGGGTAGCGACACCATCGCCACCACCTCGCCGGTGTTGACGTCCATGACGACGCCCAGGCCACCTGCGGCGCTGAATTGCGCGATCGCGCGGGCGATCTCGTCGCGCAGGATGTATTGGATGCGGGCGTCGACGGAAAGCTCGACCGGCTCCTGCCCGTCGCGCAGGATCTCGTCGAAGCCCCGCTCCATGCCGGCCAGACCCTTGCCGTCGACGTCGACATAGCCCACGACATGCGATAGCAGATTGCCCTCGGGATATACCCGGCGCCCCACCGGCTGGAATTGCAGGCCGGGAAGGCCCAAGCGGTTGACCTCCAGGGCCTGGCTCGGCGTCAGCGGCCGCTTGATCCAGACGAAGCTCTTGTCGGAGGCAAGCTTGGCGGCAACCTCGCTTTCCTCGATGTCGGGCAGGATGCTGGCCAGCTGCTCGGCGACGCGCTCGGGGTCCTTGATCAGCTTGGGCACGGCGAAGAGCGCGGGCGCCTCGAGCGTCGTGGCGAGCAGCACACCGTTGCGGTCGACGATGTCGGCGCGCGCCGGCTCGGCGCGTTCGGTCGCCGCGATATGCGCCAGGCGCGTCTCGCCGCCCTTGAAGCCCGCGACCTCGACGAGGCGGGCGCCGATCACGATGAAAGCGAGGCAGAAGAGCACGGCGGTGATGATGAGCCGCGTGTGGCTGGTTTCGAGTAGCAGTTGTGCCGGGCCGTCCTGCGGCTCGGGCGTGCAGGGGCCGGGCTTGAAGTGGCGCGGGCGGCAGGGGTTGTCGTCGGGCTTCATCGGGAACTGCCGGGAAGAGAGGACCGCGGCGCCGCCGTCGGCTGGGAGGGGGCGGAGGGCGGCGCCGCGGAGGCTGCCGCGGCGGGAGGCGTCGGGGATCGCCACGGCAGTTGATCGAGACGGCTGATCTGCGTTGGGGTGATGGGGCTCAGTTTCAAATGGCGTTTGGCAAGCTCGGCGAGACGGGCCGGCTGGTTGAGGAAGCTCCATTCCGCATCGAGGACGCGGATCTGCTCGCGGTCGCCGTCGATCAGGCGATTGACGTGCGCGAGCTCGTCCTCGAGCTGCACCACTTGGTACTTCACTTGGAACATGACGTAGCCGCTGGCGGCCACGAGCAGCGCCCAGAGCAGGGTCGCGAGCCGGATCATGCGGCCTTCTCCCAGGGCGGTGCCGCGGTCCGCTCGGCGGCGCGCAGCCGCGCCGAGCGGGCGCGCGGATTGCGTGCGATCTCCGCAGGGCTGGGCGTGACCGGCTTCCCGGTGATGAGGCGGAAGCTGGGCGTCGCCGCCGGCCGCGTCGGGCGGTGACGCGAGCCGCGCGGGGCGTTGGCGCTGCGCTGGCGCAGAAATTCCTTGACCTTGCGGTCTTCCAGCGAATGGAACGAGACGATGGCGAGCCGGCCCCCGGGCGCCAGCAGACGCTCGGCCGCGATGAGCGCGCGCTCGAGCTCGCCGAGCTCGTCATTCACTTCCATGCGGAGTGCCTGGAAGGTGCGCGTCGCCGGATCGATCCCACCGGTGGTCGGCACCACCGTCCGGACGACGCGGGCAAGCTCGGCGGTGCGGGTCAAAGGCCCCTCGCGGCGAGCGGCGACGATGGCCCGGGCAACGCGGCGGGCGAAGCGCTCCTCGCCATAGATATAGATGAGGTTGGCGAGCGCGCTTTCCGAGAGGCTGTTGACGAGGTCGGCGGCGCTGGCGCCGTCGCGGCCCATGCGCATGTCGAGCGGACCGTCGCTGCGGAAGGAGAAGCCGCGCCGGGGATCGTCGAGCTGGGGTGAGGAGACGCCGAGGTCGAGGGCGATGCCGTCGACAGTGCTGATCCCGAGCGGCGCCAAGAGCGCTGCCATGTCGCCGAAGCGGCCTTCCAACACGAAGAAGCGATCGGGATGAGCATCCGCGAGGTCGGCGCCCGCCGCCACCGCCGCAGGGTCGCGGTCGATGGCGATGACGCGGCAATGTGCGGCGGCGAGAAGGGCGCGGCTGTAGCCGCCGGCGCCGAAGGTGCCGTCGACATAGATCGCCTCGTCGCGGGGCGCGAGCGCGCCCAGCACCGCGTCAAGCAATACCGGTGCGTGCCGTAGGGGGGCGCTCATGCCGGCTCTCCCGGTGTTGGACTTGGACGGGCCTGGCGCGACGGCAGCGTCGTGCCCTGGCGGCGGGCGCGCTCGCGCATCTCCTGCTGGTGCTTCTCGAAACGCTGCGGCTCCCAGATCTGGAACGTGCGGCCGAGGCCGACAAAAGCGGCGTTTTCGGTGATTCCCGCATGCTGGCAGAGGAGCTCAGGCAGCATGATTCGACCTTCGCCGTCGAATGCCAGCTGCTGCGCGTCGGCGAAGATCGAGGAGAGCGCGGCGCGATCCTCGGAGAATTCGTCGAGCGCGTCGATCCGGGCGCTCATTTCTTCCATCCGGTCGATGCCGCTGCCATCGATCGCCGGCAGCTTGATGGAGCGGAAGGCAATGATCCCGTTGAAGCTTTGGCCAGCCAACGCGGTCCGGAAACCGGCCGGGACGGAGACCCGGCCTTTCCGGTCGACCTTGTTGACGAATGTCGAGAGAAACAGCGCCAAAGCCAGCCCCTCACCCCGTGCCCCCGCACTCCTGGCCGAGCCGTCGCCCATCAGCCGCAGTGCCCTGCCTTGGGAGGTAATGGGATATCATGGGATGTCATGGGCGTCAATGGAAAATCGCAGTAAAACATTGGGATCAAACGGGTATTAAGAGAGGTTTACGAGTGATCGAGCCCCTATGGTCAAGATATTCGTGCCGCAGCTAGCGGTTGGAGCGGCAGTAAATGTTGGTTAAGGGCGTGAACTTCTCGTTCTTGTATTGTTCTTGGCCGCGGGCGACGTGGATGCAATCTGGGGCTGGATGGTCGCGCGGGCGGGGCCATTCCGCTTATCGGCAGCGCCAGGCGACGCCGCTATTGGGAAAATGGATCGAGCAACGCGACGTCTGCCACAGCCACACGCGCGGCGTTGCGAGTGACAGGGGTGAGGCCATGCACCTGGGCGGTCGCCGCCAGGAGGCCGTCGATCAACGGCAGGGGATCGGGAATTCCCAGCAGCGCCCAGGCTTCCGCGACCGGCTCGTCGACCGGCATGACGCGATCGCCGAGCCGGATGCGCATCTGCGAGAACCACCGATCGAGAGATTTGGCCTGCTCGGGATCGCTACGCCGCTT
>DATJAV010000026.1:0-13604 GCA_035515835.1 Allostellaceae bacterium
AGATCGACCACCGGCAAGCCCACGCGCAGCGGCTCGCCTTCGGCCTCGCCGTTGAGGCTCATCAGCCCGGCCATGGCCTGGACCGCCGCGTCATAGCCGGGATATCCGCCGAGCGGCCCGTCGGCGCCGAAGCCCGAGACGCGACAATGGACGAGGCGCGGGAATTTCCCGGCGAGGACCTCGGCATAACCCATGCCCCAGCGCTCCATCGTGCCGGTCTTGAAATTCTCGATGAGCACATCGGCCTTCGCCAGGAGGCGGAACAGCACGTCCCGCCCCTCGGGCTTGGCGAGGTCAAGGGCGATGCCGCGCTTGTTGCGGTTGACGCCGATGTAATAGGAAGCGGCATCGCCCTGGAAGGGCGGTCCCCAGCCCCGCGTCTCGTCGCCTTGCGGCGGCTCGACCTTGATCACGTCGGCGCCGTGATCGCCCAGCATCTGCGTGCAATAAGGCCCGCCCAGCACGCGCGAGAGATCGATCACCTTGACGCCGGCAAGCGCGCCGGGCGATGTGCTTTGCGTCATGTGCCTGTCCTGGTGCGGCTGGCAGAGGAGATCGGAATTCCCCAAACCTTCTCTGCGAATTTGGGATAGATCGCCGCAACCTGCGGCGCCACGGTGCCGCGCAGCAACGCCAGCAGCTCCGGCGAGGGCGCCGGCGTCTCCGGCACCGTCTCGTCCCGGTCGAAGGCGAACCCGGTATGGTCCAGCACTTCCTCGAGGCTGTGGCCGGGATGGATGCTCTCGAGCCGGAAGCGCGCCTTCGCTTTGTCGAAAGCGAAGTGACAGAGCGGCGTCACCAGCGCCAGCGGTCCGCCGCGGCGGAAGACATTGGGCGGGCTGGTGCCGGGGGCGCTCACGAAGTCGACCTTCTCGACGAGGGTCCGGCGCGAGTGCTCCAGGCGGAAGAGAATGATCCGCGGCACCATGAAGTAGAGATAGGCCGAGCCATAGGCCCCGGGGAAACGGGCCTTGGGATGGGCATAGTCGCCGATGACGTTGAGGTTGATGTTGCCGGCGCCGTCGATCTGCGCGCCCGAGAAGAAGAACACGTCGATGCGGCCTTGGCCCGCGCTGTCGAAGAGCTCGCGTCCGCCATCGGTCCAGAGATTGTGCTCGGGACTCTGCTGCAGCGATACTGCCGGCGCCTCGGGCGAGAGATGCTGCGCCAGGAACGCGGCTGCGGCGGGGATGGGCGAATTGGCGCCCACGGCCACATGCCGCGCGCCGACGATGAGACGCTGCACGACCGCGATCAGCACCTCCTCGGACACGGCATCGCTCATGTCAGGCGGCGCGTCGAGCGAAGACGTGGCGGTCGAGATAGCGGCGGAAGCCTTCCTCGGTGGCGGCGAGCTTGATGTAGTCGATGAGATGGGCGGTGTCCTCGGGATAGAGATCGCCCATCTTGAGCGGCCAGGCGCCGCGCGGCGCCAATGCCACTCGGTCGATATAGAAGGCGGGGATGGTGGCCGCCGCCGTCGCCTCCTCGGCGAGGAAATCGTCGTCTTCGATCGCCTCGACGGTGGCAATGCTCCGCGCCGAGGCGTGCGCCAGGGTAAAGAGATCGCGCCGCCGCCCGACCCAGATGTTGCCCTGCCGGTCGGCCTTGGGGGCATGGAAGAGTGCGACGTCCGGACGGATCGCGGGCAGCAGCACGATCGGATCATTCTCGGCGAAGGGATTGTCGATCACCGTCCAGTCCGGCCGCTCGCGCAAGATGTCGGAGCCGATGATGCCGCGGAGCGCACCGAAAGGGTTGCCCATCTCCGCCGCGCGGAGCGCCGAATGGATGGCGGGACAAGTGGCGTCCTTGAGGCGGATGGCGCCGCCAATCACTGCGGCGGTGAAGCGCGGTGCCGAGCCGAGCTCGCCGAAGCCCACGGCGGAAGTCTCGATCGAGGCAACAGAGCCCGCGCCGATCAGCAACTCGGCCTGCAGCGAGGACGCCGGCAATGTCACGAGATGGAGATGCTTCACGCCGCGGCGGATGAGCGCGCGTGTCGCCTCCATGGCGACGCCAGCGTAATCGGCCGGCACGACGAGCGTCGCGCCATCGGGAATCGCCGCTACCGCGACATCGAGCTCGCACAACTTGGCCACGTCTCGCCTCCGACAAATGCCGGGGCAGGAAAGCACGTGAGATCGACTGTGGCAAGCAAGTGACATTTCCCTCGAAAGAAGTGGTCAACCGTCCTTTCGCAGGAAAGAGGAGCGTGCAAAAGAGGTAGTGATCTCACCGGGTCGTTACTTCTCGTCATCGAAACACCGGGATTACTCTCGGGCGCCAAAACCATTCCTGTATTTCCTTTTCCGTGGAGGATTCCATGACTCGCGTTGCGCGACATTTCCTTGGGACGACAGCGATTGCGCTGTCTCTCATCACGGTGACGGCGGCGCGCGCCGATAGCGACGATCGCACCGTCTATCTCCAGACCGATCTCGACTCCAATCTCACGGCGGAGGGGACAAACCCGACCGATCCCGATCTGCAAAACGCGTGGGGCGTGGCGAACTTTCCGGGCGGGCCGCTCTGGATCTCCGACAACAACACCGGGCTCTCGACCCTCTATGACGGCAACGGCGTGAAGCAGGGTCTGAAGGTCACGATTCCGTTGCCGCCCGGGCGCGTGGCCCCGCCCCCGGCCGCGCCCACGGGAATGGTCTGGAACCCGACCTCCAACTTCCCCGTCACCGGTAACGGCGTCACGATTCCGGCGATTTTCATCTGGGCGAAGGAGGACGGCACCATCACCGCCTGGAACCCCGCGGCCGATCCCATCGCGGGCGGCCTCTCGACGGCCAGTCTCGTGGTCAACAATTCCGGGAGCGGCGCCGTCTACAAGGGCTTGGCCTTCGCCACCAACGTTCACGGCACCTTTCTTTTCGCCACCAACATCTTCGCCGGTACGATCGACGTCTTCGACAAGAATTTCAAGCCCGCGCTGCTCGACGGCGACTTCAGCGATCCGACGATCCCCGCGGGCTTTGCGCCCTTCGGCATCGCCCTTGTCGACAACAACCTTTTTGTCACCTATGCGAAACAGAACGCGCAGAAGGCAGAAGAACGACGTCGTCCCCGGCGCCGGCCAAGGCTTCATCGACGTCTTTAGCACGGACGGCGTGTTGCTGCATCGCTTCGCCGCGCGCGGCGCCCTCAATGCGCCTTGGGGCGTAGCCCGTGCGACGGACGGCTTCGGCCAGTTCAGCGGCGATATTCTCATCGGCAATTTCGGCGATCAGGGCAACTTCGCCGGCTGGATCAACGTTTTCGACCAGGATGGCGAGAACCTGGGCGCGCTGCGCGACGCCAAGGGCAAGCCGATCTCGATCGATGGCCTCTGGTCGCTGGACTTCGGCACCTTCCTCAATTCCGATGCCGACACGCTCTACTTCACCGCCGGTCCCAACCAGCAGCAGAACGGCCTCTTCGGCAAGATCGTGGCGCAGCCGATGACCGACAACGACCACGACGGCGACTGACGGGCGGGCCGAGACGGGGGTGAACGCCTTGCTGCGCGGCGGAGGGCGCGGGTAGTCTCGGAGCAATGACCTCCGCGCCCCTCGCCGCGCTCGAGCAGGCGATCGCCCTCGAGCCCGAGAACCCGATGCGCTACCGCGCACTCGCGGCCGAGCTTCGCGCCGGCGGCGAGGAGACGGACGCGATGGCGGCGGAGCTGGCGGCGACGGCGCTCGAGGCGCGGGCGCCGCTCGCGCTCTTCAACATCGCCACCGCCTGCTTTCAGGCGGGCCGGCGCGCGCCGGCCAAGCGGTGGTATGAGCTCGCGCTCCGGCTCGATCCGGCGATGATCGAGGCGCATCGCAACCTCGCGGCCATCCTCGAGCGGGAAGGGCATTTCGCCGAGGCGCGGCGGCATCGCGACGAGGCCTATGGCCGCCAGAGCGTCTTCGTCGAGACGGCGGCAACGCCGACCCTTCGCGTCCTCATCCTCGCGGCATCGGGCTATGGCAACGTACCGATCGACGAGCTCTTTCCGCCGGCGACGACGACGCGCGTCAAGTGGTTCGTCGAGTATGCGCAGGCCGAGGACGGCGATCGCCTGCCGCCCTTCGATATCGTCTTCAATGCGGCGGGCGATCCCGACATGGCGGGCCCGCTCCCGCCGTCGGTGACGGCATTTCTCGAACGGGCGGGAAAGCCCCTGCTCAATCCGCCCGAGGCCGTCGCACGCACGCAGCGCGACCGCTTGCCGCTGCTCCTTCGGGGCATCGCCAATATTGAGGTGCCGCCCGTCATCCGCGCGGCGACCACACAGCTCGGCGATGCCGCGTTTGCGGCTCGTCTGGCGTTTCCGCTCATCTTTCGCCCCGCGGGCGCGCATGGTGGCCGCGGCGTGCGGCTCCTCGAGACGCCGGCGCAGTTGGCCATGGCTGATCCAGGCGAAGCCGACGCTTGCTATCTCACGCGCTATCGCGACTGCCGCTCGCCCGATCGCTACTTCCGCAAATACCGCGTGATCTTCGTCGACCGGGAGCCCTATCCCTATCACCTCGCCATCTCGCAGCATTGGCTCGTCCATTACTTCTCCGCCGACATGCTGTCGCCGTCGTGGAAGCGGGCGGAGGAACAGCGCTTCCTCGAGGATCCCAGGGCGGCGCTGGGGCGGAAGGCCATGGCTGCGCTGGACGCCATCGGCCGGCGGCTCGATCTCGATTTCTGCGGCATCGATTTCGCGCTGACCGAGGACGGCAGCGTCATCGTCTTCGAGGCGAATGCGACGATGCTGGTGCATCTGCGCGACGTACCGCACCTCTTTCCCTATAAGCACGTCCACGTGCCGCGCATCTTCGCGGCATTTGCCGCGATGCTGCAGCTGCGTCTTGGCCGTCGTCCGTGAACCTGTCGCAGAGGTTTTTTCAATCCGCTGCACCCCGCGCATCCCCCGCGATCCCTGGCATCCTCCGCGATCTCTAAGTCTCATTTTCGTTAAACGTGGTGCCTTGCTCGGCGGCGTCCTGGATCAGCGTCATCATCTCGCGGCGCCGAGCTGGTGGGATGCGGCAATAGGCCCGTACCAACCTCAGCGTGCGGCGGTAGCGGCGGAACGAGCGGCGCCGAGCCGGACGCGGCCCCGCGGTGAAGAATTCGCCGAGCCGAGCGCTGAGCAGATGAGCGAAGGAGGTGAGGCGCGTGCCGAGATGCCGGTCGAGGGTGCGGCGTCTAGGCCTCGGCATTGCGCTTCTTGACGGGCGCGTCGCCGGTCACGATGCGCAACGCGGGCTTATCCGACCGCCGGGGGCGTCGCGTTGCCGGGCGGCCCTCGATCATCTCGCCGACGACAAGCGCCGCCGCGCCCAAAAGCTGTTCCAGCTCGGGTAGATCGAGCTCGCCGCATTCGGAGATGACGTAGTCGAGCAGCGATTCGATCGCCCGGAGCCGCGCTTTGTCGTCGGGGGGCGCGTCCATGTCAGGCAGACTCCTTGAGGCGGACCGGCTCCCATAGCACCGGCCCATGCAATCCGCCCGGTGCGCGCAACCGCGCCAGCGCCTCCTGCGACACCTCGAGAAATCCGGCGACCGCCAGCGTGCTGCCGATGCGTCGTGCGTCGTGAAGGCGGCGGAGCGGCCAGCCTGCGCGGCGCAGAATGCGCTCCATCCGCGCATCGGTGACGGTGACGATCTCCCTGAGCCCGCGCGCCAAGCCGAACTCGACCATACCGGCGAAGAGCTCGAAGGTCGCCGGCGAGAGGCCGCCCTGCGCCTTCTGTCGGTCCGGATCGATGTCGAGCGAGAAGCGGCTGCTCTCCCAGATCTCGGGCGATTCCGGCGCGGGTTTCGGACCCAGCAGCGCCGGGAAGCTGTGGCGCAGCATCGTCGGACCGGTGGTCGGCAAGAGCCTTACACACCCCTCGATCCGTCCCGCGCCCCTGCTGTAAAGCAGATAGACCGGCTTGAGACTGTCGTACTCGTCGATCTCCATATCGCCACTGACCGTGACCTCCCAGTCCAAACGCTCCTTGAAGACCCGGTAGCGCAGGCGATGCATCTCGGCGAGTTCATGGGCGAATTCGCCGAAGCGATTGCTTTGGATCATATACATCATGACGCCCCTCATCGGTCGGTCGTACCGACTTATTTGAGAGGCGAATGCCGCGGCCGGCATCCTGTACTTCGTAACAGGTCAAACGAAAAAATCGTGCAGCACCGACCACGGAGCTTCATCACGAAGGTGGGTGCGCGCCCTCGCGTTGGATCAGAAGTCGATCAGTCCATGCTGGAGCGCGGCGGCAACGGCTTGGGCGAGGGTGACGGCGTCGAGCTTGCGCTTGGCATTCTCGAGATGGAACACCACGGTGCGGCGCGAGATGCCGAGAATCTCGCCGATGTCCCAGCTGCTCTTGCCGCGCGCCGTCCATTGCAGGCAGGCGATCTCGCGCGGGCTGAGATGCGGCCGGTCGAAATCGATGACCGCTTCGAGTTGGCGCCGGACATGGGCATGAAAGTAGATGGCAGCGAGATGGAGAAGATGGCGGTGCGCGTCGACGGTCCGGCGCAGGGCATCCGGCCTGCTGTCCGAGGCGAAGGTGAGAGCTGCGATGCCGCCGGCGCCATCATGGATGGGGATGGTCAAGCCGCAGTTGATGCCGAACTCGGTCGCCTCGCCAAAGAGACGCCGCTGCTCGCGCGAGCTGCGAGCCTCCGGATCGAGGCCGTTCCAGGTGAACGGCATGAGGGTGCTGCGCACGCCCACCACCACCGGATCGATTTCCTGATAGCGCCGGCTCAGATAGCGACGGGTCCATTCCTCAGGATAGGTCGAGAGCAGCAACGGTGCCTGAGCTCCCTGTCGCGGAAAGCCGAGGTAAGCGAAGCGGCTGATGCCGAAGGCATCGGCAAATCCCGTCATGGCCTCGCTCAGCGCTGCCGGTTCGGTCGCACGCTCGAGGCGGTCGATGAAGGTCTGGAAAGCCGGTATCACGGCCGACCCTCCCCCGACGCACAGTTTTTGCTTGTATGCTATGCCGCGTTTGAGGGTATTTTCATCAAATCGTCTGGAAAGTCCACACCCCGTCGGCACGAACTTCGCGCCGAAGGCGGCCGATCGTGGTGGCGTGGATCAGATGCGCCAAGGTCTCGCCCACGGCGAATCCCAGCTGATGCCGGTCGAGGGCCCGGGTGAAGAGGACCGGGACCAGCTCGGCCGTGCTCCGCGGCTGGTCGCAGGCAGTGGCGATCTCGTCCAGACGACTGCGGTGAAGGGCACGAAGCTGCTCGATCCGCGTATGGAGGCCATGGAAGGGCAGATTGTGCGAGGGCAGCACTAGGGCGTTCTCGGGAACGGCCTGCTGCAGCTTGTCGAGCGAGGCGAGGAAGCTGCCGAGCGGGTCGGGGTCCTTGTCCTGCGGCCAGAAGCTGACATTGGGCGAGATCTTCGGCAGCACCTGGTCGCCGGCGATCAAGACATCGAGCTCGGGGCAATAGAGGCAGGCATGCTCCGGCGCATGGCCGCGGCCGACGACAATGCGCCAGCGGCGGCCGCCGATCTCGAGCGCCATGCCGTCGGCGAGGCGATGATGCCGCTCCGGCACCGGCGCCACGCGCGAGAGGTAATGCCCGGCACGGGCGATGCCCACGTGCGTGAGCTCGTCGCCGCTCATGCCGACGCGGCGATACATCTCGGCGGTCGAGGGATGGATGCCCTCGCGCGTCGCGCGGCTGCGCTCGTAGCCGAAGCGCCATTCCGTTTCGGTGATCCAGAGCTCGATGCCGAGGCGCTCGGTGAGCCAGCCGGCGAGCCCGATGTGATCGGGATGGTAATGCGTGCAGATGAGGCGCGTCACCCTCCGACCGTCGAGACCCTCGGCGAAGAGGCGCTCCCAGAGCGCCTTGGTCTCGTCGCTGTTGATGCCGGTATCGACGATCGCCCAGCCGGCGCCGTCCGCGAGGAGCCAGAGATTGATATGGTTGAGCGCGAAGGGGAGCGGCATGCGCAGCCAGCGCACCCCCGGCGCCACCTCGATCGTCGTGCCGCCCGGCGGCGCCTCCGCGTGCGGAAATTGCAGCGCGGCGAGCCCGCCTTCGGCGGGACTCACGCGGTGCCGACCCGCTCGAATACCGCGGCGATGCCTTGGCCGACGCCGATGCACATGGTGGCGAGCGCGTAGCGACCGCCGGTCCGATGCAGCTGGCGGATGGCGGTGAGGGCCAGCCGCGCGCCCGAGGCGCCGAGGGGGTGGCCGATGGCGATGGCGCCCCCATTGGGGTTGACGCGGGCGTCGGCGAAATCGATGTCGAGCAGCTTGAGGCAGCCCAGCACTTGGCTGGCAAAGGCCTCGTTGAGCTCGATCACGTCGATGTCCTTGAGCGTAAGCCCGGCCCGCTCCAGCGCCTTCTTCGAGGCCGGCACCGGCCCCAGCCCCATGACGCGCGGCTCGACGCCGGCAATGGCGGCGGAGACGATGCGGGCGATCGGCGCCTTGCCGGCTTTCTCGCCGGCGCGCCTGCTGCCGATGACGAGCGCCGCCGCGCCGTCATTGATACCGGAGGCATTGCCGGCGGTGACGACGCCGTCGCGGAAGAGCGGCTTCAGCTCGGCGAGCCGCTCCATCGTCGTGTTGGGGCGGGGATGCTCGTCTTGCGCGATCACCGTCTCCGTCCCCTTCTTGGCCCCTGAGACGCTCACCGCCTGCAGTTCCTCGTCGTAGAATCCCGCGGCCTTGGCGCGCGCATATTTCTCTTGCGACGCGAGCGCGAAGCGGTCGCTCGCCTCGCGGCTGATGCGATGATCCCGGGCGACGTTGTCGGCGGTCTCCGGCATCGTGTCCTCGCCGAAGGATTTGCCGATGCGCGGGTTGGGAAAGCGCGCGCCGATGGTGCTGTCGAACACCTTCATCTCGCGGCTATAGGGGCTTTCCGCCTTGGCCATGACGAAGGGGGCGCGGCTCATGCTCTCGACGCCGCCGGCGATGAAGAGCTCGCCCTGGCCGCAGCTCGTGGCGCGCGCCGTGTCGACGACGGCGGCAAGGCCGCTGCCGCAGAGGCGATTGACGGTGAGGCCGCCGATCTCCGTCGGCAGCCCGGCCAGCAGCGCCGCATGCCGCGCCACGTTGCGCGCATCCTCGCCCGCCTGGTTGGTGCAGCCGATGACCGCGTCCTCGTAGTCGCCGGGCTTGAAGGGATTGCGTCCCACCAGCGTCTTGATCACCCCCGCCAGCAGGTCGTCAGGCCGGACTGGCGCCAAGCCGCCGGCATGGCGGCCGATCGGGGTGCGCAAGCCATCATAGACGTAAGCATGCTCCATGGCGTCTGCCTCATCGCCTCAGTCGTGCTGCGAAGGGACCGTAGGCAATCGGCTGCGCTGCGACAAGCCGTTCCCCGTGCTTCCCGGTGCTTCCCCAGAGTTCCCGGCGCTTGCCCGGACCCGCGCCGGATGCCATAAGCCCCCAATAAAACCACGACAGCGGAAGGTTTTTCCCCGAACTCCAGGGATTCCATGCGCGATTTTCATCAGCCCCGCCGCTCGGCGGCGGTCGCCGGCGAGGCAATGGCGGCCACCTCGCACCCCATGGCGACGCTCACCGCGCTCGATGTGCTGCGCGCCGGCGGCAATGCCGTCGATGCGGCGCTCGCGGCCTCGGCGGTGCTCTGCGTCGCCGAGCCGCATATGACCGGCATCGGCGGCGACTGCTTCGTGCTCTATTCGCCGAAGGCCGGGACGCCGGTGGCGCTCAACGGCTCCGGCCGGGCGCCGATGAAGGCGACCGCCGCGTGGTATCAGGAGCGCGGCTTCCGCGAGATCCCAGTCGAGAGCGTCCATGCCGCCACCATACCGGGCGCCGTCGATGCCTGGTTCACGCTGCTCGAGGCGTATGGCAGCAAGGACATGGCGGCGCTCCTCCAGCCGGCGATTGAGCTCGCCGAGGACGGGGTCATCATCACGCCGCGGCCGGCCTGGGACTTCTCGCGCGCGGGGGCGAAGATCGCCAAGGATCCGGGGGCCGCTCGTCTCTTCATGCCGCAAGGGCGCATGCCGGCGCTGGGCGATCGCGTCAAGATGCCGGCGCTGGCGCAGACCTTGCGCCGCATCGCCAAGGAGGGACGGAGGGGCTTCTACGAAGGACCGGTCGCCGCCGACATCGTCAAGCGTTGCAACGAGCTAGGCGGCCTCCAGACGCTCGAGGATTTCGCGCGGCAGCGCTCGGAATGGGTCGAGCCGATCTCGGCCGCGTATCGCGGCCATCGCGTTTTCGAATGCCCGCCCAACGGTCAGGGCCTCGCCGCACTGATGATCCTGCGCACGCTCGAGGGCTTCGATCTCTCGCCCGGCACAGGCGACGCCGACCGCATCCATCTCCTCGCCGAGGCGACCAAAGCCGCCTACCGCGCGCGTGACGCCTATTTCGGCGATCCGCAGCAAGTGCCGATCTCGGTCGAGCGGTTTCTCTCCGAGGCCTATGCCGAGAGCGTGCGCGCCCGGATCGACCGGCGTCGCGCCTCGGAGCCGGTGCAATGGGACGAGCCCGAGCACAAGGACACGATCTATCTCTGCGTCGTGGACCGCGACCGCAACGCCATCTCCTTCATCAACTCACTCTTTCACGACTTCGGTTGCGGCGTCTTCGCCGCGGAGAGCGGCGTCATGCTGCACAGCCGCGGCTCGATCTTCCGCACCATCCCCGGCCACCCCAACGCCATCGCGCCGGGGAAGCGCCCGCTGCACACGATCATTCCCGGGATGCTGATGAAGGACGACCGCGCCACCATGCCGTTCGGCGTCATGGGCGGCCATTACCAGGCGGTGGGGCACGCCAGCATCCTCTCGCGCATCCTCGACATGGGCCTCGATCCGCAGCAGGCGGCGGAGGCGCCGCGCAGCTTCGCCTTCGACGGCAAGCTGGAGCTCGAGGCAACGATCGGTCGCGAGGTCGAGGCCGAGCTTGCTTGCCGCGGCCATGTCATCGAGCGGCCGCTGAAGCCGCTGGGCGGCTGCCAGGCGATTCAGATCGACCATGCGCGCGGCATCCTCATCGGCGGCTCCGAGCCGCGCAAGGACGGCTGCGCGCTGGGTTACTGAGGCGCACGCGATGATCACCGCGGATCTTCGGGGAAAGCGCGCGCTCGTCACCGGCGGGGCGTCCGGCGTCGGGCTCGCGACCGTGGAGATGCTGGCGGGGGCCGGCGCACGCGTCGCGCTCAACCACCGCCCCGGCAACAAAGGGGCCGCCGCCGAGATCGCCAGGCTGCGCGCCGCTGGCCTCGATGTCATCGACGCGCCCGGGGATGTTGCGGACCCGGAGGCCAGCGAGCGCATGGTGGTGGCGGCCATCGCGGCGCTGGGCGGCCTCGACATCCTCGTCAACAACGCGGCGACGCCGGGTGCCCCCGCCAAAGGCAAGCGCTTCCATCCGCGCGAGCTCGATGTCATCACCGAGGAATGGTGGCAGGAGGTGATGGCGACCAACCTCATCGGCCCCTTTCGCTGCATCCGTGCCGGCGCCGAGGCGCTGCGCGCGGCGAAAGGCGCGGTGGTCAACGTCGCCTCGATTGGCGGCTTGACGCCGGTCGGCAGCAACATGGTCTATGGCGCAAGCAAGGCCGCGCTCATCCGCCTCACGTCATATCTCTCGCGCTCGCTGGCACCCGAGGTGCGGGTGAACGCCGTGGCGCCGGGTTTCATCGACACGCCCTGGACCAAGGAATGGCCGGACGACGTGAAGCGCGGCGCGATCGCACGCACGCCGCTGAAGCGCGCCTGCTTGCCGGCGGACATCGCCGAGGTGATCTTCTTCTTTGCCGTCGGCGGGGCCATGGTCACGGGACAGACGCTGGTGGTGGATGGCGGGTTAACGTAGACCCGAATCTCCTGCGTTACCGTCGGCGTGCGCCGCCCCTTGCTTTTCCGCCGCCGAGCGAGTGGGATAGTTGCTGGCTCGTCTTCGTGAAGGCGCAGCACCTTGCCAGCCAAAACGACACGAAAGGGAGGCAAGGCCATGACATGGACACCCGATCCGACGTTCTACACCTCGCCCCGTCTTGCCGCACGCGCGCCGCAGGAGAAGCTCGCTTACGTCGCCAGCTTTGATCCGCAGCGCCGGCAGAAGGATGCGCTAGCGGTGGTCGATCTCGATGCGCGATCGCCGAGCTACGGCACGATCATCGACCGGGTGGAGATGCCCGGCACCGGCGACGAGCTCCATCATTTCGGCTGGAACGCCTGCAGTTCCTGCCTTTGCCCGAATGCGCCTCATCCCCATGTCGAGCGCCGCTATCTCATCGTGCCGGGGTTGCGCTCGTCCCGCATCCATGTGCTCGACACCAAGCCCGATCCTAAGCGGCCGAAGCTCGTCAAGGTCATCGAGAGTGCCGAGCTCGCCGATCGCGCGGGGTATTCTCGGCCGCACACCGTACATTGCGGGCCCGAGGGCATCTACATCGCCGCGCTCGGCAACGCCGAGGGCAAAGGCCCGGGGGGCGTCGCGCTCATCGATCACGAGAGCTTCGAGGTGCTCGGCCGCTGGGAGGTCGAGCGCGGCCCGCAGCATTTCGCCTATGACATGTGGTGGCATCTGGGATACGACACCGTCGTCACCAGCGAATGGGGCACGCCCGACATGTTCGAGGAAGGGCTGGTACCCGAGCTCTTGCTCGGCGCCAAATACGGGCGTCGGCTCCATTTCTGGGATCTGCACAAGCGTCGCCATCTGCAGGAGATCGATTTCGGCGCGCAGCATCAGCTCGTCTTCGAGCTGCGTCCGGCGCACGACCCGACCAAGGCCTATGGCTTCGTCAATTGCGTCTTGAGTCTCGAGAACCTTTCTTCCTCAATTTGGACGTGGTACCGCGATGGCGACCGCTGGGCGGTGAAGAAGGTGATCGAGATTCCGGCCGAACCCGCCGATCCCGACCGGCTGCCGCCGGCGCTCAAGGACTTCAAGGCTTGCCCGCCGCTGGTGACCGACATCGACCTCTCGGTCGACGATCGCTTTCTTTATGTCTCCTGCTGGGGCACCGGCGACTTCCAGCAATATGACGTGAGCGACCCGATGCATCCGAAGCTCACGGGGAAGCTGCGGCTGGGCGGCATCGTCGTGCGGGCGGCGCATCCCAAGAGCGGCGGGCCCCTCAACGGCGGGCCGCAAATGGTCGAGGTAAGCCGCGACGGCCGCCGCATCTATTTCACCAATTCGCTTTATGGCGCCATCGATCCGCAATTCTATCCCGATGGCGTCAAGGGCTGGATGGTGAAAGTGGACGCCAAGCCCGAAGGCGGCATGGCGCTTGATCCGGATTTCTTCGTCGCTTGGCCCGCGCCGCACTTGCCGCACCAAGTGCGCCTCCAGGGCGGCGACGCGTCGTCCGATTCATATTGCTATCCCTAGGGCGCCGGAAGCCGCCGCGCCGTTAAGCGCGGCGGCGTCGCCCGACCATGATCTGGCCCTGGATCGTCCTCGCCGGGCTTGGCGCCTATCACGGGCTCAACCCGGCCATGGGCTGGCTCTTCGCCGTGGCGCTCGGGTTGCATCGACGGAGCGCCGCCGTCGTGACGGCGGCGCTGGTGCCGATCGCGCTCGGTCACGCCCTCTCGATTGCCATCGTCGCGGCGCTCGTCGTGGCGCTGGGCGTCGTCGTCGATCCGCCCGTGC
>DATJAV010000027.1:0-22579 GCA_035515835.1 Allostellaceae bacterium
GACCTGGTGCTCTCGGCGACCGCGCCGTTGTCGCCGCAACTCGCCGCCGAGGCCGAGGCGCGTTTCGGCGCGCGGCTCTGGGAGATTTATGGCTGCTCCGAGGTGGGCCAGGTCGCGGGGCGCTGGACCAGCACGACGCCGGCATGGCGGTGCCTGCGAGGCATGCGGCTCAGCCAAGACGCGCACGGCACCTGGGCCAGTGGCGAGCTGGTGGACGGCGCCCCCGTCCTCCTCAACGACGTAATCGAGCTTGAGGGGCCCGATGGCTTCCTGCTGCACGGGCGCACCGCCGACCTCGTCAATATCGCGGGGAAGCGCACGTCGCTCGCTTACCTCAACCACCATCTCAACGCGATCTCGGGCGTCCACGACGGCGTCTTCTTCGTCCCCGACACGCCGGAAAGCGCCGGTGCCGGCGTCACCCGGCTGATGGCGCTTGTCGTCGCGCCCGGCCTTACGCCAGACGCCATCCTCGCCGCCTTGCGCCGGCGCATCGACGCCGCGTTCCTGCCGCGGCCGCTCTGTTTCGTCGACGCTCTGCCGAGGAACGCGCTGGGTAAGTTGCCGCGCGAAGCGCTGCTGGCGCTCGTCGCCAAGGCAATCTGAGATGGCGGCGTGGTCCCATTCGGTCGAGACCGCGTTCGCCATCGACCACCCGACCGCGGCCGGTCACTTTCCCGGCAATCCCATCATCCCCGGCGCTCTCCTGCTCGACGCGGTGTTGCTCGCCATTGGGGGAGACGCCCCCGACGCCCGCGACGGCGCCGAGATCCGCTCGGTCAAGTTTTTGCGCCCGGTGCGTCCCGGCGACACCCTGCTGATCCGCTGGGAGCCCCGGCCCAACGGCGAGACGCGCTTTGAGGGTCTGCTGCGCGATCCCGAGCGCCTGGCGCTCACCGGCGTCGTCCGGCTCGGCGCGACGAGCCGATGATCCGGAACCGTGCCTGACCATGGTCGAGCGGGGCGAGGGCGGTCAGGAGTGGCTCAGCCGCGGCGAGCGCGGCTCGATGGCGACAATCCGCGCCTTCGTCTGGATCGCGTTGCGGCTCGGGCGTGGCGTGGCACGGTTGCTGCTTTATCCGATCTGTCTCTATTTCATGGTTTTTTCCGGGGGCGCGCGCGGCGCCTCGCGCGACTATCTCAACCGCGTGCTGGCGCGGCCGGCGGGATCTGGCGAGGTGTTTCGCCATTTCCACAGCTTCGCCAGCTGCGTCCTCGATCGCGTGTTCCTGCTGAACGACCAGCTCGAGCGGTTCGATCTCCGGATCGAGGGCGAGGAGGCGGTGCTGGAGGTGCTGGCGAGCGGCTCCGGCTGTTTCCTCTTCGGCGCGCATCTCGGCAGCTTCGAGGTGCTGCGCGCCGTCGGGCGCCGTCACCCGGGCCTTCGCGTGGGGCTCGCCATGTACGAAGAGAATGCCCGCATGATCGGCGCCGCCTTGCGCGCGATCAACCCCGCGCTGGCGCTCGACGTCATCGCGCTCGGCAATCAGGGGTCGATGCTGGAGATCGAGGCACGGCTCGCAGCGGGCGATGCCGTGGGCGTGCTTGCCGACCGTGGTCTCGCCGGCGAGCGGCTGGTGCCAGTGTCGTTTCTTGGCGCGCCCGCCGGATTTCCGCCGGGGCCTTTTCGCATGATGGCGATCATGCGGCGTCCGGTCGTGCTGATGGTGGGCCTCTATCGCGGTGGCCGGCGTTACGATATTTTTTTCGAGCGGTTGGCCGATCCTGCTCTCTGGCCCGGCGGCGGGCGCGACAAAGAGGTCGAGACGGTGATGCAGCGCTATGCCGAGCGCCTCGAGCATTACTGTCGGCTGGCACCCTATAATTGGTTCAACTTCTACGACTTCTGGAAATGACATGATGCGCGTCCTCACCCTGCTCGCGCTCCTGGCCGGAGGCGTGCCGGCCCTGGCGGCCGCGCCCGATGGCGGCCACCTTGACCTGCAGCAACTGATGCAGCGCTTGAGCGAGGTGCGGCGCTCGACTGCTTATTTCAGCGAGCACAAGGAGCTCGCCATGCTGAACGAGCCGCTCGATTCCTCGGGCACGCTCGCCTATGTCGCGCCGGACAAGCTCGAGAAGGACACGCTGCTGCCGAAGCCGGAGCGGATTACCGTCGACGGCGACAAGCTCACTCTCTCGCAAAGCGGCGATCCGGGCAGCCGTACCGTCTCGCTCCGCGACCAACCGGAGTTGGGTGCCTTCGTCGAAAGCATCCGCGCAACGCTGGCCGGCGATCTGCCGGCGCTGCAGCGCTACTACAACGTGACCCTCCAGGGCTCGCTCCTGGCTTGGCAGATGACACTCGAGCCCAAGGAGCGGCGGCTGCGCGAGATGGTGAAGTGGATTCGCATCAGCGGCCGCGATGCCAGCATCCGCTCGATCGACAGCGAGGAGGCGGATGGCGATCGCTCGGAGATGACCATCGTGGAAACCGGACGGTGACGGGCGCCCGCCGCTGGGCGCTCGCGATCTGGATCGCCGGCATCGCGCTTGCCATTGCTGTCATCGCCCACACCAGCATCGGCACGGACATGTCGGCCTTCCTGCCGCGCTCGCCGACGCCGTCGCAGCAGGTGCTGGTGGATCAAGTGCAGAACGGCGCCGTGTCTCGGCTGATTCTGCTGGCGATCGAAGGGGCGCCGCCCGATACGCTGGCGGCACTCAGCAAGGCGCTGGCGGCGCGCCTGCGTCCCGAGCCAGCTTTCGCCCTGGTCGGCAATGGCGAGGACGCGGGATTTGCGGCGGAGCGCGATTTCCTCTGGCGCAACCGCTACGTCTTGAGCCCGAGCGTCACGCCCGAGCGCTTTACCGCCGCGGCGCTGCGCCATGCGCTCGAGGACGACCTGGAGCTGCTGCGCGGCGACGCATCCGCGCTGGTGAAGCGCAGCCTGCCGGCCGATCCTACCGGCGAGATCCTGGGGCTCATCGGCAGCCTCGCGGCCACCGAGGGACCGCCGACACATGATGGCGTCTGGCTCTCGGCCGACGGCCGGCGCGCGCCGCTGCTGGTCCAGACGCGCGCCTTGGGCTTCGACATCGACGCGCAGCAAGCGGATCTGGAGCGCATCGAGAGTGATTTCGCCGGCGCCCAGCGCGACATGCCGAATGCGGGCGCGGCGCGGCTGCTCGAGAGCGGGCCCGCCGTCTTCGCGGTGCGCGCGCGGGCGACGATGAAGCGCGACGCTTCGCGCTTCTCGGTGATCGCCACCGCGCTCGTGGCTTGCGTGCTGCTGGCCGCTTATCGCTCGCCGCGCCTGCTGCTGCTCTCGCTCGTACCGGTGGCCAGCGGCGGCATGGCTGGGTTTGCCGCGGTGAGCGCCGTCTTCGGCTTCGTCCACGGCATCACCTTGGGCTTCGGCGTGACGCTCATCGGCGAATCCGTCGATTACGCGATATATCTCTTCAGCCAGACTGCGCCCGGCGGCCGCCCCGAGGCGACTATCCGGCGCATCTGGCCGACGCTCAGGCTGGGGGTCGCGACCTCCATCTGCGGCTTCAGCGCCATGCTGTTCTCGAGCTTCACCGGCTTCGCCCAGCTCGGCCTCTTCTCGATCACCGGCCTCCTCGTTGCCGTCAGCGTGACGCGCTGGGTGCTGCCGGCGCTGGTGCCGGCGGCGATCGCCGGCGTGCCCACAGGCGCTTTCGCGCGGATTGTCCATGCGCTGGCTGAGCGCGCACCGCTGCTGCGCTGGCCGCTTTTGGCGCTGGTGCTGCTGGCGGGCCTCTCGCTTTTCCTCCATCGCGGCGGCTTCTGGCAGGAGGAGCTGTCGAGCCTCAGCCCCATCCCGGCGGCTGAGCAGCGCTTAGACGAGTCGCTGCGACACGACTTGGGCGCGCCGGACCTGCGCTTTCTCGTGGTAACGGGGGGCGCCGATGCCGAGCAGGCGCTTGGCGCTGGCGAGCGGCTCTCGGGGGTCCTCGAGGCGCTCGTCGCGGAAAAGGCGATCGGGGGCTATGACGCGCCCAATCGCTATCTGCCAAGCCTTGCCGAGCAGCGGGCGCGCCAAGACGCGCTGCCGGCGCCGGCTGTGCTGAGGGCGCGGCTCGCCGAGGCGCTGCAGGGCCTGCCGTTTCGCCCCGACACCTTCGCGCCATTCCTGGCCGATGTCGCGACCGCCAAGACGGCGCCGCCGCTCACCCGCGCCGACCTGCCGCCGGCCTTTGCGCTGAAGCTTGACTCGCTGCTCTTCCCGCGTGCGGGCGGCTTCAGCGCGGTGCTGCCGCTGCGCGACCTGGCCGATGCCAACCGAGTGGCCGCCGCCGTCGCGGCGAAGGGCGAGGGCGCCATCTTCGTCGATCTCAAGGACGAATCCGATCGCTTGCTGCAGACCTACCAGCACGAGGCGCTGTCGCTGGGGCTCATCGGCGGCCTGGTCATCGTCGGGCTGCTGTCGCTCACCTTGCGGTCCCCCGTCCGCGTCTGGCACGTGGTGGCGCCGCTCGCCGCGGCGGTGATCCTCACCGCAGCCGGGCTCGCGGGCAGCGATCGGAAGCTCTCGATCTTCAATCTCGTGGGCTTGCTGCTCGTGGTCGCGGTCGGCTCCAACTACTCGCTCTTCTTCGAGCGCCAGAACGACGTGGACGAGCAGCGCGACCGCACCGTGGCCTCGCTGGTGCTCGCCAACCTCTCGACCGTGATCGGCTTCGGGGTGCTCTCGCTCTCGGGCGCGGCGGTGCTGCATGACATCGGTGCCACGGTGGCGGCGGGCGCCTTCCTGAGCCTCGTCTTCGGCGCCATCCTCAGCACCGGCCCTCGGGAGCGGCGGCGATGAATGCGGGGGCGCCCATCGCCAGCGCTCTCTATGCCGCGCCCGGCGCGGTTCGGGCGCGCCGCCTTCTGGTGATGCTGCCGGGGGTCGGCATGAAGGCGCAGGAATTCGTCGATCACGGCTTCATTGCGGCGCTCCGGGCGCGCGAGCTTCCCGTCGATGTCGTGATCGCCGATGCCGATGCCGATCTCTATCTCGACGGCAGCATTCTGGAACGCCTTCGCGGCGAGGTCGTCTTGCCGGCGATGGCCCGCGGCTATGACGCGCTCTGGTTCCTCGGCGTCTCGCTCGGCGGTATGGGCGCGCTCGGCTACGCGCGGGAGCATGCGGGGCAGGTCGAGGGCATCCTCCTGCTGGCGCCGTTTCTGGGGGTGCCCGGCACGATCGCCGAGGTGCGCCGCGCCGGCGGGCTCGGGCATTGGGAGCCGGGTACGGTGGCCGACGACCGCGAGCGCGCGGTCCTCGCCTGGCTCAAGGAACCGGGACCCGGGCATCCGCTGTTGTTTCTCGGTTACGGCCGCGGCGACCGCTTTGCCGCAGGCCATGCGCTCCTCGCCGAGCGGCTCCCCGCCGCGCGCGTCGTCACCGAGGAAGGAGGTCACGACTGGGAGACCTGGGCGAAGCTGTGGCAGAGAATCCTCGACCGCCAGCCCCTCGCACGGCGCCCGGACCCTACCCAGGAGCCGCTCCCTCATGCTAAGGGTGGCCCTCAATAGTGCTCGCCCGTTGTCGGGAGCGGCGAGGGATCGGGCGCGGCGCGTGAGGTCGACGGGAATGCGGAAAATCGCGGGTCTGGTGATGCTGGTGTCAGCCGCTCTGGTCGGGTGCACCGGGCTCAAGGTCGACACCCATCCGACCGCCAGCGAGGAAGATCTCTATCGCTCGCTCTATCCCTACTACGCCGAATACTGCGCTGCCTCTCAGCTCAAGAAGAAGAAGGGGCTCGGCGTCGACATCAGCAGCGGGATCGGCGGCCATTCGGTCTTTTATCTGAACGGCGCCTGCCGCGACCGCAGCGCCGGATACCCGACGCTGAAGCTCTGCGATGAGACGTCGCCGCCCGACGAGGACGGGGTCGGCCTCAGCGTCAATGCGCATTATAAGAACGCCAATTGGGTCGCGACCAGCGGGCGCGATTTCTTCTATCACGGCACGCTGAAGCCGGGCCAGCGGCTCACCCGCGAAGTCTACGAGGATACGCTGGCGACGGCCGAGCGCATGGGCATTCTCGACGGCGTCGTGTTTCACCGCGAGGTCTTCGACGATCAGCCCAAAGGCATGTCGCGTGAGCGCTTCATGTACGAGATTTCCGTCGCCACGGATTTTGCCCTCAATTTCGGCCGCGACCGCTATTGCGCGCGCGTGCCGCTCGACCGCGAGAAGATGACGCGCGTTATCGATTATCTGAACGGCCTCAATGCGCCTTACAGGGATGGGACGAAGAGCTTCGATTGGGACGTGCTCACCAACAACTGCTCCCATGTGACGCATAATGCCTTGGCTGCCGCCGGCATCTGGGACGTATGGGAAATGGGACGGTTCCTTCTCATCGCCGCCTTCGATTTTCCGACGCCCAAGAACGAGTTCGTCAATCTCATGCGTCGGACCAACGACGGGCCGCTCGCCGATCCCGATGCGGTCTTTGCCGATGACGCCGCGCGGCAGGCGTTGATGGCGGGCGAAGGCCTGCCGACGCAGCCGGGGTCGCTGGCGCAAGCGGAGGCTGCCGCACATGCCAACGACTTTTACGATACGGATCTCGCGCTCATCTTCTACGACGAGCCGCTGACCGGCAGCTACGAGCAGTACTTCCGTCAAATCTTCAGCGAGCCGCGCTACACCAATCTGCGCGCCAATCTTGCCTACTTCCGCGACCTCTATGCCCGGATCGCTCATGCGCGCCGGCCGCTCTCAGGCGAGGCGCATGACAAGGCCGGAGCGGAGCGGGACGCGTTCGCAGCATTCTATGCCCGCTATTATGCCTACATCGATCGCGCCAGCGCTACCGTCAACGCCGCGCTCGCTTCGCTCAACGCCTCGGCTGCTGCGCGGCAACCTTGATGCGCAATCCCGGCGCAGCTGCTAAAATGCTGCAGTTATGGTGCGTTCAGCCGCCCTCTTCGCCCGAAACGTGATAGTGCCTTGCAACCGCTTCTCCTCAGCCATCTGTCGATCGTGACCAGTCTCGGCGCCGGCCAGCGGGCGACGTTGGCGGCGCTGCAAAGCGGCTGCTCGGGCCTTGGCCCTTGCGTCTTCGACGGCGAGGCGCCGCCGACCCATGTCGGCATGGTCGCCGCGCTCGAGGAGGCGCCCATCGACGGCGACCTCGCCGCCTATGATTGCCGCAACAACCGACTGGCGGCCATGGCGCTCGCCGAGGACGGCTTCGCCGAGGCGGTTGCCGCCGCCTCCCAGCGCTACGGGCCGGCGCGAATCGGCGTCTTCCTCGGCACCAGCACGGCGGGGCTCTCGCACACCGAGGGGGCCTATCGCCGCCGCGATCCCGGCACCGGCGCCCTCCCCTCGGACTATGTCTACCGGACGACGCACAATACCTATTCGATCGGCGAATTCGTCCGCCGCTCGCTCCGGCTCGACGGTCCGGCGATGGTGGCATCCTCGGCCTGCGCCACCACGGCGAAGACCTTTGCCAATGCGGCGCGCATGATTGCGGCCGGGTTCTGCGACGCGGCGGTGGTGGGCGGCGCCGATACGCTCTGTGCCACGACGCTTTACGGCTTCGGCGCGTTGGGTGTGCTGTCGAGCGAGCCTTGCCGCCCCTTCGACGCCGAGCGGAGCGGCATCTCGATCGGCGAGGCGGGTGCCTTCGCCCTCCTGGAGAAGCCAGAGGCGGCATGCCCGGGCGACGACCCCATCCTGCTGCTCGGCGCCGGCGAGAGCAGCGACGCCTACCACATGTCGTCGCCGCACCCCGAGGGGGTCGGCGCGCGCCAAGCGATGGAGCGCGCGCTCGCTAGCGCCGGCCTCGTGGCGAGGGATATCGATCACGTCAATCTCCACGGCACGGCGACGCAGGTGGGCGATGCCGCCGAGGATCGCGCCGTCTTCGACCTCTTCGGTACCGCAGTTCCCTGCAGCTCCACCAAGGGGTATACCGGCCATACGCTCGGTGCCGCCGGCATCGTCGAAGCGGTGATCGCCTGTCTCTGCATTCGCCACGCGCTGCTGCCGGGCAGCCCGCATACGCGATCGGTCGATCCGAGCTTCCGTAGCCAATACGTGGCGCGCACGCGGGCGCAGCGCATCGATCGCGTGATCAGCAATTCCTTCGGTTTCGGCGGCGCCAATTGCAGCCTCATTCTCGGGCGCCCGCAATGACGCGCGTCTACCTGCAGGGCATTGGCCTGCGCGGTCCCGGGCTCGAGGGTTGGGCCAAGAGCTGGGCGATCCTGGCTGGTGAAGCGGGTTACGCTCCGGCGCCGGCCAGCATTCCGCCGAGCGCCCTGCTGCCGGCGAACGAGCGGCGGCGCACGGTGCGCACGGTAAAGCTGGTGCTCGCCGTCGGCGCCGAGGCTTTCGAGCATGCGCGAGTACCGCCGGGCGCGGCCGCCACGGTCTTCACCTCCTCCGGTGGCGACGGCGATACGCTCGACGACATCCTCAAGGGATTGTCGCTGCCGGAGCGCGAAGTCTCGCCGACGCGCTTTCACAACTCCGTGCACAACGCGCCGGCCGGCTATTGGAGCATCGCCACCTTGTCGCGCGAGCCGTCGACCAGCCTTTGCGCGCATGACGGCAGCTTCGCCGCCGGGCTCATCGACGCCACGGCGCAAGCGGTGGTGGACGATCGCCTGGTCGGGCTGGTCGCCTACGATCTGCCCTATCCCGAGCCGCTCCATGGCGCGCGTCCGATCGGCGCCGTCTTTGCCGCCGCACTCGTTCTGGCGCCGCGCCCCAGCGAGCTCACGCTGGCCGAGCTCGACGTCGCCGTCGAGCCCGGCCAAGGCCGCGCGACGCGGCTCGCCGAGCCGCTCGAAGCGCTCCGCGCCGGGACGCCCGCGGCGCGCAGCCTGCCGCTCCTGGCGGCTCTGGCGCGGGGCGAGGCGGAGACGGTCATCCTCGATTACCTCGACGAATGCGAATTGCGCGTTGCGGTCGAGCCGCGGCCGCGCGGCATCGCCGCAGCGACGCGGCGCATCACGACGGCGCTGGCGCCGCCGTGAGCGGGAGAGGCATGGGCGCCATCGGTCGCGACGAGATCGCGGCGCTCATCCCGCATGCCGGCGCGATGGTGCTGCTCGAGGAGGTGCTGCGCTGGGATGCGACCTCGATCGTTTGCCGGACGGCGCGACATCGCGATCCCGGCAATCCGCTGCGCCGCGGCGGTCGCTTGGGCGTCGCCTGCGCCGTCGAGCTTGCGGCGCAGGCGATGGCAGCGCATGGCCGGCTTGCCGGCAGCATCGGCGAGCGGCCGCGCGAAGGATATCTCGCGAGCCTGCGCGAGGTCGTTTGCCGCGGCGATCGCCTCGACGACATCCCCGGCGATCTCTTGATCGAGGTCGAGCGGCTCATCGGCGAGGAGGCCCGCGTCCTCTATCGCTTCGCCGTCGGCGCCGGGGGCGAGGTTCTCGCCAGCGGCCGGGCGGCGGTCGTGCTTGCGGCGGAAGACGCCGGAACGGGATGAGGCGCGCGCTTGTCACCGGCGGCAGCGGCGCGCTCGGCGCGGCGATGTGCCGGAAGCTGGCATCCGACGGCCACCACGTTCACGTCCATGCCAACCGTGCCGCTTCACGCGCGGAAGCGCTCGCGGCGGAGATCAACGCCGCTGGGGGATCGGCGGACGCGATCGTCTTCGATGTGACCGACGCCGACGCGGCGGCAGCGGCGCTCGAGGCGCTCACGCGCGAGGAAGCAGTGCAGATTCTCGTCAACAATGCCGGCATCCATGACGACGCGGTGATGGCCGGCATGAGCCGCGCGCAGTGGTCGCACGTCATCGACGTCTCGCTCAATGGCTTCTTCCATGTGACGCAGCCCCTCCTCCTGGCGATGATCCGCACGCGCTGGGGGCGCATCGTCAATATCTCCTCGGTGAGCGCGGTCATGGGGAACCGCGGCCAGGTCAACTACGCCGCGGCGAAGGCCGGTCTTCACGGCGCCGCCCGCGCACTGGCGCGCGAGGTGGCGAGCCGCGGCATCACCGTCAACACTGTGGCGCCCGGCATCATCGCCTCGCCCATGGCGGAGAGCGCCTTTCCGCCAGAGGCGATCGAGCAACTGGTGCCGATGAAGCGTGCGGGAACGCCGGAGGAAGTGGCGGCGCTGGTGGCGTTCCTCGCCTCGGACGCGGCCGGCTACATCTCGGGTCAAGTCATCTCGATCAACGGCGGCATGATCTGACCTGGCGCAGCAAAAACGCCGCCATTAGCCGGAGGTGCATCCAGGTCAGGAGCGCGTTGTCGCGGACGTAGCGGAAATGCGAGACGCCGCCTTGGTTCGGGCGGAAATAGCGGACCGGCGCGGGCGCGTTGACGACGGCGACGCGCTCCCAACAAAGGCGCACCGCCGCCTCGGGGTCGAAGTCGAAGCGGCGCATCCAGCGCGTCCGCGTCATCACCGCGGCGAGCGGCGCGATCGGATAGACGCGGAAGCCGAAGAGGGAATCGCCGATGGCGCCGCCGGTCTCGAGCCTGGCCCAGCCATTGGAGACGCGGCGGCCGATGACGCGCAGCGCCGGCGCGCTCTCATCGAAGACCGGCACGCCCAGGATCATCGCCCCAGGATTTGCGGCGGAAAGCGCCATGAAGCGAGGGATAGTGGCGGCATCGTGCTGCCCGTCGGCGTCCATGGTGAGCACATGGGTGAAGCCTAGCGCCGCAGCTTCGCGCAGCCCGTCGAGCACGGCGGCGCCTTTGCCGCCATTCACCCTACGCTCGATGACGCTGAGGCGCGTTTCGCCGACCGTCATCCGCTGCAGCGCAGCGCCGCTGCCGTCGCTGCTGCCGTCGATGACGACGATGACCCGATGCCAGTGGCGAAGCGCCGCGTCGACGGTTTCGAGCAGCTTGGCGCCGGTATTGTAGCTGGGGATAAGGACGAGACGGGTCGGCTGTTCCACGATCGCGACGCTCAGCGGCGGTCGGTGCCGAGCTCGTGGCGGTAATAGGCGTGGAGCTCGCGGACGAATTCCTGTGCCGAGCCCGTCAGCGTGAAGCGCCGCCCGAGTCGCACGCGATAGACCAGCGGAAAGGCCGGTTTCCTGAAGAGCGGCCAGCCCTTGCCGAGAAAGCGCGAGTTGCTGTCGATGAAGACGGCCTGAACCGCGGCGTCCGCCTTCTTGGCGATGAGGGCGAATCCTCCTTTGAAATCGCCGAGCGCCTGGCCGTCGCTGCGCGTGCCTTCGGGGAAGATGAGAAAGTGCCGGCCGGCGGCGACCTGTCGCGCGGCGCGGCGGACCAGCCTTGCCGCGGTGTCATTGCGCACGAATCCCGCAAGCCGGGCGCTGCCGCCGAGAAAGGGATTGTCCCAAATCTCGGCCTTTGCCGCACAGACGACGCGCGGCAGCCGCGATATGACCAGCACGGCGTCGAGCAGCGAGGGATGGTTGGGGGCGATGATGACGCCTGGCCCGGCGCTGAGCTCGTCGAGCGCCGTCAGATCGCATTTTATGATGCCGGAGCGGCGCATCGCCGCGACAAAGGCGCGGCAGGCGGCCGTCATCACACGCTGGCCCAAGGGCTCGCCCCAACGGGGCGGCAGCAGGCGATAGAGGAGCGCAGCCGGCAGGCTCCAGGCTAGGCTCATCAGGCCGAAAAGCGCAAGAAGCCCGTAGAAGACGGCGGTCTCGTAGAGGGCGCGTCCCCAGGTCTGGCGATCCGCGGTCTCTGCGGCAGCCGTCGGCGACGCGGCGAGAGGCGGCATCGTCATGGAATCGACGCTTGGCTGGCGGCACGCGGTGCGACGCCGCCCGCGCGGCTGCGGCGAAAGAGCCGCGCAATCCAGAAGCTCAAGGTCAAGAGATAGTACATCGCCTGGAACAGCTTCAGGCGAATGCTGATCGGCGAGGCGCCGTAGACGTCGCCGGCGAGCAGCGACAGCACGGCGGCTTTCACCTGTCGGGGCGGGCGCTCGGCCATGAGCATGCTGCGGATCGCCGGCATGCGCACGCGGTAAATGTACCAGGTGAAGGACCGCAAGCCCCGCCCGGCCTCGCGCTCGAAGCGGCGCAAGGCGCGTTTCGCCTGGTGCGGCTGGTCGAGACAGGTCTCGACCACATCGGCGCCGAAGAAGCCGCTCATCATTGCGAGATAGACGCCGGTCGAGAAGACCGGGTCGATGAAGGCGAAGGCGTCACCGACCAGGAGATAGTCCTTTCCCGTCATGCGCGCGGCGCGGTAGGAGTAGTTACCGGTGGCGGTCACGGGGCCGACGAGCATCGCGTCTTTCAAGCGGTCGGCGATCTCCGGGCAAAGCGCGATCGTCTCCATGAAGAAGCGCTGGAGGTCGCCCTGGCGCGACTTGAAATAGCCGGGGGGTCCGACCGCGCCGACGCTGGTCGTGCCGTCGGCCAGCGGGATGAACCAGAACCAACCGTGCTCGAACCAGGCGATGCTGATATGGCCGGCCTCCTTGCCGGCGAGGCGCCGCGCGCCGGCAAAATGGCCGAAGATCGCCGCGCTGTTATGCCGGCGGTTGCGTCGCTTCAAGCCGAGCTTGCCGGCGAGGAAGGTGTCGCGGCCCGAGGCGTCGACCAGGAACCGCGTGCGCCAGCGATGCTCGCGGCCGGCGCCGTCGCGGCCGGTCACCAAGGCGCCGCCTTCGGGAAGAAACGCGACATCGGCGACGCGGCATTCCTCGATCGCCGCGGCGCCTTTGGCGGCCGCGTTCTTCCAGAGCACGTGATCGAACACCGAGCGCCGCACCTGGTAGGCATAAGGGAAACGCTTGTCCCAGGCATCGGCGAAATCGACCAGCGCCGTTCTGCCGTGCTCTGGCGAGACGAACTCGGCGCCGTGCTTCATCATGCCGATGCGTTCGATCTCGCGGGCGACGCCGAGCTTCTCGAAGAGCGGGAGGTTGAGGGGCAGCAGCGACTCGCCGATATGAAAGCGCGGGTGTTTTTCTTTTTCAACCAGCACGACGCGCTTGCCGCGCTCGGCGAGCAGCGCCGCGATGGTCGAGCCGCCCGGACCGCCGCCGACGACGAGCACGTCGCAGGCGGATTCGCCGGTCGGGAAAGCCGCATCGGCCACGCCATCACCTCGCTCAGAAGATCCCGCGTGCAAGAGTATCAGCCGGTCCGACCGACTTCCAGCCGGGCGCAATCCTATTCGCCGAAGCGGCGTTGCCGCGCCTGGTAGGCGCGAACCGCGCGCAGGAAATCCACTTTGCGGAAGGCGGGCCAGAGCGCGTCGGTAAAGTAGAACTCGCTGTGGGCGCTCTGCCAGAGCAAGAATCCCGACATGCGGATCTCGCCGCTGGTGCGGATGATGAGGTCGGGGTCGGGGAGCCCCGCGGTATAAAGGTGGCTTTGGATCGCTTCCGGCGTCACGTCCTCGATCGCTTGCGCGAGGGAGGCGCCTTTCGCCTGGAATTCGCAAAGCATGCCGCGAACGGCATCGGCGATCTCCTGCCGGCCGCCATAGGCGACGGCGATGTTGAGTTCCATGCCGTCATAGCCGGCGGTTGCCCGCTCGGCCGCATCGATCGCGGCGATGACCGGATCCGGCAACAGATTGAGGCGCCCGATCGCGCGCACCCGCACGCGGCGCCGGTGGATCGCCGGATGAACCGCAAGCGCCGCGACCTTGGCTTCGATCGCCGAGAAGATGCCGGACACCTCTTCGACCGACCGGCGAAAATTCTCGGTCGAGAAGACCCAGAGCGTGATCGCCGGGATGCCGAGCTCGGCGCACCACTCCAGGATCTCGTCGAGCTTCTGCGCGCCGAGGCCGTAGACCTCTTTCGGCTCGGTGATGCCGACCGAGCGCCCGTGGCGGCGGTTGCCGTCGAGAATGATGCCGACGTGACGCGGCAGCACACCCCCCCGGATCTGCCGCAGCAGCCGCCGCTCATAAAGCCGATAGAGAAACGCCAGGGTCATGACGCGGGGGGTAGAAGGAACTGGCCAAGCTGGCAAGACGACCCCTCTGCCGGGATCGCCCGGCGCGGAATTTGTGTTTGGCGCGCCTATTCGCCTTCCGGCAGGACGAGCCCCTCCGGATTGAGCACGACATTGACCGGCTGGCCATCCTTCTCGGCCTTGCCGTGCCAGGCGTTGTCGCATCCCTTGCGCAGCTCGGTGATCTTGCGGTAACCGGCCTTCTCCATCTTCTTGCGCGCGTCGGCGGCGGTCGAGCCATCGATCTTGGTGCCGGGGTCGCAGGCGGCGAGCTGCTGGGCGTGGGCAACGGCCGCGACGGCGAGCGCAGCGGCCACCGCCAAGGCGCAGATCCTCCAGGTCATTCTTCCACCTCGTGCTTGAGTGCCGCCTATATGCGACAAGCACAGGGCCAATGTCGAGCGCTCCTTTTGGCGCAGGACCAGCGCGCGAGCGGCCATAGCGGGACCTCATGCTCTCATGGTGCCAAGCGCGCCGCGGCGCCGATTGTCGCGTATCGCGTTAGCGCCTAGTCTCGGGTCGCTGCTGCAGCGGCAGCGCGACGAGAGGGAGCGACAGAACATGACCGCGTCGCACGGTGCTCCGCCGGCCACGCTCGACCGGGCGCTCGAGGTCGGGCCCGACGACTGGTCCCAGCGCGACTTCTATCAGCTGATGACGGCGCTGGTGATCCCGCGCCCGATCGGCTGGATCTCGACGCTCTCCGCGAGCGGTCTGCGCAACGTCGCCCCTTATTCCTATTTCAACCTCATGGGCAGCGATCCCTTCTATGTCGCTTTCGGCTCGAGCGGCGTGAAAGACAGCCTCGCCAATCTCGGCGAGGTGCCGGAGTTCGTCGCCAACATCGTCTCCATGGACGTGCTCGAGAAGATGAACTTCACCGCGACCGACTTCCCGCGCGACGAGGACGAGTTCGCCTGGGCCGGCCTAACGCCGGCGCCGTCGGCGAAAGTGCGGCCCTTCCGCGTCGCTGAGGCCAAGGCGCATCTCGAATGCCTCCTGGTGCAGGTGATCAACGACCGCAACACGCACATCGCGCTGGGCCGGGTCGTGCATGCCCATGTCGATCCCGGCGTCTGGCGCGATGGTCGGGTCGATCCGCGGCTCCTCGACCCGGTCTGCCGTCTCTCCGGCTCGGGCTACGCCGCGCTGGGCGAGCTCGTCAACGTTACGCGGCCGGTTTGGGCCGAGGTGCGGGCAACCGAGCGACAACAGGCCATGCCGCGTGCCAGACGCTCGCCGCGCTAGCGTCAGCGATTGTCGAGGAAGGAGCGATAGGCGTCGGCTAGACCTTGGTGCAGCGGGATGCGCGGTCGCCAACCCAGCGCATTCAGCTTCGATACGTCGAGCAGCTTGCGCGGCGCGCCGTCCGGCTTCGTCGTGTCGTAGCGGAACCTGCCGGTGAAGCCCACCACCTCGGCGATAAGCGCCGTCAGCTCGGCAATACTGACGTCCTCGCCCCAGCCGATATTGACGTGGCTCTCGTCGCTGTAGCGCTCCATCAGGAACACGAGGGCGTCGGCGAGGTCGTCGGCATGCAGAAACTCGCGCCGGGGCGCGCCGGTGCCCCAGATCTCCACCTCGCTGGCGCCGGCGAGCTTCGCGCGATGCGTTTTGGCGATGAGCGCGGGTACCACGTGGCTGGCCGCGAGGTCGTAAGTATCCCCTGGGCCATAGAGATTGGTTGGCTGCGCCGAGATGAAATCGGCGCCATGCTGGCGGCGATAGGCGGCGCAGAGCTTGAGGCCCGCGATCTTCGCCAGCGCATACCACTGGTTGGTGGGCTCGAGCGGTCCCCCGAGGAGCGCTTCCTCGGTCATGGGTTGGGGCGCGAGCCGCGGGTAGATGCATGACGAGCCGAGATAGAGCAGCTTCTCGACGCCTGCTTGCCGGGCCGCCGCGATGACATTGCCGGCAATCATCAGATTGTCGTAAAGGAACTCGGCCGGGCGAGTGTCATTGGCGAGGATGCCGCCGACGGTTGCGGCGGCGACGAAGACGGCCTGTGGCTGGTTGGCCGAGAACCAGCGCTCGACATCGGCTTGCCGGCGCAGATCGACCTCGGCGCGATCGACGGTCAGCAGCGTGCAACGCTCGCGAGCGAGCCGGCGCAACAAGGCGCCGCCGACCATCCCGCGATGTCCCGCGACGAACACGCGGCGGCCGCCGAGGGCATAGGGAAGCGTGGGATTCGCCATCGCGTCCGAGATTGCCACTCCCGAGCACGGACGGCAAATCACTGCGGGGGAGCCTCGGGAACCGATTGAATCCCGTTTTGTTTCCCCTCCGTGGCTGTGCCAGCACAGCCAACGCGCGAACCAGGAGAACCACCATGGATGACAATCGAATGACGGGCGCTGCGCGGAACGTCGAGGGCAAGATCGAGGATGCGGCGGGCGCGCTCTCGGGCGACGTCGCGTCGCAGCTCCGCGGCAAGATCGAGCAAGGCGTCGGCGAGATTCAAGCGGCGATCGGCAAGGCGAAGGATGCGGGGGCGACGATGGCGGACGCCGCCTCGACCTTCGTGAAGCAGGCGACGACCAGCGGCGCCAAGGCAGCATCGGCTCTGCAAGACGCCGCGAAGAAGGCCAGCACCGATGCCACCGAGATCGGCGGTCGCGTCTATGAGGACGCGCGTCGTGCCAGCCAATCGCTCGCGCGCAGCGTCGAGGAGCAGCCGTTGGCGGCATTGCTGGTGGCCGCGGCGATCGGCTACGGGATCGCGTACCTGGTGCATCGCCGCAGGGCCGACTGATTGGCTAGCCGCTGCGAATGCGCCCGTCAGCCGCGCCCCGAGACGAGTTCGGAACCCCCAAACGGCGAGGCGGTCCCCCTCATCGGCGTTGCGGACAGCATAGGGGCGGGACCTTGTCGGAGATCGGCACCAGACCGGCCCGCCGAAATCCGAGCTGATGTCGAGATGGCCGCTGACGTGGAAAGAGTGGACTGACCGCGCGACAATCCTTCGAGCCGGCGGCGGTGTCCCACCGCGGCACCGCCGCTTTTCTTTGCGCTTTACCTTTTACTCATCCCTTGGCACTCATCTTGTCTTGCGAGGACATGAGTGCGCCGCCAGCCGATGCCGACCCCTTCCGTCCCGCCGCCGATTGGGCGCAGCGGGGATTGGTTTTCCTGCGCTGTCTCGCCTTTTTCCTTTTGGCGGCCGTTTTCATGTGGGGTTTGGAGCAATTCAGGGTTTGGCTGATAAGCCGCTTGGCCGCCCTCTGCGTCCTCGTACCGCCGCGCTGGACGCTGGCTATGGCCATCGGCGAAGAAGGGGTAAGCGCCTTCGCGGCAACGGCGCTCATGGCCCGTATCGGCGGTGGGAGGCTGAGCGATTTCGGTTGGGGCAAGCGCGACTGGTGGCGCAATGTCCTGCTCGGCGTTGGGACGGGAAACGCCATCCTCGCCTTGCTGATGCTCGCTCTCGCCGGTCTTTCGGCGGTCTCGCTAGCGGTGGCACCCGGCGCCGCAGCAGCCGTCGTGTTCCATGGACCCTTTTACGCCGCCCTCATGCTCTGCGTCGGTTTCGCCGAGGAAAGCCTCTTGCGCGGCTATGCGCTGGTGATGCTGGCGCGGAGCCTCTCTTTCTGGCCGGCGGCGCTGCTGCTGTCGACGCTCTTCAGCGCGCTGCATAGCTTCAATGGCGGCGAGACGCCGGCCGGTCTCGCGTCGGTCGGCCTCTTCGGCATGGTTCTGGCCTATTCCTATCGCCGCACCGGGTCGCTCTGGTTCGCCTGCGGCCTGCACGCGGGCTGGGATTTCGCGCAGACCTTCGTTTTCGGCGTGCCCAATAGCGGCATGGTGTTGCCCGGGAGCCCAATAGAGCCGCAGTTCCACGGCCCCGCCTGGCTCACCGGCGGCAGCGTCGGCCCCGAGGGAAGCGTACTGCTACCCCTCGCGCTGGTGCTCGCGATCCTTGTCCTGGAGATCGTCGTGCGGCGGAGACCCGGCGTCGAGACGCAAGCAAAAGGCTGACGATCGCGAGCGTCAGCCCGACCCGGACGCGTCAATCTCTCCGCTTCGCCCGGGTCCGCGCCGCGCATGGCCGTGCCATCGAAGCGGTGCCGCTCAATCGGCCACCCTTGCGCGCCGGTGCCTTGTTCGTCCGCCGACCGCGACCCGAGCCGGACTTTCTGCCGCCGCCCGTCATCTGGTCGACCGTCGCCCAAGCGCAGCCCTCAGATTCGCGCTCACCGCCCCCGCGCTTTGAGTTGTGAGCCTTAGGCACGACGATGGAAAAGAGATATTTCCCCCGCGGCCGGCGTTCATCACAATGACCACAAAACCGGGGAGGGAAATTTTGCGCGCCACGATCTTCGCCCTCATGGCTCTTTTGGTGTCAATTGCCGTGTCGACGCCGTCGCAAGCGGTCATCAATCTCGGCCCCGAGTGGCGGCAGGCCGCACCGTCGCCGAACATTGTGGAGGTCGATCGCCGGTGCGGGAGGGGACGGGTGTGGGTTCCGCGCCACCGTAATCGTTACGGTCATCTGGTGCGAGGCCACTGCCGGCCGCGCCGGCGATAGGACGGGTGCAAGGTGGCGCCGAACGGTCCGCGCCAGTTGCGTTAGTCGGTGAGCTCTATCGAATTCTGCTGGCACCATTCCCGGAGCGCGGCTTCCTGCGCCGCACTCGAGAACTCGTACCAGCGCTGCAGGGCGCGCACTCGCACGAGGAAGGCCTTGAAACGGCCATGGGCGCCCCTCCTGCTGAAGATCTGCCGAACCTCGTCGTAGCGGTGCGGCAAGACCTGACGGGCGAATTCGAGCGCGAGCGGCTTGCCGAGGCCAAGCTCTTTGCCATGCGGTATCGCGATGTACCTTTCGTCCTCGATGTCGTCGGGCAACTCGTCTTTCACGTCGTTGAATTCGGAATGCCAATAGATTTGGCCGGATCGGGTGTCGAAAAAGGCTTCGTTCTCGCCGATGCCGCCGGCATTGACGAAGAAGAAGGCGTCGCAGAGATCGGCATAGCTGACGGGCATAATGCACTCCCTGGTGCGTCGCTAACCCTAATAGACAGGGCTGCCTCGCTCGTCAGAGCAAGGCTTTCTCCCGTGGACCTTGGGGTGTGAGTAGCCGTAAGCTTATTCACGATAACGAAAATCGAGGGAGGAAATCGATGTTGGAGCGTCGACGTTTCCTGCTGTCCGCTGCGGCGACCGCGGTAGGGGCGATGGCGGCATCGCAAGCCGAGGCGGCGAATTCCATTCCGCCCGGACCGCCGCTGCCGCAGCGGGATTGGAACAGCCCGAACCCGACCGTCCCTTATCCCGACGGCAATGTCCAGGTGCTCGACCCGCGCTTTGGCAAGTACATCGCGGGGACGACGATGTTGCGGCGCCTTTGGACGGGCGCGGAATGGACTGAAGGCCCGGTCTGGTTCGGCGACATGCATTGCGTCATCTTCAGCGACATCCCGAATAATCGCCTGATGTGTTACAACACGATGTCGGGACGGACCTCGGTGTTCCGCTCGCCCTCCAACTTCGCCAACGGCAACACGCGCGACCGGCAGGGTCGGCTCGTCACTTGCGAACATGCGGCACGGCGCGTCAGCCGCACGGAATATGGCGGCAAGGTTACCGTGCTGGCTGACAAATTCGACGGCAAGCCGCTCAATTCGCCCAACGGCGTCATCGTCAAGTCGGACGACACGGTGTGGTTCACCGACCCAACCTACGGCACCGCGGGCGACCATGAGGGACATCGTGAGCAGTCGGAATTGCCGCACAACGTCTATCGCCTCGACCCGAAGAGCGGCAAGATGACGGTCGTCGCTGACGACTTCGACCAGCCCAACGGGCTCTGCTTCTCGCCCGACGAAACGAAGCTCTACATCACCGACACCGGACGCGGCAAAGACGGGTCGTCGCCTTCTCTCATCCGCGTTTACGACGTGAGCGAGGGGGGCAAGATCACGAACGGCAAGGTCTTCCACGATTTCAGCGACACCAAAGGGGGGCTGTCCGACGACATCCGCTGCGACGAGGCTGGAAATATCTGGAGCGCCGGTGGCTGGGCGCCCGATCCGCTGTTCAACGGCGTCGCCGTGCTCGCGCCCGATGGCGACGTCATCGGCCGGATCGTGCTGCCGGAGACGGCCGCCAATCTCTGCTTCGGCGGGCATGACCACAACCGGTTGTTCATCACCGCCTCGACCTCGCTTTACGCGGTGGACGTCAACACGCGCGGCGTCGAGCTCTAGGCCGAGCCGCGGCTTGCCGGAAGTTCCGGCGCATGGGACTATCCCCGGGGAGGATGGTCCCATCGCGACGCTGCCGATTTCGCTGCTGACCGGGTTCTTGGGTAGCGGCAAGACGACGCTGCTGAAGCGCGCACTCGCCACGCGCGAGTTCGCCGACACCGCCGTCGTCATCAACGAGCTCGGCGAGATCGGCCTCGATCACTATCTCGTCAAGGCCGTAGCGGGACCGGTGCTGGAGTTGCCGGGCGGCTGCCTCTGCTGCGCCATCCGCGAGGATCTGGCATCGACGCTGCGCGATCTCATGGCGCGGCGCGACAGCGGCTCGGTTCCGGCGTTTCGCCGCCTCATCGTCGAGACGACAGGGTTGGCCGACCCGGCGCCTATTCTCTTCACGCTTGCCGCAGATGCCACGCTCGAGCACGGCCTCCGGCTCGACCGCGTCGTCGCCACTGTCGATGCCACCGCCGCGGAGCGGACGCTCTCGCGCTATGCCGAAGCGGCGCGCCAGCTCGCCGTAGCCGACCGCGTGATCGTGACCAAGACCGATCTCCGGCCCTGGGACGAGGCGTTGCGGCAGGCGATCGCGGCGCACAATGCCGCGGCGGCGCCTATTGCTGCCGTGGCCACCGAAGACCTTGGCGACATCCTTTGGGGCTCGACCCCAGAGATCACCGCAAGGCCGCGACCGCCCGCCGGTGCGGCGCATACCCATGGCGTGAGCGCGCATGCGATTGCTTTGCGGAAGCTATGCTCGCGCTTGGAGTTCGCACGGGCGCTGGGTGGCTTGGCGCGAGAGCGCGGCGATGACCTGTTGCGGGTGAAGGGCATCCTGGCGTTCAGCGACCGCCCGGAGCGGCCGGCCTTCGTTCAAGGGGCCCAGCACGCGCTCTACCCGCCGATCTGGCTCGAGTGCTGGCCCGATGACGAGCGGCAGGGCCGGCTCCAATTCATCGTGCATGGCATCGCGCTCGGCGACATTCTCGAGCGCTTCGCCTGTGCCGCGGCCGAGCCCTACCGGCCGGCCGCGCTGGTCTCATGAGGCAAGAGGTCATGTCATGCTGGATCTGATCGTGTCGCGCGGCACGGCGGTGCTTCCCTCGGGTCCAGAGCCCGCCGATATCGCCGTTGCCGAGGGCCGCATTGCCGCCATCGGCGCTCCCGGCAGCCTCGCTTCGCTCGGCGCCAAGCGCGTCGTCGACGCCTCGGGCCAACTCGTCATTCCCGGCGGCATCGATCCGCATGTGCATTGCTCCTGGCCGATCCCGGTGCCGGGACAAAGCCCCACCTTGACCGGTCCGCCCGCGCAAGTGAGCCGAGCCGCTCTCCACGGCGGAACGACGACGATCATCGACTTCGCGCTCTGGAACCCGGGCGAGCGGCTGCAGGATGCGATCGAGCGGCGGCAGAAGGAATGGGCCGGCGCTTGCTACTGCGACTACGGCCTCCATGTCATGCTGCAGGGCAAGATTCCGCCGGAGATCCTGGGCGAGCTCGGCGAAGCGATCGCCCAGGGTCATGCCAGCGTCAAGATCTTCACGACGGACATCACGCCGAGCCGACGCGGCCGCATGATTCAGTTCGGCGACATCTGGGAGATCCTCAAAGTCACGGCAAAGGCGAGCGGCATCGCCGTGATCCACGCCGAGGACAACGACATCGTCATGCATATGTATGAGAAGCTGATCCGCGAGGAGCGCACGGCGTTCACCAACATGGCCGAGGTGCATAACACGCTCTCGGAGGACCTCTCCTTCAATCGCGTCATTCGCCTCGCATCGAATGTCGCCGGCGCGGCGCTCTATATGATGCACACCTCGGCCGCGACCGGCGTGCGCGCCATCGCCGAGGCCCGCGCGCGAGGCGTGCCGATCTATGGCGAGACGCTGCATCAGTATCTGTTGTACAGCGCCGAGGACTACAAGAAGCCCCAAGGCCAGATCTACCACACCTATCCCTCGCTTAAATTCGCCGAAGACCAAGCGGCTCTCTGGGCAGCGACGCGGGGCGGCGCCATCCAATGCGTTGCGACCGACGAGATCTGCTGTCCGCTCAAGGTGAAGCTTCAGGGTCGCCGCATCGATGACGTGACGGGCGGCAATGCCGGGGTCGAGCCGCGGCTCTCGCTTATCTATACCGAGACCGTCGAGAAGCGCGGCTACAGCCTCGCCGAGTTCGTCGGCCTCGTCTCGACCAATGCGGCGCGCATCCTCGGCCTCTATCCGAGGAAGGGCGCGCTTGCCGTAGGCTCCGATGCGGATATCGTGCTGCTCGATCCGCGGCGGCGGCACGTGGTTCGGGCAGCGGAGATGCACGAGGCGGATTATTCGCCCTGGGAGGGGCGCGATCTCGCCGCGTGGCCGTCGATGACGATTTTGCGCGGCAAGATCGTCGTCGAGGGCGGGTCGTTCGGCGGCACGCTCGCGGATGGACAATTCCTGCCGCGAAAGGTGGCGCCGGAGATCCGCGCGCGCCCGGCGGTCTGAGCGGAGCAGGGGAGGCAGCATGCATCTCTTCCA
>DATJAV010000028.1:0-17683 GCA_035515835.1 Allostellaceae bacterium
GTTCTGGAAAATCAATTCGGCGCGGGATTTCCTCTTCAACATCCGCCACCCCGAAGGCACGGTGAAGGCGGCGGCGGAGAGCGCCATGCGCGAGGTGATCGGCAATACCGAGATCGCGCGGGCTTTCGCCGAAGGCCGCAGCGATATCGAAAACGGGACGCAAGCGCTGCTGCAGCAGATCCTGGACAATTACAAGAGCGGCATCAAGATCACCCAAGTGCAACTGCAGAAGGTCGATCCGCCTGCGCCCGTCATCGACGCCTTCCGCGACGTGCAGAGCGCCAAGATCGATCTCGACCGGTTCGTCAACGAGGCGCAAGCCGATGCCAACAAGATCGTCCCGGTGGCGCGCGGCGACGCGTCGCGCACCGTCCTCGAGGCGGAGGCTTACAAGCAGAAGGTGACGCTGCAGGCGCAAGGCGACGCCGCCCGCTTCCTTTCGGTCTACCAGGCCTACAAGGCCGCCGAGGACGTCACGGCGCGCCGCCTTTATATCGAAACGATGGAGACCATTCTGAAGAACGCCAACAAGATCATTCTCGACAAGGGAGCTGCGGGGTCGGGGGTGCTGCCGTATCTGCCGCTGCCGGCACTGCAGTCGCTGCCGGCCGCGCCTTCGGCGACGACGGGCGCCCAGGCGTCGCCGACCGTCGGGCGGCGGGGGCAGTAGCATGCGCTACGTCATTGTCATCCTCGTTGCCGCCATCGTGGCGCTGATCGTCGGCTACAATGCCTTCTTCACCGTCGATCCGACCGAGCAGGCGATCGTGCTCCGCTTTGGCGCGCCGATCCGGGTCGTCGACAGGCCCGGACTCCAGCTGAAGCAGCCCTTCGTCGAGAACGTCGTCTACTTCGATCGCCGCGTGCTGGATTTCGACCCGCCTCAGGAGGAGGTCATCGCGTCCGACACCAAGCGTCTCGTCGTCGACACCTACGCGCGCTTCAGCATCTCCGATCCCTTGAAGTTCTTTCAGACGGTAAGGACGGAGGAGGGCGCCCGATCGCAGCTCGGCACGCTCATCAGCGGCAGCTTGCGGCGGGTCATCGGCACCGTGCCCTTGGCCGACGTCGTGGCCGATCGTCGCGCCGCCATCATGAAGCAGATCAGGGATGAGGTGAACGGCCAGGCCAAGACCCTCGGCATGGACGTGATCGACGTTCGTATCCGCCGCGCCGACCTGCCGGAAGGCAACAGCCAGGCGATCTACGACCGGATGAAGTCGGAGCGGCAGCGCGAGGCCTTTCAGTTCCGCGCTCAAGGTCAGCAGCAGGCGCAGCAGATCCGCGCCGACGCCGACCGCCAGGCCATCGAGATCCGCGCCGAGGCGGAGAAGAAAGCCAATGTCCTGCGCGGCGAAGGCGAGGCGGAGAGCATCCGCATCTACGCCGAGGCATTCGGCCGCGACAAGGATTTCTTCGCCTTCTGGCGCTCGCTCCAGGCCTACAAGGAGGCACTTGCCGGCCAGAACACGACCCTCGTGCTGTCGCCCGACAGCGAGTTCTTCCGCTATTTCGGCGCTCCCTTGGGGACCGCCGCCGGGGGCGGAACGGCGCCGCCGGCAGCGGCAGCCGCGGCGCCCGCAGCCGCGGCACCCGCGGCGCATTGAGGGCTCGGCATGCGCGATTTCGCCACGGCGCTCGCTCTCGTCTTCGTCATCGAAGGCATGCTTTATTCGCTCTTTCCCGAGGGGATGAAGCGGATGGTGGTGCAGGTTCTAGCCTTGCCGCCGGCGGCGCTCCGCCTCACGGGACTTGTTGCCGCGGTGCTGGGGGTTGCCGGGGTGTGGTTCATCCGTCAGTGAAGGGTTAACGCCTTAATTTCTCCGCATTTCCGGTGTTCGATGGCGCCGCGCCCGAAGCATCTGGTCTATCGGGGCGCAATCCCGTAAAATCGCAGTCCCCCCGCCCGCTGGTCCTAGGGAGTACAATTTCGTGAGTCGCCCCATCATCACTCGGATGGATTGCCGTCGCGCCGTCGCGGTCGCGCTGGTGCTGGTTCTGGGCTTGTCGCTCCCGCTTGGCGCCGCTGTCGCCAAAGCGGCGCCCGACAGCTTCGCCGACCTCGCGGCAAAGCTGTTGCCGGCGGTCGTCAATGTCTCTACAACCCAGACGATCAAGAGCGACAAGCGCAGCGGATCCGACGTGCCGCAAGTGCCGCCGGGCTCGCCCTTCGAGGACTTCTTCAAGGACTTCGGGCCCAAGAACAAGAGCAGGCCCGAGGCGGCGCCGCACCGGGCAACCTCGCTGGGCTCGGGCTTCATCATCGACAGTTCCGGCCTGGTGGTGACCAACAACCATGTCATCGCCGACGCCGACGAGATCACCGTCACCCTCTATGACGACAAGGGCGACGGGCCCAGCTACAAGGCGGAGGTGGTCGGGCGCGACACCAAGACCGACTTGGCGCTGCTGCGCATCAAGCCGACCAAGCCTCTCGTCGCCGTCAAGTTCGGCGACAGCGACCAGACCCGCGTCGGCGACTGGGTGCTGGCGATCGGCAATCCCTTCGGCCTTGGCGGCTCGGTGACGGCCGGCATCCTCTCCGCGCGTGCACGCGAGATCAATGCCGGGCCCTACGACGACTTCCTCCAGACCGATGCCTCGATCAACAAGGGCAATTCCGGCGGGCCGATGTTCAACATGAACGGCGACGTGATCGGCATCAACACCGCGATCTACTCGCCCTCGGGCGGCTCGATCGGCATCGGCTTCGCCATCCCGTCCAACCTGGCGCGGCCGGTGGTGGAGCAGTTGCGCGATTTCGGCCGCGCGCGGCGCGGTTGGCTCGGCGTCAACATCCAGAGCGTCACCGACGACATCGCCGAGAGCCTCGGCCTCGACAAGCCGCACGGCGCGCTCATCGCCAGCGTCAGGGATGGTGGCCCCGCCCAGGTCGCCGGCATACAGCCGGGCGACGTCGTCCTCAGCTTCGACGGCAAGGATGTGACCGACATGCGGCGCCTGCCGCGCGTCGTCGCGGAGACGCCGATCGACAAGACCGTCAAAGTCACGGTCTGGAGGAAGCGCAAGGAGATGAGCTTCGACGTGAAGGTGGGTGAGCTCAAGGAGGAGGAGCAGCAGGCGGCCGTCTCTCCCGCCGCGCCGGACACCCCGGCGGAGCCGCCTGGCACGGTGAAGACGCTCGGCATGTCGCTCGCCAACCTGACCCCGGAGCTGCGCGAGCGCTTCTCGCTCAACGAGGATGCGGCGGGGGTCGTCGTGCTCGATGTCGCCTCCGACAGCGCCGCTTCCGAGAAGGGCATGCGCGCCGGCGACATCATCGTCGAAGTGGCGCAGGAAGAGGTGAAGAACGCCGCCGAGATCACCAGCAAGATCGACGAGGCCAAGAAGGCCGGCCGGAAGTCGGTGCTGCTGCTGGTCGACCGCCAGGGCGACTTGCGCTTCGTGCCGCTGAAGATCGAAGGCTAGCGGCCGACGATCTCCTCGGCGCGATAGCCCTGCGCGTAGAGGAGGGCGGTGAGATCGGCGTGATCGATGCGGTAGCGGGCGCGCGCCGCGAGGGCCGGCTTGGCATGGAACGCGACGCCGAGCCCCGCCGCCTCGATCATGGCAATGTCGTTGGCGCCGTCGCCGACCGCCAGCGTCGCGGCGAGCGGCAGCCCCCGCTCCGCGGCGATCCGCTTCAACCCCTCGAGCTTCGCCTCGCGCGCGAGTATCGGCTCCTTGACCCGGCCGGTGAGCCGGCCCTCGGCGATGACGAGGTCGTTGGCGATCTCTTGGTCGAAGCCCAGCTCGGCGGCGATACGGCGCGTATAGACGCGGAATCCGCCTGAGACCAACACGGTGTAGGCGCCGTCGGTGCGCATGGTGGCGACCAGCGCCGCCGCGCCCGGCGTGATGCGAATGCGCCGCCCGGCCTCGGCCAGCGCGCTCTCCGGCAGATCTCTGAGCAGGCCGACGCGCTCGCCCAGCGCCGCGACAAAATCGATCTCGTCATTCATGGCCCGCCGCGTGATGGCCGCGACCTCCTCGCGCAACCCCAAGAGGTCCGCGAGTTCGTCCAGCATCTCGTTGGCGATGATGGTCGATTCCATGTCGGCGACGAGCAGCTGCTTCGTTCGCCCGGCGGCTTCTTGCGCGACCACGTCGATGGCGGCGCCGGCGAGCGCGGCGCGCGCCGCGGCGTCGGCCTGATCGGGCACGAGGTCCTCGAACAAGATGTCGCCGGCGATGCCCGGCGCCAACCAATCGAGCGGCGCGACGCGTGCGCCGAGCCGCCGCAGCGCGTCCCGCACGAGCTCCGCCGTGAGCTCGATCTCGCCGGCGGCCTCCGGCCCGGCGATGAGGGTGAGGACGTTGGCGGGCATGATCCGTTATCGAGGACACTGCCGCCGAAGGCAAGCACGCGCGCGCCCTCGCGCTACGCCCGCTTCTTCCGCTCGACCAGCATGTGGATCGGGCCGCTGAAGGGATAGGTCAGCTGCTGCAGAAAATTGCCGGGGATCGGCTTCACCGTGCCGTAGCTCTCTGGCCAGCGCTCCCTGGGCTGGTGATAGGTCCCGGAGATCAGGTCGAAGATCGGCGTGTGTGCGGTGTAGTTGCGGTCGAGCGCCTCGGCGTCCGACGCGTGGTGCCAGTGGTGGAACTGCGGCGTCACCACGAGATAGCGCAGCCATCCCAGATGCGTCGCGATGTTGGAATGGATCAGCACCGCTTGGATCGAGACGAAGATGATATAGGCGTAGATCGTGTCCTGCGGGAAACCCAGAAGGAAGATCGGCACCAGGATCAGGGCGCACGTCGCCAGGATCTCGAAGAGATGGAGGCGCGAGCCCGAGAGCCAGTCCATCTGGTTGGGCGAATGATGGACGGTGTGGAAGCGCCAGAGGAAGGGCACCTCGTGATAGCGCGGTGGCTTCCGTACTCGACGGCGTCGGCGGCGAGGACGACCAGCAGAAAGCGGATGATGCCGGGCAGCGCCACGACTTTCGCCTGGAGCCAGGGATTGACCGCCCAGCCGAAGAAGAGGGGCGCGAAATGCTGCGAGACGAGCAGGAAGAAGCCGATCAGCAGGTGGTTGACCGAGAAGTAGAGGAGATCGAGCCGCCAGCCCTCGCGCAAGATCGGCTGCTCGGGCACGACGCGGGGAAAGAGCCGCTCCAGCGCGATGAAGGCGAGGCCGGTGAAGAAGAGATCGAGCACCAGCCAATCGAGGCCTAGGTATGTCGGAGACTGCCTGAAATCACCGATCGCGACATAGGGTCCGCCCAGCAGCATGGCGAGAATGACGGCGCTGATGCCGAGCGCGCCCAGATGCTTCTTGCGGTTCAGGATGAAGGTGACGAGCCCCAGTACCGCGGCGCTCGCCATTGCCAGCGCCAGAACGAGGCGGAGCAATTGCAGGTCGTAGTGGGTGCGGAGCTCCGGCGTGGTGAGCCAACCGGGAAAGCGCAGGCAGAGAACCGCGCCCACCGACATCAGGCCGATCATCACCGAGGTAAAGCCGGCAATGCGGCCCTCGCCGAATTTCGGGAGAGTGTAGGGGGTATTGATCATGGCCGCTCCGATCATGCGCGCGAAAAACGCGCCGCACCCGTGATTTGCCGCGCAATAGATTAAGAGATTCTCGCCCTCTGGCGGGCAAGGAAGTTCGGGTTCATCGGAACCCGCTGGCCCCTGCTAAAACGCGGGCCATGGACCCGTCGCCGCCCGCTGTCATCATCGTCGCCGGACCGACCGCCAGCGGCAAGTCGGCCCTCGCTCTGGCGCTCGCCGAGGAATGCGGCGGCACGATTATCAATGCCGACAGCATGCAGGTCTATCGCGATCTGCCGGTGCTGACGGCGCAGCCCGGGGCGGTCGAGCGGGCGCGCGTGCCGCATCGGCTCTATGGCGCGATCGATGCCGCCGAGCGCTGCTCCGCCGGTCGCTGGCGCGGCCTGGCGCTGCTTGAGATCGAGCAGGCGCAAGCGGAACGCAGGGTGCCGATCCTCTGCGGCGGCACCGGACTTTATCTTCGGGCGCTGCTCGAGGGATTGGCGCCGATCCCTCCCGTCTCGGCGGGAGCGCGGGAGGCGGCCCGGGCGCTCCACACGCGGCTGGGCGGCGCTGCGTTTCGCGAGGCGCTGGCGGCGCTCGACCCCGAGACGGCGGAGCGGCTCGACCCCGCCGATAGGCAGCGGCTCATCCGCGCCTATGAGGTGGCGGCGGCGACGGGGCGGCCGCTCTCGGACTGGCAGCGTGACTGGGGCTCCCCGCTCGCGCTCAGGGCCGCGGCCATCCTGATGCTGCCGCCGCGTGCGGCGCTCTATGCCGCTGGCGATGCGCGGTTCCAAGAGATGATGAAGCAGGGCGCGCTCGCCGAGGTGGAAGCGCTGCTGGCGCGGCAGCTCGATCCCAGCCTCCCGGCCATGAAGGCTGTCGGGGTGCCGGAGCTCGCCGAATTGCTGACGGGTAGGTCCACGCGCGAGGCGGCCATTGCTGCGGCGCAGCAAGCCACGCGGCGCTACGCCAAACGGCAATACACCTGGTTCCGCCATCAGCTGCCCGAGACCGAGCGCCTACGGAGGCATGTCATCGATGCGCAATTTTCGGAAAGTTTACTGCCGGAAATATTTTCATTTATTCGTCAGTTTATGTTGACCGCTATCCGCTAGCTGTCTAGGGTGCCCCGTTCGCGCCGGGCGCTGGCTCCGGGCGTAACCCCTAAGTCCCTCGATCCGCGCGATTTTTTAAGGCTTCAGGAGAGGTGTCATGGCGACGCAGCACATGGCGGGTGCGGAGATGGTCATCAAGGCCCTGGTCGACCAGGGCGTTGATGTCATTTTCGGATATCCCGGCGGTGCGGTATTGCCGATCTACGACGCCCTCTTCAAGCAGAACCACGTGCGGCACATCCTGGTGCGGCACGAACAGGGTGCGGTGCATGCCGCCGAAGGCTATGCCCGCTCGACCGGCAAGGTCGGCGTCGTTCTCGTCACCAGCGGTCCCGGTGCCACCAATGCGGTGACCGGCCTCACCGACGCGCTGATGGACAGCGTGCCGATCGTTTGCCTGACCGGGCAGGTGCCGACGCACCTCATCGGCAACGACGCCTTCCAGGAGGCCGACACCACCGGCATCACCCGCCCCTGCACCAAGCACAACTACCTGGTCAAGGACGTGAACGAGTTGGCGCGCGCCATGCACGAGGCATTTCACGTCGCGCGCACCGGCCGACCGGGACCGGTCGTGGTCGACCTGCCGAAGGACATCCTCTTCGCCATGGGGGCCTATCGCGGTCCCGAAACGGTGCAGCACAAGACCTATCGTCCGCAGATGAAGCCCGACCCGGCGCGCATCGAGGAAGCGGTGGCGCTCATCGCCAAGGCCAAGCGCCCGCTCTTCTATGGCGGCGGCGGCATCATCAATTCCGGCCCCCGCGCCTGCCAGCTTTTCGCGGAGCTGGTGCAGATGACGGATTTCCCCTGCACGCTGACGCTGATGGGGCTGGGCGCTTTCCCCGCCTCGGACCAGCGCTTCCTCGGCCTCGTCGGCATGCATGGCACCTATGAATCGAACCTCGCCATGCATGGCTGCGACCTCATGATCGCGGTGGGCTCGCGCTTCGACGATCGGGTCACAGGGCGGATCAACGCCTTCTCGCCGGGATCGAAGAAGATCCACATCGACATCGATCCCTCCTCGATCAACAAGAATGTTCGCGTCGACGTGCCGCTCGTCGGCGACACGGCGCAAGTGCTGGAGGCGCTCATCCTCGCCCTCAAGGCCAAGCGCTTCAAGACCGACCGCGAAGCGCTAGCGCCTTGGTGGAAGGCGATCGCCGGCTGGCGCTCGCGCAACTCGCTCGCCTATGTGCAATCGGAGAAGGTGATCAAGCCGCAATACGCGATCGAGCGGCTTTATGCCGCAACCCGCGGCCGCGACACCTATATCACAACCGAGGTCGGCCAGCATCAGATGTGGGCGGCGCAGCTCTTCAAATTCGAGACGCCGTTCCATTGGATGACTTCGGGCGGGCTCGGCACCATGGGCTACGGGCTCCCGGCGGCGATCGGCGTGCAGATCGCCCATCCCGAGGCGCTCGTCATCGACATCGCCGGCGAGGCCTCGATCCTCATGAACATCCAGGAGATGTCGACCGCCTGCCAATACCGGCTGCCGGTCAAGGTGTTCATTCTGAACAACCAGTATATGGGCATGGTGCGGCAGTGGCAGGAGCTGCTGCATGGCGGCCGCTACAGCGAGAGCTACACCGCTTCGCTGCCGGATTTCGTCAAGCTGGCGGATGCCTTCGGCGCTGTCGGAATGCGCGTCGAGGCGCCGGGCGACGTCGACCGCGCCATCCGCGAGATGCTGGCCGTCGACCGCGCGGTCATCGTCGACGTCGCCGTCGACCAGACCGAGAACTGCTTCCCGATGATCCCCTCGGGCGCGGCGCATAGCGAGATGCTGCTCGGCCCCGACGATAAGAAGGCGAGCGGTCCGGTGTCGGAAGAGGGCATGGTCCTCGTCTGAGCCGCCTCTGGGATCAGCTACTTTGTTTGGCGTTGCGGCGGGCCTCTTTCGAGGAGTGTCGGGATGTGGGCGGTAAGGAAATGGGGATGCGGGGAATGACGGGGGATGACGGGGATGCGCGGGGCTGCCGCGCCGCCAGCCAAGGGATGGCAGAGCCTTGAGCGAGATCGCCAAGCACACCATCGCCGTGCTCGTCGACAACGAGCCCGGCATCCTCGCTCGCGTCGTCGGGCTGTTCTCGGGGCGGGGCTACAACATCGAGAGCCTGACGGTCGCCGAGACCGATCGCAAGAACGCGCTTTCACGCATCACCGTCGTGACCTCGGGCACGCCGATGATCATCGAGCAGATCAAGGCGCAGCTCTCGCGCCTGGTGCCGGTCCATGCCGTGCATGACCTCACCTCCGAGGGCCCCCATGTCGAGCGCGAGCTCGCCCTCATCAAGGTAGCGGGCAGCGGCGAGAAGCGCATCGAGTCGCTGAGGCTCGCCGATATCTTCCGCGCCCGCGTCATCGACAGCACGATCGAGAGCTTCGTCTTCGAGATGACGGGGTCGACGGAGAAGCTCAACGCCTTCATCAATCTGATGGAGCCCTTGGGCCTCGTCGACGTGTCGCGCACCGGCGTCGTCGCCATCTCGCGCGGCCCGGCGCGGTTTTGAGCATTCGTCTTAGGGAAGGGAGCACCACCATGCGCGTCTATTACGATCGTGATGCCGACGTCAATCTGATCAAGAGCAAGAAGGTGCTCGTCGTGGGCTATGGCAGCCAGGGCCATGCTCATGCCATCAATCTCCGCGACAGCGGCGTCAAGGACGTGCGGGTGGCGCTGCGCCCGGGCTCGGCCTCGGCGAAGAAGGCGGAAGGCGCCAAGTTCCACGTCATGAGCCCAGCCGAAGGCGCCAAATGGGCCGACGTGGTGATGGTGCTGACCCCCGACGAGCTGCAGGCGAAGCTCTATACCGATGACTTGAAGCCCAACATGCGGCCGGACACGGCGCTGGCCTTCGCGCATGGCTTCAACATCCATTTCAAGCTGGTCGAGCCGCGGCCCGACATGGACGTGTTCATGATCGCGCCCAAGGGCCCGGGCCACACGGTGCGCTCGGAATACATGCGGGGGGGCGGCGTCCCGTGCCTCGTCGCGGTCGACCAGAATCCCTCAGGCAACGCGCTCGAGATCGCACTCTCCTACGCCTCGGCGATCGGCGGCGGCCGCGCCGGCGTCATCGAGACCACTTTCAAGGAGGAATGCGAGACCGACCTGTTCGGCGAGCAATGCGTGCTGTGCGGCGGCTTGAGCGCGCTCATCATGGCGGGCTACGAGACGCTGGTCGGGGCGGGCTATGCGCCGGAGATGGCCTATTTCGAGTGCCTCCACGAGGTGAAGCTCATCGTCGACCTCATGTATGAGGGCGGCATCGCCAATATGCGCTACTCCGTCTCCAACACCGCCGAATACGGCGACTACACGCGTGGTCCCCGCATCATCAACGAGGGGGTGAAGGCCGAGATGAAGCGCGTCCTCGAGGACATCCAGTCCGGCCGCTTCGCCCGCGATTGGGTGCTCGAGAACGCTGCGGGCCAGGCGAGCTTCAAGGCGATGCGCCGGCGCGGCGCCGAGCACGAGGTCGAGAAGGTCGGCGAGAAGCTCCGCGCCATGATGCCGTGGATCGCGCAGAACCGCCTCGTCGACAAGACGAAGAACTGACGCCATAGCGGCGCGCGGCGGCGCTACGCAACGAGTGGTTGATCGCGCCAATAGCGCCGCGCTCCTCCGTCCCCTCATCTCCCGTTCTGTTTGGACCAGACGCGAGATGGGATGAGGCGCGGCGAACGAGCCTCGACGAGCCGTGTCCCTTGTGACGCTTTCGAGCAGTTGTGATGCGTCATCCGTTAACGGATATTACTTGCGGCGCGACAGCAAAAAGGCGATAAGAATATCCGCGCTTTCGGTCGTTAACTTTAAGGGATTATTAAACCCAAAAGCGCATGGTAAACGGGTCCGGCCGGGCGCGGCTGGAAGCCAGCGGGACGAGCGGCGATGGTCGGCACCAAGCCACAGAGCGGGCGGAATCCCATGCGTTCGGCGCCGGGTCGCCGCTGCTTCACGTACCGCGGCGATGTCGCCGTCGCCTTGAGCGAGCTTGCGACTGCGCCGACGGCTTGAGCGCAAAGAGGCCCATGAGGAAAACCACTTTTTCGCAATCCCAACCAGCGGATCAATAGACGAACATGTTTGGAAATCTCCTGGGCCTGCTCTCCGCCGACATGGCGATCGACCTCGGCACGGCGAATACGCTGGTCTACGTCAAAGGCCGCGGCATCGTCCTCAACGAGCCCTCGGTCGTCGCCATCGCCCAGGTCAAGGGCCGCAAGCAAGTGCTGGCGGTCGGCGACGAGGCCAAGATGATGCTGGGCCGCACGCCCGGCAACATCCAGGCGATCCGGCCGCTGCGCGACGGCGTCATCGCCGATTTCGAGGTGGCGGAGGAGATGATCAAGCACTTTATCCGCAAGGTGCACAACCGCCGCAGCTTCGCGCGTCCCAAGATCATCGTCTGCGTGCCCTCGGGCTCGACTGCGGTCGAGCGCCGCGCCATTCAGGAATCGGCGGAAAGCGCCGGCGCCAGCCAAGTCTTCTTGATCGAGGAACCGATGGCGGCGGCGATCGGCGCCGGCTTGCCGGTGACCGAGCCGACGGGCTCCATGGTCGTCGACATCGGCGGCGGCACCACCGAAGTGGCGGTGCTGTCGCTGGGCGGCATCGTCTATTCGCGCTCGGTGCGCGTCGGCGGCGACAAGATGGACGAGGCGATCATCGCCTATATCCGCCGCAACCATAACTTGCTGGTGGGCGAAAGCAGCTCGGAGCGGATCAAGAAGGAGATCGGCTCGGCCTGCATGCCGGAAGACGGCGAGGGACGCGTCATGGAGATCAAGGGGCGCGACCTCATGAACGGCGTCCCCAAGGAGATCGTCATCAGCGAGCGGCAGATCGCCGAGAGCCTGGCCGAGCCGGTGGGCGCCATCGTCGAGGCGGTCAAAGTGGCGCTCGAGCACACCGCGCCGGAGCTCGCCGCCGATATCGTCGACAAAGGCATCGTCCTTACGGGGGGTGGAGCGCTTTTGGGCAATCTCGACTATGTGCTGCGCCACGCCACCGGCTTGCCCGTGTCGATTGCCGATGATCCACTCTCCTGCGTAGCATTGGGTACCGGAAGGGCACTCGAAGAGATGAAGACCCTAAAAAACGTCTTGATCAGTATGTACTAATAGGCCTTTTCGGTATTAAACTGTGGGTTGATTGCGGGCGAGGCCGGGCGGGCGGGGCCGGTCGGGTGGAGCGGGCGAGTGAGAGAGCGGGTAGGCACGGTCGACAGGCTCACATCCCTCCGGGCAGCGGCTCAACGGCTGGCCGTACCCTTCCTGGTCATCCTCTCGATGACCTTCATTCTCCTCGGCAAGGCCGATGTGCTTCTCTTTGACCGCATTCGCGTCGCCCTCGCCGATGTGACGGCGCCGGTGCTCGAAGTGATCGGGCAACCCGTATCGAGCGTCGCCTCGGGCGTGCGGCACGTCGAGGGGATGTTCGACGTCTATAGCGAGAATGAGCGCTTGCGCCTCGAGAATGCCCGCCTGCTGCAATGGCAGGAAGTGGCGCGCCGGCTCGAGGCGGAGAACGCCGAGCTGCGCCGCATCACCAAGCTGAAGCCGGAAGCGGCCGCGCATTTGATCACGGGGCAAGTCATCGCCAATTCCGGCGGCGCCTTTGCCCGGAACGTCCTGGTCAATGTCGGCAACGGCGATGGCGTCGCGCGCGGCCAAGCGGCGACGACCGGCGAAGGGCTGGTCGGGCGCGTCGCCGAAGTCGGCGACCGCACCGCTCGCGTGCTGCTGCTGACCGACCTCAACTCGCACATCCCCGTCATGTTCGAAGCCTCGCGCGAGCGCGCGGTGATGGCCGGCGACAATTCCGATCAGCCGCGGCTTCTCTATCTTCCCGCCAATGTCACGGCGAAGGTCGGCGATCGCATCGTCACCGCAGGCTCCGGCGGCGTCTTCCCGCCCGGGCTGCCGGTCGGCGTGGTCGCCTCGGTCCAGGGCGGCATCGTCCGCATCGAGCCCTTCGCCGAACTGGCTCGGCTCGACTACGTGCAGGTCGTCGATTTCGGCATCGGCGGCATGTTGCCCCAGAACGCCATACCACTGCCCAAACCGTCGCGGGCCGCCAGGGTCGCCGATCCCGACGCGCTTCGGTGAGCGGTGCCATGGCGCTCTTCCAGCGCGAGGTCGACAGCTTTCCCGCCAATCTGGTGCCGTTTCTGACGACGCTGATCTTCGTCTTCGTCTCGGTCCTGCCGTTGCATATTCCGGGCTTCGCCGTGGTGGCGCCGGCCTTCGCGCTGATGGCGGTCTATCACTGGACGATCTATCGTCCGGAGCTGCTGCCGCCGCTCGCGGTGTTCGTGCTGGGCTTGCTGCTCGATTTCATGAATGCCACCACTTATGTCGGCATCTCGGCGCTCTCGCTGCTGCTGGCGCAAGCGGCGCTCATGAGCGTGCGCCGCCTCTTCGTCGATCGTCTCTTCCCCCTGCTCTGGGCGGGGTTCCTGCTCACCGCCGCCGGCGTCATCGCCTTCGAATGGGGGGCGGTGAGCCTGCTCAGCGGCCACGTGCTGGGCCTTCGCCCCTTCCTCTTCGAGGCGGTGCTCACCATCGCGACCTTCCCGTTCGGCAGCTATGTGCTGACCCGCGCCCAGCGCGGCTTCCTGGCGCGGAGCTGACATGAAGCGCGAGCAAGACCGCACCAAGCTCCTCACCCGCCGTGCCATGCTGCTCGGCGGTGCGCAGGTGGCGCTGCTCGGCACGCTCGCCGCGCGCATGTACTACCTTCAGGTCGTGCAGGCCGACCGCTACGTCACGCTCGCCGACGACAATCGGATCAGCATCCGCCTGTTGGCACCGCCGCGCGGCCGCGTCTTCGATCGCTTCAACGTGGTGCTTGCCGACAATCAGCCGACATATCGCGTCGTGCTCGTGGCCGAGCAAGCGGGAGACATCGAATCGACGCTCGACGCGGTGGCGACGCTCATTCCGGTCAGCGACGCCGACCGCCATCGCGTGCGGCGCGACGTCCAGAGGAAGCATCGTTTCGTTCCCGTGACGATCCGCGAGAACGTGACCTGGGACGAGATGGCGCGCATCGAGGTTAATACCCCGGACCTGCCCGGCGTCTCGATCGAGCAAGGGCTGACCCGGTTCTATCCCTTCGGTGGGAGCGTGGCGCATGCGCTGGGCTATGTCGGCGCAGTGTCGGAGGAGGAGCTCCAGTCGCTGGGCGACGATCCGCTGCTGGAGCTGCCCGGCTTCCGCAACGGCAAAGACGGCATCGAGAAGGCCTATGATCTGGAGCTGCGCGGCAGCGCCGGCACCAGCCAGGTCGAGGTCAATGCCTTCGGCCGCGTCGTGCGCGAGTTGACGCGCGATGACGGCGTACCGGGGCAGGATATTGCGCTGTCGATCGACATGGCGCTCCAGGATCTTGCCGTGAAACGCTGCGCGGCTCAAGGCAGCGCCTCCTGCGTGTTGCTCGACGCCTGGACCGGCGAGGTGCTGGTGCTGGCGTCGACACCGGGTTTCGATCCCTCCGCTTTCGCCTCGGGGCTCTCGGCCGCCGCCTGGCAGCAGCTCGTCTCCGATCCCGAAAGGCCGCTCAACGACAAGCCGATCAGCGGCACCTACGCGCCGGGATCGACATTCAAGCCGCTCGTCGCCACGACCGCGCTCGAAAAGGGCGCCATCACGCCGGAGACCGAGTTCTTCTGCCCCGGCACCTTCGAGCTCGGCAATTCCGTCTGGCATTGCTGGAAAAAGGGCGGTCACGGCTCGATCTCGCTGCACCGCGCCATTCGCGAATCGTGCGACGTCTTCTTCTATCATTGCGCCGATCTCCTCGGCATCGATCGCATCGCGGAGATGGCCAACCGTTTCGGCCTCGGCGTCAAGCTCGACATCGATATCCCCGGCGAGAAGACCGGTCTCATCCCGACGGCCGCCTGGAAGAAGGCGACCACGGGCGTCTCTTGGCAACGCGGCGAAACGATCAGCTGCGGCATCGGCCAAAGCTTCGTCTCGGTGACGCCGTTGCAGCTGGCGATCTATGCGGCGCGGCTCGTGACGGCGCGCGCCGTGGTCCCGCGCCTCTTGCGCAAGCAAGGCGTGATGACGCCGGCCAGTCCGATTGCCACCGCGGTCGCTGACGATTTTGCGCCGATCGGCGTTCAGGCCGCGCATTTGCGCGCGGTGCTCGACGGCATGGTCGGCGTCGTCAACGAGCCCCACGGCACGGCCTATAACGCGCGGATCAAGGATCCGGCCATGATGATGGGCGGGAAGACCGGCACGGCGCAGGTCCATCATTACAGCGAGGCGGAGCGGCTCCACGGCCATCTCACCGGCGCAAGCGTGCCGTGGAAAGACCGCGATCACGCTCTCTTCATCGGCTTCGCGCCCGTTTCGGCGCCGCGCTATGTCTGCGCCGTCGTGGTCGAGCACGGCGGGGCCAGCGGCGGCGAAGGCGGTGCGGTCGCGGCGCCGATCGCCAGCGAGGTGCTGCTGGAGGCGCAGAAGCGCGATCCCGCACGCAAGGTGCCGGAGACGCCGTTCGGCGCCGAGACGGTGGCGCAGCAGTAGCCCCCATGAGCCTCTACCAAGCCACCGATTTCGGCCGCCCGCAACTGAGCCTCGCCGAGAAGCTCCGCAGCATCAACTGGGGCTTGGTGGTGCTGCTCACCGTCATCGCCGGGATCGGTTTCGCCATGCTCTATTCCGCCGCCAACGGCAGCTGGCAGCCTTGGGCGGGCAAGCAGGCGATCCGCTACGTCGTCGCCGTCGTCATCATGCTCGGCGTGGCGATGGTCGACGTCCGCTTTTGGCTCAGGGTCGCCTACTACCTCTACGCCATATCGTTCCTGCTTCTCATCGTCGTCATGGTGCATGGACACCAAGGCATGGGCGCCCAGCGCTGGATCGATTTGTGGTTCGTCCAGTTGCAGCCGTCGGAGTTGATGAAGATTTCCCTGATCCTGGTGCTGGCGCGCTATTTTCACAGCATCACGCCCGAGGAGATCGGTCGCTGGTGGCTCTTGATCGTGCCGACGCTGCTGGTGCTGGCGCCGGCGGTGCTCGTGCTGAAGCAGCCCGATCTCGGCACGACGATGGTGCTGGTGCTCGCGGGCGGCGCCATGTTCTTCATCGCCGGCGTGCGCTGGTGGAAGTTCGCGCTGGTGCTCTCCGGCGCCGCGGCGGCGGTGCCGGTCGCCTGGCGCTTCCTCAGGGATTACCAGAAGAACCGCATCTATACCTTCCTCGATCCCGAGAGCGACCCCTTGGGCGCGGGCTATCACAGCGTGCAGTCCAAGATCGCCATCGGCTCGGGCGGCGTCTTCGGCAAGGGCTTCATGCAGGGTACGCAGGCCCATCTCTCGTTCCTGCCGGAGCGGCAGACCGATTTCATCTTCACCATGCTCGCCGAGGAATGGGGTTTGGTCGGCGGGCTGGTACTGCTCGCGCTCTACACGCTCGTTTTCATCTACGGCTTTGCCATCGCCTTCCGCTGCCGCAACCAGTTCGGCCGCCTGCTGGCGCTCGGCCTCACGGTCAATTTCTTCCTCTACGTCTTCATCAACACGGCGATGGTGATGGGCCTCATCCCCGTGGTCGGCGTGCCCCTGCCGCTCATCTCCTATGGCGGCACGGCGATGCTGACGGTGATGTTCGGCATGGGCCTGATGATGAGCGTCTATGTCTACCGCGATACGCGCATCGGCCGCACCGGCGAGGGCGAGAGCTGACGTAAAGCAGTCCCGCCCTGATCCCGCCCACCTATCCCACCATGCCGAGCTCTTCTTCTCCGTCGACACCGGCGACGTCGGCGTCACGGCACCAGCGAAGCTTGCCGGCAGCGAAGAGCAGTCCTCGCCGGCGGGCTGCGAGGTGCCGATCTCTTAGGTGCGGCGTTCTCGACAATTCGAACGGCCTTTGATATATACGCGCCTCCCCGCCGCGGGGGTGCATAGCTCAGTTGGTAGAGCAGCTGACTCTTAATCAGCGGGTCGCAGGTTCGAGTCCTGCTGCACCCACCAGACTTATCAAGAGGTTACCACACGCGCTGACTCTGGGGCTACTCTGAAATTCATCGCGCGGCATCACGGCGGCATCACGAGAGTGGCTCGTTGTGCCTTATCGACCACCGAGTCTGCACGCCGCTCGAAGTTACATCAGAAAACTAAGGCGCGCTCGTTTGGGTACTGCCGCCGATCCTCCGGCTTGTTCAGACCACCCCAGGCAGGGGCCATAGCCCCGTCTAAGATTTGCGTACACAGTCTCAGGCTCGGAATTCGGATGGGGGTGTACACCACTTCACCTAACCCCTCACTCAGCTAGCTTCTCCAAGAGGCCCCCAGGGTCGAACCCGATTGCCCGGGCGATATGGAGAAACTCGACGACATCAAGCCGTCGCTCCCCCGCCTCATACTTCGAGACATAGGACTGCGGCTTTCGTAGCCTCCGAGCGACAGCGGTCTGCGTCAGGTGAGCAGCCTTTCGCTCCTCCAGGAGCAGGGCACAGAATCTCCTGTACTCGCGTGAGAAAGCGGATTTGGGCATCCCGACGCTTCAAGCCGGTGTGAGGCTCGACGGCGCCTAATGCCAGTTTGGGATTATCCCAACTTGGGATAGTATGGAATCAAATCAGCCTCAGGGGAGGAACCGATGACGAGACGCGCACTTTGCCTGGTTCTCGCAGCTCTGGCAGTGGCGAGTTGCACCACATACCAACAGCAGCTTTCGCGAATGACCGATGACCAGGTTTGTAAGCTCGTTTCCAGAAAGCCCGGGTTCGGCTGGCAAGTAAATTACCAGGCGACTGTGGAAGAGGCGATCGATCGTGGGCTCTCTTTGGAGGACTGTGGTGCTCACGCAGTGGCCCGACAAAGACAGATCGATGATGCAAATGCTCGTGCTGAGGATGCTGAGCAGCGGGCCTGGGAAGCCGAGCAACGCGAGCGAGCTCTAAGGATACGGCTTGAAGATGAGGGGGACGATTAGGCTGAAGGCAATTCGCTTGGGTCAAGGGCTCTCGGGGGTCGCAGCGCTGATCACGGTGACGGCTGCCTTCCTCATGGTATCCCCAATCGCTACGG